>NZ_JAZGJQ010000011.1:0-70225 GCF_036408855.1 Olsenella absiana
CCCAGGGCCCTCCGGAAGGCCGAATTGCACGCCTTGCCGCAACGCTTCCGCCGCATTCTGCAGGACTTGATGCAAACGTTGCGCTTCGGAATGCAGTGTTGCGCTTACAAATTCAATCCACCCGCCGGCCGGGTGCCAGGGCGGGGGCGGAAAAAAGCCCGGAAGCCCCTTGCGCCGGATAGCGACTACCCGTATAATCTCTATTCGCTGCGATGCAGTCGTGGAGTTGCCAGCATAGCTCAGTTGGTAGAGCACCGCTCTCGTAAAGCGGGGGTCATCGGTTCGAGTCCGATTGCTGGCTCCATTGAAAACAGCAGGCCAGGGGCTTAGTCCCCTGGCCTTTTGTTTTACCCTTGATCTAGTTGCCGCCAGTCGCACACGAGCGCACGCGATCCAGCGCCCGTTCTGCGCCCTGCCCCTCTCAGGCGCCGAGTCCGGAGGGCGGCATGGAGGAATCCCCTCGCTTGCTCTGTCCCCCTCGCTTGTCGCTTGCTCCACGCGCGGCTCGCCCGCGGTTCGCCCTCGGTTCGCCCTTGCCTCACCGAGTCCTTCTAGACACTTGTGATTCTTGTATGCCGAAACGAGAAGGGGAGGCGGTGGCGCACGGACCTGCGCCCCGAGCAAATCGCTTTTTGCTGACAATTTTTGAATATTTTGTCCTGAAACCATTAAATGAACAGCTCTTATTTAATGCTTTGCCGACAATTTTTTGAAATTTTGTCGAGAAAGAGCGATTTGCTTCCCGTGTCGATCTCAATCGGTGCGCAACCGCCCCATCCGCGAGGCCGCCAGGCCGACCTCCTGACGCGAAAGGCGCGAAATGAGCAGCTACGACCTCCACCCGACGATCCGCATCCACTCCGGCGAGATCCCCGAGCGCGGCTACGAGCGCGTCGTCGCGCGCATCCGGGAGGAGCTCGCCGCCCGCACGACCGCCCGCGTCACCGACGGCCCGGACGTGGGCGCCGCCGGCCCCGTCGTCCTCGCGCTCGAGTGCTACCCGGGCACGGACCTCGACGAGCTCCGCCGCGAGCTCGTCGAGCCGCTCGCCCCGAGCCTCACGATCCTCTCTGACGACTACTCGCAGCCTGCCGAGCAGGTGCAGCGCCGCATTGCGGACTGCATCACCGACGACCGCGTGTTCGGCGTGATGTCGCACTACAGGATCGAGCAGTTCTTCGACGAGGCGCAGGTGGCCTCGGCGGGCGAGAAGATCCGCGCGGCCCGGGGGCTGGTGGTGGTGTACGGCGTCGGCGCCGCCTGGCTCTGTGAGGCGGCCGGCGCCGGCGCGGGTGACGCAGGCGCGGAGGCGGCCGGCGTCGGTGCGGCACCTGGCGCCCCGGCCCTTCTCGTCTACGCGTCCCTCACCCGCTGGGAGATCCAGCTGCGCCTGCGTGCGGGCGTCTGCAACTGGAAGGCCGACAACGCGGACGAGGACGCACTGCGCAAGTTCAAGCGCGGCTACTTCTTCGAGTGGCGCGTAGCCGACCGCATCAAGCGCGACCTCGCAGACCGCGTCGACCTGCTGCTGGACTGCAACCGCCGCGGTGACCCGCGCATGGTGAGCGGCGAGGCGTGGCGCGTCGCCCTCGCGCAGGTCGCGACCCAGCCCTTCCGCCTGGTGCCCTACTTCGACGCGAGTGTGCGGATGACGTCGACGAGGACGTCTGCCTCCTCGTCGGTCGAGGACCAGCTCGTCGCGAGCCGCACGGCGGTACGGCCGTCGGCAAGGTGGCTCCAGAAGCCCGCCTCCACGCGGGCCTCGAGTCGCTGGAGCTGGTCCTTCTCGAGCGCGACGATGACCTGGTTGGTCTGCTGCGGCTCCAGGAGCTCGCAGCCTGCCTCCTCGAAGGCGCGCGCGACGCGCGCGGCCTGCGCGTCAGCCCGCGCACCGAGCCGCTGGTAGAGGCCGTCCTCGAAGAGCGCCTCGAACTGCGCGCCCACGAGGAAGCCCTTGGCGAGCAGCGCGCCGCGCCGCTTGACGAGCGTCAGGAAGTGCGGGCAGGTGCCGGGCCTGGGGAAGACGACCGCCTCGCCCAGGAGCGTGCCGCACTTGGTGCCGCCCACGTAGAAGGCGTCCGTGAGCCGAGCGAGGTCGGCCAGGCCCACGTCGTTGCCGGGGGCGGCCAGGGCGTAGGCGAGCCGGGCGCCGTCCACGTAGAGCCCGATGCCGCGCGCGTCGCAGACGGCGCGCAGCGCCTCGAGCTCCGCCAGGCTGTAGAGCCTGCCGTACTCCGTGGGCTGCGACACGTAGACCAGGCCGGGCATCACCATGTGCTCGCGGTTCTCGTCCTGCTCCCACGCCTGGCAGGCCGCGTCCACCGCCTCGGCCGTGAGCTTGCTGTCCTCGCCCCCAAGCTCGATCACCTTGTGCCCCATGGCCTCGATCGCGCCGGCCTCGTGCACGCTCACGTGTCCCGAGTCCGCCGCCACGACGCCCTGCCACGGGGCGAGAAGGGCGTCGATCACGACGGCGTTGGCCTGCGTGCCGCCCGCGAGGAAGCTCACCTCCGCCTCCGGGGCGCCCGCCGCCTCGCGGATGAGGGCGCGGGCGCGCTCGCTGTGGGCGTCGGCGCCGTAGCCCGGGTTGGGCTCGAGGTTCACCTCCTGGAGCCGCTCGAGGACCTGCGGCAGCGCGCCCCTCTCGTAGTCGGATGCGAACGGGAGCCTCTGCGGCCCCTCTCCCTGCGTCGTGCCCATGTCAGTCCGGTACCTTCCTGTCGTCTGTCCTCGCGTTGTCTCTTCCGCGCATCGGCGTTGCCCGCACTCGCGGCTCGCCGCCGGCCGGGTCCCTACCCAAGGTCGAGCTCGGGGTACTCCGCGCCGATGTAGGAGAGGGCCTCGTCCCACTGGTCGCGCTGGACCTCGCCCTTTGCGCGCTTGCGCCTCGACGTCGCCCACGCGAAGACCTCGCGCGGGTCCTCGCCCGCGTCCAGCCGGTCGCAGACCAGGAAGTAGGGGTCGTCATCGTCGAAGAAGTCGTCAGCCATCGCGTTCCCTCCGTCTGTCATCGCGTCGCCGCTGCGGCCGGCGCCTGCGCCCGTCGAGCTGCAGCGGCCTTCCGTAGGCCGGCGCCCGCGCAGTCGCGCCCGCATGGGCGCCCGTCGTGGCGCCGTGCTCGTCGCGGGGTCCCTCCTGTCGTAGAGTATCCCATTGGGGGCGTCCGGCTCACGGGCGAGCTGCCCAGCGACGACCTCAGGGGGAACGGAGGAGAGATGATCAGGCTCATCGCGGCGGACATGGACGGGACGCTTCTGGACGACCGGGGCAGGCTGCCGGAGGAGACCTTCGGGCTCGTCTCGGCCCTGCGCCGTCACGGCGTCATCTTCGTCGCGAGCTCCGGGCGGCGCTACCGGACCCTGCGCGAGTTCTTCGCGCCGGTCGCGGACCAGATGGACTACGTGGCCGCGCTCGGCAGCCAGGTGTACGCCGACGGCCATCTGCTCGACCGCGAGGTCTTCTCGACCATGGACATCGGCCGCCTCTTCAGGGTCTGCCAGGCCCTCGACTGCCTGCACCTGGTGCTCTACGACGAGCGCCGCACCTACCTGCTGGACGACCAGTCCCGCTACGTGCGAGAGCTCGACAAGGACCTGCCCCGTGCCGAGCGCCTCTTCGACCCGCCATCCCCCGACGTGAGCATCATCAAGGCCGCCGTGTGCTACGACCGTCACGAGGACATCATGGACATGGTGTACATCCTCGAGCGCGAGCTGGGCGACCGGTTCTCCTTCATGCCCTCCGGCTCCACCTGGATCGACGTGACGCCGTCCCAGGTGAGCAAGGCGACCGGCCTGGAGCAGGTCATGCGCTACTGGGGCATCGACCCGCAGGAGGTCGTGGCCTTCGGCGACAGCATGAACGACTACGCGATGCTGCGCTTCGTCGGTCACCCCTACGTGATGGGCAACGCCCGCCCGGCGCTCAAGCAGATCGCGTGCAGGGTCGTGGGCACCAACGAGGAGCACGCCGTCCAGCGCGAGATGCGCCGCCTCCTGGAGGACCTGTCCTGATCTGGTTGCGGCCTTCTATGGGCGACGCTGGCCGGAGCAGGCGCGCCACACGTCTGCCATCCGCGGAAATCGACAACGGAAAACGCGGAAACCGACAATGAGAATCGCGAAATCCGACAACGGAAAACCCGGAAACCGACAATCAAATTCGCAGAATCTGACAACATCGCAGCTAGAATGCTAGATAATGAGCCTTGGGGATATCGCATCATAAGTTGGGAGGTCGGTGGCGATGTCAGTCGTTCCTGCGGGGTACCTGCCCCGAATCGTCGACGACGAGGTCGACGAGTGCCTCGAGACCTACGGCGCTGTGGAGATCGCCGGCGCCAAGTGGTGCGGCAAGACCTGGACCGCGCGCCGCCATGCGAGGAGCATCATCTACCTCGACGAGGGCCAGAACCTGGACATGGCGCTTGCGGACCCCAAGGCCGTCCTCGTGGGGGAGCGGCCGCACGTGATTGACGAGTGGCAGCTCGCCCCCTCCGTATGGGACGTGGTGCGCCACGAGGTCGACGACGCAGGAGGCGAGAAGGGACTCTGGATCCTGACCGGCTCGTCGACGCCCGCGAAGGACCGGGTCCACCACAGCGGTGTGGGCCGAATCGGCAGGGTGCGCATGCTGCCCATGTCGCTGCAGGAGTCCGGCGACTCCACGGGGGAGGTCTCCCTGGCGGGCCTCTTCGAGGGGAAGTTCGCACACGTCTCCTGCGAGATGGACGTCGACCGGCTGGTGTCGCTGTGCTGCAGGGGAGGGTGGCCGGAGGCCGTCGGCATCAGGCCGTCTCGTGCCCTGCGGATAGCGAGGGACTACGTGGACGCGACGGTAGAGCAGAGCGTCCCCGCCAAGGGCGGAAGCCCCGACACGGCGCGGCGACTGCTGGGAAGCCTCGCAAGGAACCTCGGCCAGGCGACGACCAGGAAGACGATGGTGCGCGACATGTACGGCGAGGCAGGCGAGACCGACGCGGTCTCGCCGGCGACCGTCTCGAACTACGTCGCCCTTCTCGAGTCGCTCTACCTCGTGATGCCCGTGCGCGGGTGGGAGCCCCCCGCCCGCTCGCCCAAGCGATTCCGGACGAGCCCCAAGCGCTACCTGGTCGACCCGTCCCTCGCGGTCGCGCTCTTGCAGATGAACGAGCGGTCGCTCAAGGAGGACTGGCAGACGCTCGGCCTGGTCTTCGAGAACCTGTGTGTCCGCGACCTCACCGTCTACGCGCGTGCCCTCCCCGAGGCGTCGCAGGACCCCATGCACTACTACCGCGATGACAACGGGCTCGAGGCGGACGCCGTCATCGAGGACGCGTCCGGCAGGTGGGGTGCCTTCGAGGTGAAGCTCGGCGAGAACAGGGCGGACGAAGCCGCCCAGAACCTGCTGCGCATCCGCGAGAAGCTGGCGAGGAACTCTCTCGCCCGCACGCGCGAGCCGGAGTTCCTGGCGGTCCTGGTCGGTCTCGGCGAGCGCTCCTACCAGAGGGCGGATGGCGTCTACGTCATCCCCGTCGGCTGCCTCGGCAGGTAGCCGCCGCGCCCACCACCGCACCGGTGCGTCTTGTGCCGTTCCGGGGAGCCCCCGCGTGGTAGGCTACTGCGTCGTTGTGACGTGACGGGGGAGGTTTCTCTTATGGCAGAGGTGACGGGCGGGCGAGAAGGACGTGCGGCCGAGGACGGGCGCGCGCAGGGCGCGCAGGGCAGGCCGGCTGCTCCGGCTGCGCGGGCGAGGCTCTGCGTGGCGGTCCTGGTCCTCATGGGCTTCGCCCTGGGCTGCTCGGAGTTCGTCGTCATCGGCATCGAGAGCGAGCTCGCGCGCGACTTCGGCGTCTCGCTCTCCACGACAGGCCAGCTGATCAGTCTCTTCGCGCTGCCCTACGCCGTCATGACCCCGACCCTGGCGCTCGCCACCGGCCGCTTCAGGCGCTACCACGTGATGCTCGCCTACCTGGCCCTGTTCCTGCTCGCAAACGTCGTCTCGGCGTTCGCCGCGACCTTCGGGGCGCTGCTCTTCGCCCGCATCGTCCTGGGGTCCATCTCCGGTGGCCTGCTCGCCGTGGGGGTGACCTTCCTCCCCGAGCTCGTGGGGGCCGAGCGCACCTCGGGCGCCCTCACCCTCGTGTACGCGAGCTACTCGGTGGCGCTCATCGTGGCGACGAGCGCGGGCAAGATGCTCGCCAGCACGGTGGGCTGGCGCGTCGCCATGTACGGCACGCTCGCGGTCTGCGTCGTGGCCTGCGTCCTGCTCGCCCTCCTCATGCCGCGCTCCGGCGCGACCGACGAGCCCGCAAGCGCCCGCGAGCAGCTGCGGCTGCTTTCGGAGCCGTGCATCCTTGCGGGCATGGCCGTGTTCGTCTTCGGCGTAGGCTCCGTCTACACCTTCTACGGCTACGTGACGCCCTACCTCGAGCAGGTCCTGGGCATGGGCGCGGCCGACGCGAGCCGGACGCTCGTCGCCTACGGCGCCGTCACCCTGGCGAGCAACTTCCTGAGCGGCTGGCTGGACGAGCGCTTCGGCCTGCGCTCGCTGACGGTCGTCTTCCCCGTGCTGGCGGCGGTCCTGCTCGGCCTCTTCCTCGCAGGAGGCAACGCCGGCCCCGCCCTCGTCATGGTCATGCTGCTCGCGCTGCTCATGTACCTCGCCTCGATCCCCAGCATCTCCAACTTCATGGACGTGGCGCGCCGGCGCTACCCCAAGGCGTTCACGCTGGCGAGCTCGCTCGAGCCGCTCTCGTTCAACGTGGGCATCGCGGCGGGGACCTTCGTGGGCGGTAGGGTCATCGTCGGCCCCGGCATCTCCTACCTGGGGCTCTTCGGCGCGATGCTCGCCGTCGTGGCGTTCGTCCTCGTGCTGGTGACCGTCTCGCTCTCCCGCCGGGAGCGCGCGCGGCAGGCGTAGCCCCGCTGCGGTGGCCCCGGCCTGCGGCGGCGTCCGACTGTGGCGTCCGGCGCGCGAGGACGCGGCTTCGGACCTGGCGGCCCAGGGACGCCGGTCCGCCAAACAAGCTAATGGTATTAGCATATGGAGGTCCCATGGAGCCGGGGCTTCCTTCGCTAAGGGCGCTAGCTGACTCCGACGCTGAGGGGTATAACCTCCCTCATGAACTAAGGCCATTAGCGAACGGGAGGACGTATGGGCGGAACGGCAACAGGGGCGGGCGGCGCTCCCACGGACTGGGACGGGCTCGCGCACGAGCTGATCGCGTCCATGCGCGGCATGCGCGGGGGCTTCCAGCACTGCAAGGGCGCGGATGCGAGGCATGGCGAGAACGCCGTGCTGCACCTGCTGCACCACAGCCCCGAGGGGAGGTCGCCGGCTGCGCTCGCCGAGGCCTGCCACGTGTCGAGCGCGCGCATCGCGCAGACGCTCAACCAGCTCGAGGGGCACGGCCTCGTCAGGCGCCGGCCGAGCGAGCGCGACCGGCGTGGGGTCATCGTGACCATCACGGAGGCGGGCGAGCGGGAGCTCGGGGCCCGCTTCGAGAAGCGGGTCGGCTTCGTCGCCGCCGTGCTGCGGCAGCTCGGCGAGGACGACGCCCGCGAGTTCGTGCGGCTCTGCGGCCGCGTGAGCGCGATCGTCGTGCGGATGGCGAAGGGGGGCGAGGGCCGATGAGGATCTTCGGGCTCCTGCGCGGCCACGTCGCCGAGGTGGCCGCGGTCTGCGCGCTCCTTCTCGTCCAGGCGCTCTGCGAGCTCTCGCTGCCGCGCTACATGTCCGACATCGTGAACGTCGGCGTTGTGGGCGCGCAGGCCGGCAACGCCGCCTACCTGGGCCACATGGCCCTCGTGATGCTCGGCTTCTGCGTGGGCTCGCTCGTGGCGGCGACGCTCTCCGGCCTCGTCGCATCGCGCGTGGCGGCCTCGGTGGCGCGCGACCTGCGCCGCGACGTCTTTGCCAAGGTGATGTCCTTCTCGCCCGCGGAAGTCAACCGCTTCTCGCAGTCGTCGCTGATCACGCGCTGCACCAACGACGTGCAGCAAATCCAGAACCTCGTCGTGATCTTGCTGCGTATGGTGATGTTCGCGCCGGTCATGGGCGTGGTCGCCGTCGTGCAGGTCGTGGGCACGGGAGGCGGGCTCGCCTGGATCGTGGGCGCGGCGCTCCTGGCGGTCCTGGGCGTCGTCTCCGTGCTCTTCTCGCTCACGATGCCGCGCTTCCGGGTCATGCAGTCGCTGGTGGACCGCGTGAACCTCCTCGCCCGCGAGATGCTCGACGGCCTCATGACCATCCGCGCCTTCGGGCGGCAGGACCACGAGCTCGCGCGCTTCGACGCGGCGTCGGGCGACCTGCGCGACGCGCAGCTGTTCGTCAACCGCGCGATGACGCTCATGATGCCGCTCATGATGCTCGTGATGAACGTCGCCACCGTCGCGATCGTGTGGTTCGGCTCGCACGGGGTGGCCGCGGGCGCGATGCGGGCGGGCGACATGATGGCCTTCATCAGCTACGCCATGATGATCGTGATGAGCTTCCTCATCGTGTCGATGGTCGCCGTGATCCTGCCGCGCGCGGAGGTCTCTGTGGGCCGCGTGCAGGAGGTGCTCTCCGTCGAGCCCGCCGTGCGCGACCCGGAGCGCCCCGTGGCGCCCGCCGCGGACGCGCCGCGCGGGCGGCTGGTCTTCGACCACGTGGGCTTCCGCTACCCGGACGCCGAGGGCGACGTCGTGAGCGACGTCAGCTTTGCGACCGCGCCCGGCAAGGTGACGGCGATCGTGGGCTCCACCGGCTCCGGCAAGTCCACGCTCGTGCAGCTCGCGCCGCGCCTGTACGACCCCACGTCCGGCACCGTCACGCTCGACGGCGTGGACGCACGGCAGATGTCTCTGGCCGACCTGCGCTCCCGCGTGGGCTACGTGCCCCAGCAGGGCTTCCTGTTCTCGGGCACCATCCGCAGCAACGTCGCCTTCGGCGCGGCCGCCGCGGGCGAGAAGGACCCGCGCCCCGACGAGGGCCTGCTGCGCGCCATCGACGTGGCGCAGGCCGCCGAGCTCGTGGCCGAGAAGGACGACGGGCTCGACGCCGCCATCGCGCAGGGCGGCACCAACGTCTCCGGCGGCCAGCGCCAGCGCCTGGCCATCGCCCGCGCGCTCGCGACGCACCCGGAGGTCCTGGTGCTGGACGACTCCTTCTCCGCGCTCGACTACGCCACCGACGCGCGGCTGCGCCAGGCGCTGGCGCGCGAGTGCGCGGACATTGCGGTGCTGGTGGTGGCCCAGCGCGTCGCGACCGTGATGGGCGCGGACCAGATCGTCGTGCTCGACGAGGGCCGCGTCGTGGGGAAGGGCACGCACGAGGAGCTGCTGCGCACCTGCCCCGAGTACCTGGAGATAGCGAAGAGCCAGCTCAGCGCAGCGGAGCTCGGCCTCGAGGAGGGGGAGTAGCATGGCGGAGGAGTCGCTCAGGGAGCAGAGCGCCAGGCAGGCGCGCCAGGCGCGCGGCCGCGGGCACGGGCCCGGCAGCCGCATGGCCGCGGGCGAGAGGGCCAAGGACTTCGGGGGCACCGTCCGCAAGCTCCTGCGCTACATGGGGCCCTACCGCGTGGGGCTCGTGGCGGCCGTGGCGCTCGCGATGGCGGGCGTGCTCTTCTCGGTCGTGGGGCCCAAGGTCCTGGGCAGCGCCACGACGGAGGTCATCCTCGGCGCGCAGGCTGCTGCAGCCGGCACCGGATTCATCGACTTCGGCAGGATCGGCCGCATCCTCGTCGGCCTGCTCAGCATCTACCTGGCGAGCGCCGCGGCGTCGGGCGCCCAGAGCTGGATCATGACGGGCGTGACCCAGAAGGTCGTCTTCCGCATGCGCGGCGAGATAGCGCGCAAGATCTCGCGCGTGCCGCTCTCGTACTTCGACGGCGGGGCCATGTCGAAGGGCGACGTGCTCTCGCGCATGACCAACGACGTCGACACGTTGAGTCAGTCGCTGAACCAGGGCCTCGTCCAGCTGGTGACCTCGGTCACGCAGGTCGTGGGCGTCGCGGCGATGATGCTCTCGATCTCCGTCCCGCTCGCGGGCGTGACCTTCGTGACGTTGCCGGTGTCCGCGCTGGTGCTCGGCGTGCTCATCAAGAGGTCGCAGCGCTACTTCCGCCAGCAGCAGGAGCAGCTCGGCGCCGTGAACGGCCGCGTCGAGGAGGACTTCTCCGGCCAGGTGGTCATCCAGGCGTTCAACCGCGGCGAGCGCGCCGTCGAGAGCTTCGATCGGGAGAACGACCTGCTGTACGAGAGCGCGTGGAAGAGCCAGTTCCTCTCCGGCCTCATGCAGCCGCTCATGAGCCTCGTGGGCAACATGGGCTACGTGGGCGTCGTGGTCGTGGGCGCGGGCCTCGCCGTGAGCGGCGCGATCCAGCCGGGCGACATCCAGGCGTTCATTCAGTACGTCAAGAACTTCACACAGCCCATCACGCAGCTCGCGACCGTCTCGAACGTGCTGCAGCAGATGGCGGCCTGCGCCGAGCGCGTCTTCGAGTTCCTGGAAGCGCCCGAGGAGGAGGAGACGGCCGCGCTCGACCCGGCCACGGGCGAGCCCGCCGAGGCCGTCGGCCGCGCCGCGGGCGCCGTGGACTTCGACCACGTGTCCTTCGGCTACCTGCCGGGGCAGCAGATCATCCACGGCTTCTCCGAGCACGTGCGCCCCGGCCGGACGGTCGCGATCGTGGGGCCCACCGGCGCCGGCAAGACCACGCTCATGAAGCTGCTGCTGCGCTTCTACGACGTGGACGAAGGCTCGCTATCCGTGGACGGCCACGACATGCGCGACGTCGCCCGCGCCGACCTGCGCCAGAACTTCGCCATGGTCCTGCAGGACGCGTGGCTCTTCAAGGGCACCATCCGCGAGAACATCCGCTTCGGCCGGCTCGACGCCACCGACGAGGAGGTGGAGGCCGCCGCGCGCTACGCGCACTGCGAGCACTTCATCGAGACCCTGCCCGGCGGCTACGACTTCGAGCTGGACGAGGGCGCCACCAACGTCAGCCAGGGCCAGCGCCAGCTGCTCACCATCGCCCGCGCCGTGCTGGCGGACCGCCCGATCCTGATCCTGGACGAGGCGACCTCCAACGTGGACACGCGCACCGAGTGGCGCATCCAGCGCGCCATGGACAAGCTCATGGCGGGCCGCACGAGCTTCGTGATAGCCCACCGCCTGTCCACGATCAGGAACGCCGACGAGATCCTGGTGCTGCGCGACGGGGACGTGGTGGAGAAGGGCACGCACGAGGAGCTCCTCGCCAAGGGCGGCTTCTACGCGCAGCTGTACCGGTCGCAGTTCGAGGAGGCCGCGTAGGGCGGGCTCGGGGCGGAGGGGGTCGCCTAGGCGCCGAGCTCCTCTCGGACGTAGGACCTGAACTCGGTCTTTCCGGACCCTCGCGGGTGCCTTTCGCCTTGTTCGCCTATTTTCGCCTTGTTCGCCTTTGCGGGCAAGCCGTGCCGATGGCACGGCCCCGGCCAGCTGGGTCCGTGGTATCCGGCAGAGGCGCTCGGTATATCATGTGCGGAAGGCCGCGGCCCCCGGCGCAGAATCGCGCAGGGGGCTGCGCGCCAAGGGCGTCCAGGGGCGAAGGAGGCGGCGATGATCCTCACGACGGGGCAGTACCAGCGGCTCGTAGAGCTGCTGTGGGCGCTCTACGACTTCGCCGCGGTCCGGCTCGACCTCACCGACGAGCTCTACCCCGACGGCGCCTTCGAGCCCGACCCCGAGGTCCAGGCCAGCCTCATGAAGTATGTCTGGGACGAGGACCGCTCGACCATCGACGACTTCGCGCGGGAGAACCCCGCCGACCTGCCCGCCGCCGACGTCCAGGAGCTGCGCCGTTGGGGCCAGGGCCTCTACGGGACCTTCTCGGTCGTCCGCGACGGCCTGGGGCAGAGCGTCCTTCTCGGGGAGGGGATGGGCTTCGTCGTGACGGGCATCAACGCGGAGCCCTGGGAGGTCGTGAGCGCCGAGCCCGCCTTCGTGAGGACCGCGCTCATCCCCTTCGGCGACAAGATCACGTACGCGGGCGTCCTCGTGGAGCCCCGGATCGCCGTCAGCGACGACATGGGGGAGCTGCTGCGCTCCGAGCTCGCGCGCCGGCGCGCGACCGGCGGGCTCGTGAGCGACGCCCGCACCTTCGTGCGCGCGGTCCGCGAGCTGCGCTATGGCACCTGGGGGCACGCGGAGGCCCTGGGGGCCCGCGCGGCCTCGCAGGCCCCTGCCGGCGCGGGCGCGCCCCTGTCGGCCGTCCTGCCCCGCCCGAGCGAGCCGGTCCTGGCGGGCGTGAGGGGCATGCCCGCCGGGCAGCACCGGGGGGCCCTCGCGGGCCTCGTGGGCCGCGCGCGGGAGCGGGCCTGCCGCCTGCACCGCCTGGGCCTCCACGCGCCGGGCTCGCCGCTCGGACCGCACGCTGCCGCGCCCGAGCGCACGGTGGCCGTCCAGCCGGTCGAGTTCGCAGAGGAGCTCCTGCGCCTGCGCGGCGTCGCGCGCCTCGCGGAGGTCTCGCGCGAGTGCGTGGCCTACTTCGTCCGCAACGGGATCGAGGGGCCCCGCCCGCACGAGGCGAGCCAGGTCTCCAACGAGCTGCTCGCCCGCTGGCGCTCCTTCCCGGACGGCGTGAACTACGAGGTCGTGGACGCACCGGACGGCTGCTACCTCGTGGAGTACACGCTTGCCAAGGACAACTGGTACGAGCTCACGGGGGCGTGGCACCCGGACGACTCTGACCGCGACGACGGCTACCCCGGCTCGGAGCTGGCGGCCGGCCTCAGGTCGCTCCTCGAGGGCAGGCGCCACCTGCCCCCGCGCCCGGTGCCCGACGACCTCTTCGACCACCTGACGGACTTCTTCGGCTGGTCGCTCGACCAGCCGCCCATGCGCGCCCTCACGCGCTACCTCGACGCCCACGTCCCGGACGGCGAGGACGACTACGCCTACGCGAACGACGTCCTCGGCTTCGTCCAGGAGTGCCTGCACGTGGGGATGGGCGTCGACGAGATCGTCTGGGAGCTCTTCGACCGCGGCGCCTGCCCGGACGAGAGGAGCTTCGACGCCCTGGAGTGGCTCGTCTGCCAGGTCGTCGACGGCATGCCGAGCTGGGCGTGCAACGGCTGGTCGCCCCGGGAGGCTCGCGAGCTCGCCGGGCGCGAGGGGGGCCGCGAGTGAGCGGGCGCGGCCGGCTGGCTGGCGGCTGCCTCACGAGGCGCGGCCTCCTGCGCCTCTCCGCCGGGGCGTGCGCCGCCGTCGCGGCCGCGGCGGCACCGGCTGCGCTCCTCGGCTGCTCCGTCGGGGCGGGTCCTGCCGGGGGGCTCTCCGAGACCACCTTCTTCGCCTTCGACACCATCGTCGACCTGCGCGCCTACTGCACGCAGGCGACGCTCGACCTCGCCCGGGACAGGTGCTCGTACTTCGAGGGGATCTTCGACGCGATGACCGAGGGCACGGACGTCTGGCGGATCAACCACGCCGGGGGCGAGGAGGTCGAGGTCGCGCAGGAGACCGCCGACGTCATCGAGCGCTCCCTCGCGTACTCGGAGGCCTCGGGCGGACTCTTCGACGTCACGGTCGGCTCGGTCTCCCTCCTGTGGGACTTCGACAACCAGGTGCGCCCCGAAGACGCCGCCATCGAGGCCGCCGTCTCCCACGTGGGCTGGCAGGGCGTCTCCGTGAGCGGGCGCAAGGTGCGCCTCGCCGACCCCGAGGCCAAGGTCGACCTGGGCGGCATCGCGAAGGGCTACATAGCCGACGACCTCGCCGCGCTCCTCTCCGAGCACGGCGTCGCGAGTGGCATCCTGAACCTGGGGGGCAACGTCTACGCCCTGGGCGAGAAGCCCGACGGTAGTGCGTGGAGGGTCGGCGTCCGGGACCCCAACGCGCGCTCCGGCGCTTCGGACGGCTCCGCTTCCTCGCAGGAGGTGAGCGCCTACGTCGAGTGCTCCGACCGCTCCGTCGTGACCTCCGGCCTCTACGAGCGCAGGTTCGAGAAGGACGGCGTCGCCTACTGGCACATCCTCGACCCGAGGACCGGCATGCCCGCCGAGAGCGACCTCGTGAGCTCGTCGATCCTCTCCGCGCGCTCCGTCGACGGCGACGCGTTCGCCACGGTCCTGTTCCTGCTCGGCAGAGACGCCGCGCTCTCGCTCGCGGAGTCGGAGCCCGCGATCGAGGGCGCGCTGCTCGAGGGCGCCGACGGCACCGTCACGACCACGCCCGGCTCCGGCTTCGTGGCCCTGTAGGGGGGAGGGGGGATGGCTCTCAGCGCGAAGGACGTGCGGCGGAGGCGTGGCGACGCCGCTGCCGTTGCCGCCACCCACGGCAGCGCCCCGGGCGGCGCCTCGCCCCGCCGCAGGCGCCGGAGGGTGGTCGCCGCCGTCGCGGTCGCCCTCCTCGTGGCGGCGGCGCTCGCGGCGAGCCGGCTCGCCGCGCCGCGCGGCCAGGGCCGCTGGGCCGTCGTGCACGACGGCGACGGCAACACCCTCGCCCTCGACCTCGCCGAGGACCAGGAGCGGCGGGTGGAGACCTCCCTCGGCTACAACGTGGTCGTGGTGGAGGGCGGCACCGTGCGCGTCTCCGACGCCGACTGCAGGGGGCACGACTGCGTGGGCCAGGGCAGGATCTCCGAGGTGGGGGAGCGCGTCGTCTGCCTGCCGCACCGCCTCTGGATCGAGGTCTGCGAGAGCCCCGAGGGCTCGGGCGGCCCTGCGGGCGCGTCTGCGGCTGCAGGCGGCCTCGACGCCGTCGGGGGCTAGGGCGCCCGGCAGGCGCCCCCGCCTGCGCTGGCGCCTGGGGTCCGCTGTCCTTCTCGCCCGGGGCGGGGCTGCGCGAAACGCACACGAGCCCCGCTCGCCCCTCCCGGGCCCGCGCGGCTTTGTAGTACCCTGCCATGGGAAACGAAAAATGAGAGCTATCGACTGGCGTATCGCCCCCGGCGGGTGCGCGGCGGCCTCCCGGCACGCCTGCGCCCCGCACCGCGGGGAGGGCGCCCGGGAGGCGGGCCCATGGCAGCGAGCAAGGCCAAGAACAAGGCCAAGAACAAGGGGAGAAGGAGGGGGCGCGGGCTCCTGCGCACCTTCCTCGGCTACTACGAGGGGCAGATGCACCTGTTCGTGGGCGACATCGTCTGCGCGGTGCTGGTGGCGGGGATCGACCTCGCCTTCCCCCAGATCCTGCGCACCCTGACGAGGGGGGTGTTCGCCGAGGGCCCCGACGCCATCCTCTCCGTCCTCGGCTACCTGCTCGTGGGCCTGGTCGCGATGTACCTCGTGCGCTTCGCGAGCCGCTACTTCGTGGTCTTCTGGGGCCACGTGATGGGCGCGCGTATGGAGAGCCGCATGCGCGAGGACCTCTTCGACGCCTACGAGCGCATGAGCTTCTCCTACTTCGACCGCAACAAGAGCGGCGACCTCGTGAGCCGCCTCGTGAGCGACCTGTTCGACATCTCGGAGACCGCCCACCACGGCCCGGAGTTCCTGCTCATCGGCGTTGTGGAGATCGTGGGCTCCTTCGTGATCCTCTCCACCATCAACGTGCCCCTCACGCTGGTGCTCGCCGTGGTGCTCGTCGCCCTGGTCGCCCTGGACGTGGTGGCCAACGTGCGCATGCGCGAGGTGTACGACGAGAACCGCGTGCGCATCTCGGGCGTCAACTCGCGCCTGGAGGACTCCCTCGAGGGCGTGCGCGTGGTCAAGAGCTTCGCCGCCGAGGACCTCGAGCGCTCCAAGTTCCGCGCGTCCAACGACGCCTACCTCGCCTCCAAGACGAGGATGTACCACGCCATGGGCGTCTACCAGGCGGCCATCGCCGTCATGATGGGCTTCCTGAACGTCGCCATCGTCGTCTTCGGCGGCTGGCTGATCGCGCGCGGGCAGATGGACGCCGGCGACCTGGCGACCTTCGCGCTCTACGTCTCGCTCTTCACCAACCCGATCACCAACATCCTGAACTTCACCGAGACCTTCCAGAAGGCCGTGGCGGGCTTCGCGCGCTTCATGGAGGTGCTCGACACCCAGCCCGACATCGAGGACGCCCCCGACGCGCGCCCCCTCCGGGTCACCGAGGGCGCCATCGAGTACCGCCACGTGGACTTCTCCTACGTGGAGGGCGAGCCCGTCATCTCCGACCTCAACCTCAAGATCCGCCCGGGCGAGACGATCGCGCTGGTCGGGCCGTCGGGCGGCGGCAAGTCAACGACCTGCTCGCTCCTGCCGCGCTTCTACGACGTGGACGCCGGCGAGATCTTGATCGACGGGCAGGACGTGCGCTCCGTGACCCAGGAGTCGCTGCGCCAGGCGATCGGCCTCGTGCAGCAGGACGTCTACCTCTTCGATGGCAGCGTCGCCGACAACATCGCCTACGGCAACCCCGAGGCGACCCTCGAGGACATCCGCGAGGCCGGCCGCCGCGCGCACGTGGAGGACTTCGTCCGCGACCTGCCCGAGGGATACGAGACCGAGGTCGGCCAGCGCGGCACGCGCCTGTCCGGCGGCCAGAAGCAGCGCATCGCGATCGCGCGCGTCTTCCTCAAGAACCCGCCGATCCTGATCTTCGACGAGGCGACGAGCGCGCTGGACAACGAGAGCGAGGCCGCGGTGCAGCAGTCCCTCGCCGACCTCGCCGAGGGGCGCACCACGATCGTGATCGCCCACAGGCTCTCGACCATCAGGGACGCCGACGAGATCGTGACCATCGACGACGGCCGCGTGTCCGAGCGGGGCACCCACGAGGAGCTGCTCGCCCGCGGCGGCACCTACGCGCACTACTATCGGATGCAGTTCGGGGACGCTCAGGCCTAGCCCAGGACCTGCTCGGCTATGCGGGCCGACTCGTTGGCGTCCTTGGCGTAGAAGTCCGCGCCGACCATCTTGGCGTACTCGGGGTTGAGGACGGCGCCGCCGACCATGACCTTGCACCAGGGCGCCTGCTCGCGCAGCAGCGCGATCGTCTCGGCCATGGCCGGCACGGTCGCGGTCATGAGGGCGGAGAGGCCGGCGAGGGGCACGTGGTCGCGGACGACCGCGTCGCAGAAGTCCTGCGGGTCCACGTCGCGCCCGAGGTCGATCACGTCGTAGCCGTAGTTCTCGAGCAGCATCCTCACGATGTTCTTGCCGATGTCGTGGATGTCGCCCTTCACGGTGGCGAGCGCGATCCTCCCCTTGGAGGCGACCCCTGCCCCCGCGCCTGCCTGGTGCTCCCTGATCTCGTCGAAGCCGGCCTTGGCGGCCTCGGCCGAGGCCATGAGCTGCGGCAGGAAGAAGCGGCCGCGCTCGAAGCGCTCGCCCACCTCGTCGAGGGCGGGGATGAGGACCTCGTTCACGCAGTACATCGCGTCGTGGCTGGCGAGAAGCTCCCGCACGACCTCGGGCAGGGGGCCCTTGCGGCCAGAGAGCACGAGGTCGTAGGCCCTGCGCTCGAGCTCGCCCGCGGGGGCCGCGCCCCCCACGCCCGAGGCGTCGCCGCCCGCGGCGGGAGCGTCTCCGCCGCGGGGCCCCGCGTCCTTCTCGCCCGGCGCGCCCGCGCCCGGGGCCTGCGCGGGGGGCTTGGGCGCGTCGGTGCGGTCCGCGTAGGCGGCCACGTAGGACTGGGCGCTCCCGTCCTCGCCGGAGAGCACGCGCCAGGAGTTGACCACGTCCATCATCCGCTGCTGCATGGGGTTCATGATCGCGAGGTCGAGGCCGGCGGAGAAGGCCGCGGCGAGGAAGGTCGCGTTCAAGAGCGGACGGAAGGGCAGGCCGAAGCTGATGTTGGAGACGCCCAGCACCGTGCGCACGCCGGGCAGCTCGCGCTTCACGAGGCGGATGCCGTCGAGGATGGCCCGCGGGGCCTCCTGGTCGGTCGAGGCCGCCATGGCCAGGCAGTCGATCGCCACGTCCTCGCGGGGGATCCCCCAGCGCTCTGCCTCTCCTACGATCCTGCGCGCGATGGCGAGGCGCCCCTCGGCGGTCCGGGGGATGCCCTCCTCGTCGATCGTGAGGCCCACGAGGGCGCAGCCGTAGTGGGCGGCGATGGGGATGACGGAGGCCATCGTGTCCCTGCGGCCGTTGGTCGAGTTGACGAGGGGCTTTCCGGCGTAGCGCCTGACCGCGGCCTCTATGGTCTCGGGCACGGCGGAGTCGATCTCGAGCGGCAGGCTGGTGACGCCTGAGAGGTCGTCCACGAGCCTGGCCATGGTCGCGCGCTCGTCGATTTCGGGGAGTCCGGCGTTGACGTCGAGGATCTGGGCGCCCGCCTCGGCCTGCTCGATGGCGAGGCCCATCACGTAGTCGAGGTTGCCCGAGCGCAGGGCCTCCTTCATGCGCCGCTTGCCCGTGGGGTTGATCCTCTCGCCGATGACGCCCACGTCGCCCTCGCGGAGGGCGCAGAGCTCCTGGGAGCTCGCGACCACGAAGTCGTGGCGGACGTCGCGGGGCCGTGGCGTGCGCGCGTCGAGGAGTGCGCGCTCGGCCGCCACGTAGGCGGGCGTGGTGCCGCAGCAGCCGCCGACCACGGTCACTCCGGCGTCGAGCATGCCGGCCACGGCCTGCGCGTACTCCTCTACCCCCACCCCGTAGGTGGTGACGCCGTCCACGACTGCGGGCAGGCCAGCGTTGGCCTGGGCCATCACGGGGACGCGGCTCCAGGGGAGCATCCGCTCGACGAGCGGCGCCACCTCGGCGGGCCCGAGCGAGCAGTTGATGCCGATGACGTCCGCGCCGAGGGCGGAGAGGGTCGCGGCGGCCACCTCGGGCGTGGTGCCCAGGAAGGTGCGGCCGTCCTCGCCGAAGGTCATGGTGCAGAAGACCGGCAGGTCGCACATCTCCCTGCAGGCGAGCAGGGCGGCCTTGGCCTCGGCGAGGTCGGTCATCGTCTCGATCACGACGAGGTCGGCGCCGGCGGCCTCGGCGGCCAGGGCCTCCTCCGCGAAGAGGTCGTAGGCCCGCTCGAAGGGCAGGGTGCCCAGGGGCTCCAGGAGAGAGCCGGTGGGGCCGATGTCGGCCGCCACGTAGCGCGGGCGGGCCGCCCGAGCGCAGGCCACGGCGGCGCGGAAGACCTCGTCGACGCCCGCCCTGCCCGCGAGCTTCTGCCGGGAGGCGCCGAAGGTGTTGGTGGTGACGACGTCGGCGCCGGCGCGCACGTAGGCGGCGTGGACGTCCGTGACGAGCGCGGGGTCGGTGAGGCAGAGCAGCTCGGGCAGCTCGCCGGCGGCCATGCCGCGCTCCTGGAGCTGGGTGCCCATCGCGCCGTCGAAGAGCAGGAGGGCCTTCCCGGCGAGCACCTGGGCGAGAAGGTCGTCCCTCACGCGGGTCTCGCGCCGCGCCCCTGCGCCGAAGCGCGCCGGCGGCCGCACCCAGGCCGCCGGCTCGGCCGGCGCGGCCTGAGCGCGCGCGTCCTTCTCGCCCGTGGTGTGCTCGTCAGTGTCGTTTGCCATAGCAGGTCCTTCCGGTCGGCCTCAGGAGGCAGAAGTCGTGGCAGATGCAGCCCTTGCAGGAGAGCCTCGTCCGCTCCTGCGGGGCCCCGTAGAGCCCCACGAGGGCGGTGACGCTCTTGGTGGGGGTCATGAGCTGGGTGCTCGAGAGGGCGATGCCGAGCCGGCGCTGGGCGTCGAGCGTGGCGAGCAGGGTCGGCTGAACGGACAGGGGCAGGTCCCCGTAGCCGGGGGAGAAGCGGTAGTTGGTGTAGAGCCCGCGCTCGGCGGCCTCGCGCACGACGCGGGCCTCGGCGGCGTCCGCGGCGCGCTCCACGAGGGCGCTCGAGGCGGCGTCGAAGATGAGCTCGTCCACGCGGCTGGTGAGCGAGAGGCGCCTGAGCTCGCGCTCGTTGGCCATGCCCAGGGTCACCGCGAGCACGCCGACGGCGCGGGCGCCCGCGAGGTAGGCCCGCATGGACTCGCCGGGAAGCTCGAGCGCCGTGCCCTCGAGGCGCCCTACGAAGCGCCCGTCCTTCTCGCCCGCCTCCGCGCACTCGAAGATGCGCACCACGCCCGCAGGCCGCGAGACCGCGATGCAGCGCTCGACGTCCGCGTCGATGCGCCCCTCGAGCGCCGGGTCCACCTCCTGGCCCGCGTGGCCCAGGTAGCGCAGGACCTCGCCGCGGTCGACGGAGGGGATGTCGAAGGAGAGGACCTCGCCCGCGCCCGCCGTCACGGCCCTACCCCCTCACGTAGCCGCAGCGCCTGAGGGCCTCGTAGGTGTCGCGCGCGACTGCGGGCTTGTTCATGCTGTAGATGTGCAGGCCGTCCACGCCGTTGGCGGCGAGGTCCTCGAGCTGGCCCACCGCGTACTCCACGCCGGCCTTGCGCTGGTCCTCCTCGGAGTCGCCGGCCGCCACGAGCCGGCGCACCACCTTGGCGGGGATGGAGGCGCCGCAGGAGAAGGCCATGCGCTGGATCTGGCGGGTGCTCGTGAAGGGCATGATGCCCACGACCACGGGGACCTTGATGCGCGCGCGGACCAGCCGCTCGCGGAAGCGGTAGAAGTCCTCGTTCTCGAAGAAGAGCTGCGTCACGAGGAAGTCCACGCCGGCGTCCTGCTTGCGCTTGAGGTTCTCTATGTCCTCGTCGAGGCTCGCGCACTCCACGTGGCCCTCGGGGTAGCAGGCGCCGCCCACGCAGATCTGGGGGTTCCTCGCCTTGATGTAGGAGACGAGGTCGCTCGCGTGCTCGAAGTCGATCGCCTCCCGGCCGGGCGTGCGGTCGCCGCGGAGGGCGAGCACGTTGTCGATGCCGGCAGACGTGCAGGCGTCGAGGTAGGCGTCCACGTCCGCCCGGCTGGACCCGAGGCAGGTGAGGTGGGCGAGCGAGGTGGTGGGTGCGGGCGTGCGCGCGATCTCCGCGGAGATTGCGAGGGTGTTCCCGGAGTTGCCCGAGCCTCCGGCCGAGAAGGTCACGGAGATCCAGTCGGGGTGGGTCTCCGCGATCATCTGCTCGGAGATGGACCTCGCCGACTCGACGGACATCTCGCCCTTGGGCGGGAAGATCTCCACGGAGAAGGTCTGCTTCCTGTCGAGGATGTCGCGGATGCGCATGGTCTTACCTCCACTCGTCCGGGGCCCGGCGCGGCCGCACGCGGGCCGTCTCCCGGCCCCGAGTCGCCAATTGGCACGATGGTACTCGCGCCTCGAGCCGGACCCCGGATGTTTACCCAAGGTTTATGTAGGTTCGGGCGAGGGGGCACCCCTACCTGCGCCGCCTCCGCGCCATCCGCGGTGCGCCGGCGGCTTCGCGGCTTTACGGGTATAAGAGCCTTCGTCGGCCGGGCTTCGGGGAGGGGTAGCATGCGCGTTCTTCTGGCAGAGGACAACGTCAGTCTCGCGAGGGCGACCGAGGTGATCCTCACCCGCTCCGGCTTCGAGGTCGAGGTCGCGCACGACGGCGGCGAGGCGCTCGAGCTGTTCAACAACGGCTACTTCGACGTCGGCGTGCTCGACATCATGATGCCGGTGATGGACGGCCTCGAGGTGCTGCGGCGCGTCCGCGCGGAGGGCAACACCACCCCCGTCATCCTCCTCACCGCCAAGGCCCAGGTGGACGACAGGATCCAGGGGCTCGACCTCGGCGCGGACGACTACATGTCAAAGCCCTTCGACGCGCGCGAGCTCATCGCCCGCATAAGGGCGGCCGCGCGCCCGCGCTCGGGAGCCGCGGCGACCATCTCCTTCGGCGACCTCACGATCGAGGCGGACGCCGTCAGGCTCACCACCGCGCGCGGCTCGCTGCGCGTCGACCCCTACGAGGTCTCGATGGTCGCCGCGCTGGCGAACGCGGGGGGATCCGCCGTCGGCACGGAGTGGCTCCGCGGCCGCGTGTGGGGCGAGAAGGCCATCGAGGGGGTCGTGCCCCTCTACGCGAAGCTGCTCAACGGCAAGCTCGAGGCCCTCGGCTCGACCGTGCGCGTCGAGGGGTCGGACGAGGAGGGGTGGAGGCTGGTGAGGCCCGATGGAGACGGAGCGTCGTCTTAGGCTCCAGCTGACCGCCTCGGTCGTGGCGGTGCTCCTCGTGATGCTCGGCTTCATCGTCTTCGCGACCTCCGCGGCGCGCGAGGCGCAGGTGGTCGCGACCGCCGACGACGTCCTCGAGGTCGTGCTCGACTACCGCGGGCAGGTCCCCTCCGGGCTCAAGCGCATGCCCGACGGCAGCCGCGCGACCGCCAACGACCTCTTCGACGCGCAGTTCTTCACGGCAGAGGTCGACGCGGACGGCCAGGTGACCTCGGTCGACCTCGACAGCATCGAGGTGGTGGACGAGGACGAGGCGCGCTCGCTCGCCTCGCGGGCCGCGTGGCTCGCCAGGTCCGCCGGACGCGACCGCACCTCGGGAGACGTCGGGAGCTTCCGCTACCGGGCGCTCGTCTCCGAGGACGGGTCGGCGCTCGTGGCCCTCGTCGACCTCACGAGCCAGTGGGCATCGGTCCGCAGCGTCGCGCTGTCCATGACCCGGATCTCCCTCCTCGTGGTCATCGGCGTCACCGTGGTGTTCGCCCTGGTCTCCAAGCGCATCGTCGAGCCGATCGTGCGCGCGCAGACGGCCCAGCGCCAGTTCGTGGTGGACGCCGGCCACGACCTCAGGACGCCCATCTCGATCATCTCCGCCGACGCGGACGTGCTCGCGTACGACCTCGGCCAGGACAACGAGTGGCTCCGCGACATCAAGCGGCAGGTGGCCAACATGAGCGAGCTCACGGAGAGCCTGATCGTGCTCTCCCGGGCCGCCACGAGGATCGCGCGCGACGACGTGGTGGACCTTGCCGCCGTCGTGCGCGACGAGGCCTCCTCGTTCCGTTCGCGCGCCCTGACCGAGGGCCACGAGCTCGAGGTGGACTGCGACGAGGACGCGGTCGTCCGCGGCAACCGCCTCTACCTCACGCGGATGGTGGGGGCCCTGCTCGACAACGCGTTCAAGTACGCGAGCGCGCACGCCCCCGTGCGGGTCAGGGTGGAGCGGCACGCGAGGCGGGTCGAGCTCTCGGTCTCCAACGCCGCGGACTCGGTGGACCCGGCCGAGGTCGACCGGTGGTTCGACCGCTTCTACCAGTCGGAGAAGTCGCGCTCCCACCGCGCGGGCGGCTTCGGGATCGGCTTGGCGATGGTGCGCGCCGTCGCCGAGGCGCACGGCGGCAGGGCGCGCGCGTCCGCCACTGCGGACGGCGCGGGTGCGGGGGAGGTCACCATCACGGTGACGCTGCCCGCGCCGGTGAGGAAGTCGAGCGTTCGCGAGGGAAGGGGCTAGCATGCTCGAGACGACGCGGGACGCGAGCGAGAAGGACGCGAGCGAGAAGGGCGCGTGCGGGCAGGACGCGTGCGAGAAGGGCGCGCCCGAGCGGCCCCAGGGTGCCGGCGCGGCGTCTGCGGAGGAGTACTACGGGGAGCGCTACGCGGACCTCGTGGGCGCCAAGCGGCAGGTCTGCGACCTGGTCGAGGAGTTCATGGCCTCCCGCAGCGGCGAGGACGACCTCAAGCCGGTCGTCTACTACACCGCGCGCATCAAGTCCCCGGCGAGCCTGGTCGAGAAGCTCGAGCGCCTGGGCGTGGAGGGCGGCACCTACGAGGACGCCGTGGCGCTCGGCGTCCACGACGTCGTGGGCGTTCGCATCAACTGCGCCTTCGTGGACGACGTCTACGAGGCGGCGCGCTGGCTGGAGGCGCGCCCCGAGGTCGAGGTCGTGGGGCGAAAGGACTACATCGAGCACCCCAAGCCCAACGGCTACCGGAGCCTGCACCTGATCATCCGGGTGAAGGAGGGTCCGGCCTCCCGCGTCAACGCCATCGAGGTGCAGCTCAGGACCATCGGCATCGACTTCTGGGCCACGCTCGAGCACAAGATCAAGTACAAGAAGTCCGTCCGGAACCCCGAGCTCATGCAGGCGGAGCTCAAGCGCTGCGCGGACGAGATCGCCTCGATCGACATCTCCATGCAGGCGATAAGAAACGTCATCCGAGACGCGGACTAGCGCGGCGCGCCACACGCCGGCGTCCCGTCCTGCGTCGGGCGTCCCGTCCGGTGTCCGGCGCCGCTGACCAGGGCCATATGCCCATCGCCCGGCTCGTTGAGGCGCCTCCGGATGAGTGGTAGTGTTCTTTCCGGAAACGGACGGTGCCGCCTGCGCGGCGGCCCCAGAGCGAGGCGGGAGCCTCCAGAAGGGCGGATGGCACATGCACTACGACTTCGACAAGATGCTCGACCGTACGGGAACCCACGCGGTCGCGATCGAGGGCCCGAGGTCGGGCAAGGGCTTCGCGCCCGAGCCCCCCAAGGAGGGCTTCGACTTCATCCCGATGTGGATCGCGGACATGAACTTCGCCGGCCCCCAGAGCGTGGTCGACGCCATCGTGGCGCGCGCCCAGCACCCGGCCTTCGGCTACTTCGAGCAGTCCGAGGAGTACGCGCGCTCGATCATCCGCTGGCACGCGACGCGCAAGGGCGTGACCGACGTCAGGCCCGAGGACATCGGCTACGAGAACGGCGTCCTCGGCGGCGTGGCGACGGCCTTGAGGGCCTTCTCCGCCCCGGGCGACAAGGTCCTTCTCAACTCGCCCACCTACATCGGCTTCACGGGCACGATGAACGCCAACGGCCGCAAGATGGTCCTGAGCCCGCTCGTCCCGGACGACGAGGGCGTCTGGCGCATGGACTTCGAGGACATGGAGAGGAAGCTGCGCGACGAGAACATCCACCTCGCCGTGTTCTGCTCGCCCTACAACCCCTGCGGCCGCGTGTGGGAGCGCTGGGAGGTCGAGCGCGCCATGGCGCTGTTCGAGAAGTACGAGTGCGTGGTCATCGACGACGAGATCTGGAGCGACCTCGTCCTCTGCGACCGCCCGCAGGTCTCGACCCAGTCCGTGAGCAGGTGGGCGCACGACAACGTGATCTCCCTCTTCGCCCCGAGCAAGACCTTCAACCTGGCCGGCCTCGTGGGGTCCTACCACGTCATCTACGACCGGTGCCTGCGCGACCGCATGGCGACGGTGGCCCAGGCCACGCACTACAACAGCATGAACGTCCTCTCCGAGCAGGCCCTCATCGGCGCCTACAGCGACGAGGGCGAGAGCTGGCTCGAGCAGCTGCTGCCCGTGCTGAGGCGCAACCGCGACCTGGCCTGCGACTACGTCGACCAGCGCTTCGAGGGCGTCTGGACCTTCCGCCCGGAGGGCACCTACATGCTCTTCCTGGACTGCGCGGAGTGGCTGGCGGCGCACGGCAGGACCCTGCGCCAGCTCGAGAAGGCCGGCTGGGACGTGGGCGTGGGCTGGCAGGACGGGGCCCAGTTCATGGGGCCGACTCACGTGCGCATGAACCTGGCGCTGCCGACCAGCCGCGTCGAGGAGGCCTTCGAGCGGCTCGACAAGTACGTGTTCAACGCCTAGGCGAGAGGGGCGGGCCCGGCGCGCGGCGCCGGGCCCGCTCGCGTACCGGGGGCTACGCGCCCGGCGCCGGGCCCGCCCACGGTCCTACGCGCGCCCGAGCCCGGGCCCGCCCACGGTCCCACGCGCGCCCACACCCGACGGCCGCCCCCACGAAGGGAGCACGAGGATGCTCAGAGCCAACTACCACACCCACACCGTCCTGTGCGACGGGAGTGACACCCCCGAGGCGATGGCCGAGCAGGCGGTCCGCCTGGGCTTCGAGCACCTGGGCTTCTCGGGCCACATGGACCCGGACATCCACATGGACTGGCCTGCCTACGTGGAGCGGATCGGCGCCCTGAGGGAGCGCTACGCGGGAGTGCTCGACGTCCTCATGGGCGTCGAGCTCGACAACGTGTACGACCCCACGTGCTGCCCGGGGGCGGAGTACGTGATCGGCTCGACCCACTTCCTCGACGTGGGCTCGCCGGAGCCGCTCTCGGTGGACAGCTCGCCCGAGTCGATGGAGACGCTCGCGCGCGAGTACTTCGGCGGCGACTGGCTCGCGCTCACGCGCGCCTACTACGAGCTGGAGGCCAGGGTCTACGACCGGCTGCACTGCACCTTCGTGGGGCACTTCGACCTGGTGTGCCGCTTCAACGACCAGATGCGCTTCGTGGACGAGACGAGCGCGGCCTACCTCGCCCCGGCGCTCGAGGCGATGGAGTACCTGGTGGGGGAGGGCGTCCCGTTCGAGGTCAACTGCGGCGCGGTGAACCGCGGCCGCAAGCGGGAGCTCTACCCCCGCCCCGAGCTGCTGCGCGCCCTGCACGACTTCGGGGGGCAGATCCTCATCAGCTCCGACGCCCACCAGCGCGAGCTCCTCGACGGGGGCTTCGACGTGGCCGTCCGCTCCGCCATCGACTGCGGGTTCACGGAGGTCTCGATCCTCGCCCACGACGCGACGGGCGCCGTGGAGATGCGCCAGGTAGCCCTCGACACGCTCTAGCGTCTGGTGGCGCAACAACTACCGCTCACAGAGTAATGTGGCTCGTTCGCGAGTTGATACTTGTTTCTTCACGTGTGCAGATATCTGGCAGTTTTATAGGCACAAATCGTTTCGTGCTATACAGGGTACACATACGCCAGCTAGATGCGCGCGGTCCGCGCGCCAAGCCGACACTGAAGAGGAGCAACAATGGTCAAGTATGACGACCTCAAGCTGTACGTCCGCCCGGGCTGCCCGTTCTGCGCCCGCGTCGACCGCTTTTTGGAGAAGAACGACATCCTGATCGAGCACCTCGACGTCACCGAGGGCGCCAACGGCGACGACCTCGAGCGCATCGGCGGGAGGCGTACCTGCCCCTGCCTGCTCATCGACGGCAAGCCCATGTACGAGAGCATGGACATCGTGAGGTACCTCGCGGGCAGGCTGAACGGGGAGCAGTAGCGGCTCCGCCGGGGCGTCCGCTCGGGGCGTCCGATCGACGCAAGCGAAGAGGGCCACCGTCGCCACGTGCGGCGGTGGCCCTCTTCGTTCTGCCGCTCTGTGCTTGTTCAAAATGTGGTTGTTCAAAATGCGGGCACGGACATTGAACTCGCGCTTCCCAGGGGTCAAGGGAGTGGTACCCTCTAGTTCAGTGCGCGCCCAACGGCAGCGGCAGAGAATTGAACTTCTCATAGGCCGCGAGGCGCGAGAGTACAAATTGAACTTGGAGGACGCATGACGGAGAGAGGGGATAGGAAGGCAGAGGGGCGCCCGCAGGCGCGGGCCTTCCCCGAACGCCTCTCGCAGGCGATGGGGGAGCGCGGCCTGAAGCAGGTCGACCTGCTCCGGATGGCCGCAGAGAGGGGCGAGAAGCTGGGGAAGAGCCAGCTCAGCCAGTACGTCTCCGGAAAGACCCTGCCGCGCAGGGATTCGCTCGGGCTCCTGGCGGATCTGCTCGGCGTCGACGCCGGCTGGCTCGCCGGCGCTCCCGAGGGGGGAGGCGCCGTCACGCGGGAGCAGGCGCCGGCGGCGCCTGCGGACACGCCCGCCAGAACCGCAGAAGGCGGGACCGCCACCGCCAGCGCCGCACGCACGCACGAGGAAGCGATCATGGAGGGAACCCACATGCCACAGCGCCAGTTTAAGAAGTCGTCCAAGCTCGACAACGTCCTCTACGACATCCGCGGGCCCGTCCTGGACGAGGCCTACCGCATGGAGGACCAGGGCGTCCACGTGCTCAAGCTGAACATCGGCAACCCCGCTCCCTTCGGCTTCCGCACCCCCGACGAGGTCGTGAAGGACATGCAGGACCAGCTGACGGAGTGCGAGGGCTACTCCAACAGCCGCGGGCTCTTCTCCGCACGCAAGGCCATCATGCAGTACGACCAGCTCAAGGGCATCCCCAACGTGGACGTGGAGGACATCTACACCGGCAACGGCGCCTCCGAGCTCATCCAGCTCGCCATGAACGCCTTCATGAACGAGGGCGACGAGATCTTGGTGCCGAGTCCGGACTACCCGCTGTGGACCGCCTGCGCCACCCTGGCCGGTGGCACCGCGGTGCACTACGTCTGCGACGAGAAGGCCGACTGGTACCCCGACATAGATGACATCAGGAGCAAGGTCACGCCGCGTACCAAGGGCATCGTCGTGATCAACCCCAACAACCCCACGGGCGCCCTCTACCCGCGCGAGGTGCTGGAGGAGATCGTGGAGGTCGCGCGCGAGAACCAGCTCGTGATCTTCGCCGACGAGATCTACGACCGCCTGGTGATGGACGGCAAGCGGCACGTCTCCATCGCGAGCCTGGCGCCGGACCTCTTCTGCATCACGTTCAACGGCCTCTCCAAGAGCCACATGGTCGCGGGCTACCGCATCGGCTGGATGAGCCTCTCGGGCAACAAGCGCATCGCGAAGGACCTGATCGACGGCATCAACATGCTCTCCAACATGAGGCTCTGCTCCAACGTGCCGGCGCAGTCCATCGTGCAGACCTGCCTGGGCGGCATCCAGCGCGGCCAGGAGCTGCTCGTGCCCGGCGGGCGCATCTACGAGCAGCGCGAGTACGTCTACGAGCGCCTCTCCAACATGGAGGGCGTCACGGTGACCAAGCCCGAGGCCGCCTTCTACATCTTCCCGCGCCTGGACCCGGAGCGCTTCCACATCACCGACGACGACCAGTTCGCGCTCGACCTGCTCAAGGACAAGCACGTGCTCGTCACGGCGGGCAAGGGCTTCAACTGGGAGACGCCCGGCTACTTCCGCATCGTCTACCTGCCGCGCAAGCACACGCTGCACGATGCCATGGACAAGCTCGAGGACTTCCTGAGCTACTACCGGCAGTAGCCCATCGCCGCGCACGCTTGTCGCGAACGAGGGGGCCGGCGTGCGCGGCGATGCTCTTTCGGACCCAGGTGAGCGCGGGGGAAGGGGAGGGTTACGCACGACTGAGTTTAGGTTTGTGGATTTGCAGGCCTTTTAGGTTTCGCAGATGCAGTCGTGCGTAACTCGGATCGTCCGCTTTGGACCGTGCTTGGCCCCCACGCATTGCCAGCCGAAATTGAACGTAGGCTGAATTAAGGCTTGCGTCGAATAAACTCGTCTGCTATCGTCTGCCGCAGCGTAGTTTAAACAAGGCGTGAGGACGTGACGCAAAAGCCTACTTGGCAAAACCGTCGAAAGGCGGCGACGCAAAGCTCCAGGGCCCCTCGCAGGCTGCCAGCTGCATATGCCTCTCACCTGTGGCGTGTTGAGCGGTTGTTCCATAGAACGTCCTGAGAAGGCACTCTCGTCGCGAGGAAGAGCATGAAGGACACCCTGTCACACAAGGCGCGCAGGTTTTCCAGTCTTTACAAGGCGCTCGCCGTCGCGCTCACGGTCGCGCTCGTGGTCGAGACCATGCCCCTGAAGGGCGCACTCGCGTTCGCGGCGGAGGTCGCCGAGGGCGCGCAGGCGACTCAGAACACCCAGGCGGGGGGGGGTGCCTCTGAGGAGGTAGCCCCGGACGGCTCGCCGTCCGGCAGCGGTTCCGCCACGGGGGAGAAGGCCGCGCGCGCCGAGGCCGGCAGCCCCGCCACCCTTACCTTCGAGAACGACGACCTGGTCGTCACGATGGTCGAGGCCACCGATGGCGCCATCCCCTCCGGCACGACGCTCGACGTCAGGGAGGTGACCCCCTCCGCGACGGAGACCCGGCTCGCGCTCGAGGAGGAGGGGGCGGACTCCCGTCTCGCCAAGGACAACGTTGACCAATACACGGAAGCCGTCCGGAAGATCTCCGACCACGTCGCCCAGGACGAGAAGTCCGTCGCCGACGCGAGGGTCTACGACATCCGCCTCCTGGACGCCGACGGCAACGAGGTCGAGCCGAACGGGACCGTGAGGGTCGCCATCTCCTACAGGCAGAAGGCGGAGCTCGCGCAGGCCGAGACGGACTCCTCGAACGTGGCAGTCGCCCACGTGAAGGACGACGGCCAGGTGGAGACCGTCGACGCCAGCATCACCTCGGACGAGGCGGGCAGGCTCGAGTCCACCGAGTTCCACGCGGACTCGCTCTCCCTCTACGTGGTGTTCGACACCGGCACCACGTCGGCCACAGCCCCGGTAAGCGTGGGGAACTACGGCTGGATCCGCTTCGGCGGCAACGTCTGGCAGGCCGACTCCATTCCCGGCCAGGGCTTCGACAACAACGGTTGGGCGCGCTACCTCAAGGTCAACGTCTACACGCTCCGCTCGGGGCAGGACCCCAGCAACCCCGCGAGCTACGACCTCGGGAAGGCCTTTCAGTACGTGGGCAGCTGGGACGACTGGTCCATCGAGAGCTCCAAGTTCGCGGGCACCGTCAAGATGACGTACTACCGCCAGGCGCACAGCCAGGACTGGCAACGGAGCGACTCCCTCCAGACCTCCTATGCCGCGGTACCGTGCTACCGCGCGACCGACTGGACTCTCCGGGGCTTCCCGCCAGACACGAACGAGCTCAACGTCTACATCGATACCAACCAGGCGCCTAACCCGCCCGTCGCGAGCGCTGGCACCAGTTACCTGATCCGCTACTACCACGCTGACGGCTCCTTTGACACCAAGGACGGCACCCTCTCCGAGGGGCAGACGCTCTCCGTGAGCAAGGACGACCACCATGTGGAGGGCGAGAAGTACGCCGGCATGACGCTGACCGCGGGAAATGACGCAGTCTCCTCGATCGACACGAAGGGTGGCAACGCCAACATCGGCTACAACGCGGGCGTGCGCCTCGTGAAGATGAACGTGTACTACGAGGAGGACATCGAACGCAAAGCCGGCGGCACCGTGGACGGCCGCCCGCAGTATGACACCAAGGTGGAGAACGGCACGAAGGTCTACGACACCAGCCGCTCGGGCCTGCACACGGACAAGACCGCCAGCGTCCACGTCGGCGCGGACGGTACCTCCGACGGCCGCACTTTCGACCTCAAGCTGGAGAGCTGGAACGTCGGCGACAACATGGCGAACGTGGGCATGGTGCTCGACGCCTCCGGCTCCATGGTGTGGGCCAGCAACACGCCCGCGCAGATCTCCCGGAGCCAGGCTGAGTGGCGGGGCCTCATCGGGTGGTACTGGCCCTACCGCGTCCTCTCGGAGGACCAGGTGAACAAGATCCTGGACACCAAGGGGACGGACAACACCAAGCTCAACTACAACGACTACAAGTACTACATCTACGACACCACGGCCTCCGTCAACGAGTACGTGCCCCTGGGCTACAGCGACGGCAACGTCAGCAACAACGTGCTGACGATGAACGGCCACACCATGGCGACGGCGGACCCATACGGCAGGGGCTGGTACTACGTCAACTCCACGGGCTACGACGCGTACGCCAAGAATGAGCCCCATGGCGCCAAGCAGTACATCGGCGTGCCCAACACGCACACGTGGACGTCGCGCGGCGCGTCCCATACGATCAGCCTGAGCAACCAGAACGACATCGAGGGCACGGACAACATCCAGGGACTCGATACCAACAATAACAGGCCCGCGTACTTCTATATCGACAACGCCGGCAACCTGAAGACCCTCTTCTTCTACAACCACACCTACCACACGTCCTACGTCTACCAGAAGGCGGACGACGCAGACACCAAGTCCGAGGCGCTCCAGCACTCCATAGCACGCTTCACCTCCCTGCTCGACTCCATGTCGCCCGACAGCATGGTGGGGATGACGCGCTTCAGTCGCGAGCAGTTCAGCTCCGACGAGCTCGCGCTGCTCAACTGGACGGATGACCCCTCGACCATCATCGGCGCCCTCAACCAGCAGTACGGAAACGCCAACAGCGAGGGTGGCAGCGCCAGCGCCTGGCAGGACGGCCTTCGGGTCTACAACTACGGCTTCACGGGCGCTACGCACACCTACAAGGGCATCGGGTCCTTCATAGACAAGCTCACCCGCGGCCAGTGGCAGGGCTACGCCCCCACCAGGACCAACGGCAACCCGTCGAAGTACCTCATCGTCTTCACGGACGGCAAGGACAACTCCGGTAAGATGCAGGACTCGATCAGCTACGCCAACAGCCTCAAGGGCCAGGGCTACACCATCATCACCGTCCTCATGCAGTCCGCGGGCATGACCGAGAAAGACAAGTCGGACTCCAAGGCGTTCCTGGAGAACCTCGCGAGCCCAGACTCGACCGGTATGGGCGGCACGGACGGTAAGCTGTTCTTCTCGTCAGCCTACGACGACCCGGAGGGCCTGGCCGAGGTCTTCGAGAAGATTGCGAAGGGCATCGCCAAGCCGCTCGAGGGCTACACGGTCACGGACTACATCGACCCGCGCCTCGACCTCCTCGACGCGGACGGCAACGTCCTGACGCGGCTCAACGCCGACGGCTCGTTTGTCGACCGCCCCATCAGGACTGCCGACGGCAAGACGGCGACGCTCAAGTACGACGCCGGCAAGAAGATGTTCTACGTCGAGGTGACCGGCCAGACCATCCCCTCCACGGCGCCGAACGCCAAGGAGGTCGGCGTCTGGGACGCCACACTCACCGTCCGGGCCAAGGACGACTTCCTGGGCGGTAACGACATCCTCTCCAACGGCAACGAGCCGGGCCAGAACCGCGTGTACGACCCCGCAGACGGGAGCAAGCCGCACAAGGACTTCCCCTGGACGTCGGTCAACCCCAGGGTGCTGGGCCTCGCCGCCAAGGGCTACGAGGACACCATCTTCGAGGGAGAGGACGTGGACCCCGAGGCGCTCTACGGCCGGCTCGCCGCAAGCGCGGACAGCGCGTGGTTCGTCGAGTACCTCGAGCGCATCGGTGCGAGGGACAACAAGGACTACGTCGCCGACCTGAGGTCGGGGAAGGACGTCTCGGTCGACTACTACTACCTGGCCAAGCCGGGCGACGACACCTCCTACGCCGGCGGTGAGCGCCACCAGGGAGACAAGGTCGGCAGGCTCGAGTACAAGTGGAGCGTCACCGACGTCGGCGGCAACAACCCGGCAAACGCGTACGAGAGGTTCACCACGACCACGACGAACGATGTGAGATACAAGCTCACGGTCACCTACAACCCCGACAGGGTCGACTACGGCTCCTGGGACCGCTACGCGGACAACGGCACCCCGCGCACCCTCGCGCTCACGGGCCAGTCGGGCACGGACAAGCTCGTCCGCGACCCGGTGGGCGACGAGCAGACCACGGAGGTCAAGGCCGAGGCCGAGGCCGTCATCCACGCGGTCGACGGGCGCGTCCTCGTCCAGAAGAGGGTCAACAAGGAGAGTCTCCTCACCTACCTGGGGACGCTCGGCTCCGGTGACTCCACCCTCACCTTCGCTCTCGAGAGGACCTATGGCGGCAAGACGCAGGCAGCCTATCGCAGCTTCCAGGTGAAGCTCACGAACGGCACCGGTGCCGGCTCCACGACGGGGGAGGTCAGCACGGTGACCCGCGCCGACGTCGAGCGGATGGAGGCAGATTCGAACGGTGACGTGATCATCGCGTCCCAGTGGGAGACGGGCCTGCCCATCGGCACGTACAAGCTCACCGAGCAGTTGAGCGACGCAGACAGCTTCTCTTCGCCCGCCTTCGAGGGCGTCGCCGCGGACCAGATCACGGACGACCCGTCGACTGCGGACTTCGTCGAGAAGCAAGAGCTCGCAGCGGCGCTCACTGCGGATGACGGCTCTGTCACCTTCTACGTCGGCCAGGTGCACGACGGCATGCCCAGCCAGTGCTCTTACCCCGCATCCGACTTCTCGCAGGAGAAGGTCGTCGACGCGAACAAGGAGGTCGACCCCGAGCTCTCCAAGGACGGGGGCAAGTTCTACCTCAACGCACAGGTCGGCGAGGCGCGGGTCAAGAACCTGCCCAAGCCGGGCTTCACCGTCCTCAAGCGCGACGCCAGCGATCACCATGCGCTCGAGGGTGCGACGTTCGAGCTCTTCTCGGCTGACGCCTCCTGGGCCAAGGGCGAGAAGGTCTCGGAGGCGACGAGCGACAAGGACGGCCTCGCGTCCTTCTCCAAGCTCTCAGACGGCAGCTACCTGCTCTACGAGACCAGGGCGGCCACCGGCTACCTGGCGCCGAGCGAGCCGTGGCACGTCAAGGTCTCCGGCGGCAAGGTAGTCGACTTCTCCACGGCCGGCGGCTCGAGCGTCCCCAATGACGAGGGCCACCGCTACCTCATCGACAACAGCGCGTCCGAGTCACTTCCCTCGACCGGAGGCAATGGCCTCCTGGCGGCGTACCTGCTGGCTGCGGTCGTGCTTGCGGTCACGGCGGCGACGCTCCGCCGCAGGCACGCGAGTCGAGAGGGGGGCGGACCAAGAGAATAGGCACCCACGAGTCACCCCAGTCCATGCGCTTCGTCCACCTGCCTAGGACAAGAGAAAGGAAGGGCAGCATGCACAAGAGAATCCAGCACGTCCTCGCGGCTCTCGTCGCCGTCATCACCGCGTTCGCGGTCGTGACGCCGGCCTTCGCCACGTCGACCCCTACAAACGGGGCGACGAGCGCCCCCGCGACGCAGAACTCGACGGCCAGCATCGTCGCAAGCACCGGCAATGCGGGCGACACCCTCAACCTCTACAAGGTCGTCGACGTCACGTTCTCCAACAACCAGGTCACCTACGATTGGTCCTCCACCTTCAAGGCATTCCAGGCGAGCGATGACGGCGTCGCCTACAGGGATCTCACGGCCGACCAGTACGCCGCTTACAAGAATGACTCTCACAGGGTCAAGGCGCTCCTCGGCGACTTCAGCGCCTGGGTCCACAAGACTAGCCCCAACGACAACGGCAGCCAGAAGACCGATGCCACCGGCAAGGCGACGTTCGAGGGCGTCGGCCTCGGGCAGTACGTCGTCGTTGGTATGGGCAACGTGTCCGGCGCCTACATCTACTCCACGGTGAGCGCCGAGGTCGTCCCCTCCATCGTCGGCAACGCATACGTCGTATATAGCAGCTACGACGTGGACCTCAAGACCACCACGCCCTCCGGCGGCAAGGAGGTCCTCGGCGGGACGATCCTGGACGACGGGAAGTACACCGTCGGCGTAGGCGACGTGGTACCCTACCGGCTCACCGGCGACGTGCCCACCTATCCTGCCGGTACCACCAACAAGACCCTGTTCATGAAGGACCACCTCTCCGACGGCCTGACCCTCGACCCCTCCTCCGTCAAGGTCTACACGGGGATTAGCCCCGACGGCAAGACCGAGCTCGCGGCGGACGCCTACAAGGTCACCGTGGACGGCCAGGATCTCTACATCGACTACACCTACGACAAGCTGACCCCCGGCAACAAGCTCTATGTGGAGTACAACGCCACGCTCAACGAGAAGGCCGTCATCGGCGGCGAGGGTAACCCCAACAACTACACCTACAAGTACAGCAACAACCCCTTCAACGGCGAGACCCACAAGCACGACACCATCCCCGAGGGTGACAAGGGCTACGGCGAGGTGACCGACGAGGAGACCGTCTACTCCTACGGCCTCTACATCTACAAGACCGCAGCGGACAAGCCGAACACGCCTCTCGCAGGCGCCACGTTCGAGCTCAGGCTGCCGAACGGCAAGGTCATCGCGACCCTCGTCACGGACGAGAACGGCCGCGTCTCCTACAGCGGCCTCGCCGCGGGCACCTACACCCTGCACGAGACCGTCGCCCCCACGGGCTACAAGCTCGCCGCGGACACCACCGTCACCCTGAGCGGCTCCTCTGCGACCTCCTCCGTGACCACCAAGACCACCTCCCGCTACACGTCCGAGAAGCCCGAGGGCGCGACGCAGGCCACCAACGCGAACGGAAAGAAGCTCTGGGTCAAGCAGGGCGGCGAGGGCCTCATCGCCTCGGACTCCCAGCCCGAGGGCTACGTCCCCGCGTATCTCGTCACCAGCGTGACGAAAAACGTGGAAGGGACCCCGACTGACGGCATGGTCGCCGGCACCGGCTACTACCCCGCGAACATCAGCGACAACCCCGGCTCCAACCTGCCCACAACGGGCGGCACGGGCACCCTCGCGATCTACGCCCTGGGTGCCGTCATGGTCGCCGGCGCGGCCGTCGTGTTCATGAGGAACAGGCGCACCGCCGAGTAGTGCACGCGTCCCCGCGGAGCCGGGCCACCGGTCCCGCGGGGGCACCCGTTCGTACGAGGACAGCCCTCTTGGTCCGCTCGCCATAAGGCGCTGCGGCGTGTGGGCCAAGGGGGAGGCTGAGACGAATGAGAAGGGTGCGACCGTCGAGCGTCGTGATGGTGGCCATGCTGCTCGTGGGCGTCGGTCTCCTCCTCTACCCGACGGTCAGCAACCTGTACAACCAGGTCGGTGCCTCCTACGCGGTCAAGGGGTACGAGGACCACACCCAGGAGATGACCCAGGAGGAGAGGGACCGCCTGCTGGGTGAGGCGGAGGAGTACAACGCGGGGCTGCTCGAGAGGGCGCAGGCCTTCCGCACGGGCGAGCCGCATGACCCCACCTACGCCTCCCTCCTCGACACGCAGGGCGACGGGATGATCGGGTTCCTCACCATCGACAAGATCGGCGTGCAGCTCCCCGTCTACCACGGTACGTCCGACGAGGTGCTGGCGAAGAGCATCGGTCACCTGGAGGGGTCCTCGCTCCCCGTCGGTGGGCCGAGCACGCACGCCGTCCTTTCCGGGCACCGCGGCCTGCCCTCGGCGACGCTCTTCACCGACCTCGACCGCATGGAGGAGGGCGACAAGTTCGTGCTCACGGTGGTCGGTCGCAAGATGACCTACCAGGTCGACAGCATCAAGGTGGTCGAGCCGGACCAGGTCGAGGCGCTGGCCATCGTCCCGGGAGAGGACCGCGTGACCCTCCTCACCTGCACGCCCTATGCGGTCAACACGCAGCGCCTGCTCGTAAGCGGCATCAGGGTCCCCAACGGTCCCGAGCCCGTCGACAAGCTCGAGGGCCCGAGCGTCAGGCCGCTCGCGGTGGCGTTCGCACTCGCGGCGGTGGCCGTGGTCGCCACCCTCCTCGCGCTTCTCCTGAGACGGAGGAGGCGGAGGGCGCCGGGACCCCGGGGCAGGCACCTGAGGACGTGAGGCGGGGCCGAGGCAAGGCGAGGGGCGTAGGCGGAGGCGACGACTACGGGACGCCGCCAGGTGGCGCCGGCGAGCGGCGGTGCCGGGCGGCGATGGCAAGCGAAGAAGGCAAGACGCGGAGGAGCCCACATGAGTTTCAACAGACGATCATCGCTGGGCGTGGCCCTGGTCGCATCCCTGGTCGCGGCCGTCCTCCTCGCGTTCCCCACGCCGCTGATGGCGCGGGAGATCGACCGGTCGCGCCCCTGCGAGGTGTCCGTCTCCTACGTGGTGGACAGCGCGCCCGTCGCAGGCGTCGCGGCGCGCCTCTATCGCGTGGCGGACGTATCGGAGAACGGAGGCCTGCTGACGGCGACCGCCGACTTCGAGGGCGCTGGCGTGAGCCTGGACATGACGCAGGCGAGCAGCAGCTGGTCCGCCGGCGCGCGCTCCCTCGCCGCCTACGCGAGCGCGGCCGGCGTGCGGCCCGTGGCGGAGGGGAGGAGCGACGCCGGGGGCATCGCCAGCTTCGACGGGCTGTCCTGTGGCCTCTACCTGGTGATCACAGACGAGGCGGTCGTGGACGGCTCCACGTACGCCTTCCAGCCCATGCTCGTCGGCCTGCCGAGGGACGACGGCGCCGCGTGGTCGTACAGGACCGACCTGATGGCCAAGGCGGAGAAGAGGCCCGAGCCCACGGGCGGCAGCGTGAGCCACAAGGTCGTGAAGCGCTGGGCCGATGACGGGGCGGCGGTGCGCCCGGAGGCCATCAGGGTCGCCATCCTCAAAGACGGCGTCAAGCAGGAGGAGCGCACCCTCGACTCTACGAACGACTGGTCGTACTCCTGGGAGGCGCCGGACGACGGGTCGGCCTGGTCCGTCGCGGAGCTGGGGGTGCCCTCGGGCTACAGCGTCGGGTACGACGACGACGGCTCGACGTTCACGGTCACCAACACCCAGAAGGAGCCTCCCGCGCGGTCGCACGTCCCCACGTCCGGCCTGCCTAAGTCGGGCGACGCCACCTCCTGGGCGGTCGTCGGGCTGCTCGCCCTCGTCGGTGTGGCCTTCCTGACGGCGTCGGCGGCCGCGCGGGTGCGCGGGCGCCATGAGTGAGGCCGCCCGCCGTCCGCCGCGCACCCAAAGGGGACGTCTGCTCGGGGTGGTGGGAGCGCTGCTCGTCGCCGCGGCGGTGGGGGTGCTCTGCTACTCCTCGGCGGTGCGCACGTCAGTGGCCGAGGAGACTGACGACGTCCTGTCGCGGCTCGAGGCCCTTCTCCCCGCAGGGGGCGGGGCGGGCGTTGCGGACGACGTGGCGGAGGGCGAGCGCACCCCATCGTTCCTCATCGACGACGTCCCCTACATGGGGGTCCTGAGCGTGCCGTCGGTCGAGCTCGAGCTGCCCGTCAGGACGACGGGGGACTCGGGCTCGCTCCAGGTGGCGCCGTACTGCTATGCGGGTTCGCCCGCCGGTCGGCTGGTACTGGTGGGCTGGGACAGCGACCGGCAGTTCGGCAGGCTCTCCCGGGTGGGCGTCGGGGACCACGTCAGGTTCGTCGATACCGGAGGCGCCGGGTACTCCTACCACGTCAACTCGCTGACGAGGCCGCAGGACCTGGGGTCTCCGGACGAGGCCGTGGGGGCGGACCTCGCCCTCTGCGCGTACGACTCGTCCTCGGGCGCCTACCTCGTCGTCCTCGCCTCGCGGGACTGAGGCCCCGTCCCGGCTGGGTCTCGCCCCGCGGCTGGCACCCGTCCGGCCCAGCGCCTGGCCCCGGTTCTTCTCCGCCCGCCGCGTCGGCCGCCCGTCCTTCTCCGCCCGCCGCGTGTAAGCGGCTCGTTAGGTGGAGTTTGTGAGTATGCGGGGGCGCCCCGCGGGTAGAAGGGCCGCGAGCTACCACTGGTACCTGCGAGAACGGGGGCGTGCCCTATGCCTGGCCGGCGGAGGGAATCGTGGGCTGCTTACCTGCGCGTTACAAAACCGCTATGATTTTGCAGGTAAGCGTATGAAGGAGCCCCCTTGGTCAGCCTCGATCAGTTCCTCTCCGCCATCCAGTCGAACCCCTTCCTCGCGGTGGTGATCGTACTCGTCCTCGGGACGATCTTCGTGAACGGCGCGACCGACGCGGCAAACGCGATCGCCGAGCCGGTGGGGACGCGCTCCATAGGCGTCAACGCGGCGATCGGCATGAGCGTCGTCTGCAACTTCATCGGCCTCGTGGCGATGACCCTCATCTCCACCGCGGTCGCGGACACGATATCGGGCATGGTCGACTTCGGCGGGGACACCCACGCCGCCCTCATCGCCCTGGCCGCCGCGACGGTCGGCATCGTGGCCTGGGGCGTTGGCGCCTGGATCTTCGGCATCCCGACCTCCGAGAGCCATGCCCTCATCGCCGGCCTCACCGGCGCGGCGCTGGCCGTCCAGGGCGGGGGAGCCGGCATCAACTTCGGCGAGTGGGTCAAGGTCATCTACGGCCTGGTCTTCTCCACCTTCGCGGGCTTCGGTGCCGGCTGGCTCGTCACGCGCATCATCCGCGTGCTCTGCCGCGACGTGGACCGACGACGGGCCGATAGGCTCTTCGGCGACCTGCAGGTCGTGGGCGCGGCGGGCGTCGCCCTCATGCACGGCGCGCAGGACGGCCAGAAGTTCATGTCCACCGCCATGCTCGCCGTCGCCCTCTCCATGGGCATGCAGGCCTCCGACATCGGCGGCTTCCCCTTCTGGATCGAGGTCATGTGCGCCGCGACCATGGCGATCGGCACCGCCGTCGGCGGCAAGCGCATCATCAAGAAGGTCGGCATGGAGATGGTGCAGATGGAGAAGCACCAGGGCTTCGCCGCCTCCCTCTCCGCCACGGTCGCCCTCCTCGTCGCCACGCTGACGGGCCTCCCGGTCTCCACGACCCACGTCAAGACCGCCGCCATCATGGGCGCCGGCGCCGCGAAGGGCGTGCGGACGGTCAACTGGGGCGTCGCCAAGGAGATGGTCTACACCTGGATCTTCACCTTCCCGGGCTGCGGCCTCATCGGCTACGTCCTGGCGCGACTCTTCCTCATCTGGTTCTAAGTCCTGGGGGCGCAGGACGGCAGCCGTCGCCCGAAGCTACCCGTCACCTGGCACACGTCACCCGAAACTACACAGAAGGAGCCCCATGCCGCACGCCAAGAAGGAAGACAACTTCTACACCCTGTTCAGGGAGTTCGCCCGCGACCTCATCAAGGTCGCCGAGGACTACGAGGTCCTCATCAAGGGGTATCCCGCGACGTCCACGCTGATCCCAAAGATGAGGGTCCACGAGGACCGCTGCGACGAGCACGTGAAGAAGATCATGAACGAGCTCTACAGCTCCTTCATCACGCCTTTCGACCGCAACGACATCTCCGACCTCGCCCTCAGGCTCGACGACGTCGTCGACTACATGGAGGGCAGCTCCGTGCGGCTCGACCTGTTCAACATGCACGGCACGCGCGAGGAGGCCGTCCAGCTCGCCAGCCTCACCAAGGAGGCCGTCGCCGACCTCTACGTGATGATCGACCACCTGCCCAACTACAAGACGGACCGCGTGGTCATGGAGAAGGCCATCTCGGTCGGGCACATCGAGGACGAGGGCGACCACGTCTACGAGTCAGCCCTGCGCCGCCTCTTCCACGAGGAGGACATCGACGAGTACCGCCGCGGCCACGTGGTCGGCTGGCTGCGCGTCTTCGATCGCATGGAGATGTGCCTCAACGCCTGCGACGACGCGGCCGGCGTCGTCCGTTCCGTCGTGATGAAGAGCGCGTAGGGGAGGGGGCGGGCGCGCGGGGCGCGATGCCAGGGCGCGCTTGGGAGCCGGACTTCGTCGCATCGGAGAACGAGTCGATTTCTGGCCACTTTATGCGAGGGCGTGTTCAGGCTGTAAAGGCTGTGTAACACGGCAGGGCCCGGCGGGGGGCCAGGACTAAAGTCATCCCCAGTCGATACTATCGATGGCCGTCGCCGAGCTCGGTCTCGCAGACGCCACCCAGACCTGCTTGGAGGCAGAGATGGTTCAGAAGAAGGACATTGACTGGGGCAGCCTCGGTTTCGCGTACATGCACACCGACTACAGCTACGTCTCCAACTACAAGGATGGGGCCTGGGACGAGGGCGGGCTCACGCCCGACCACACGGTCACCCTCTCCGAGTGCGCGGGGCTTCTCCACTACTGCCAGGAGGTCTTCGAGGGCCTGAAGGCCTACACCACCAAGGACGGCGACATCGTCTGCTTCCGCCCGGACCAGAACGCCGAGCGCATGTACAACTCCGCCGAGCGCATCTGCATGCCCCCGTTCCCGAAGGAGCGCTTCGTTAGGGCCGTCGAGGAGGTCGTGCGCGCCAACGCCGCCTACGTGCCGCCCTTCGGCTCCGGCGCCACGCTGTACGTCCGTCCGTTCATGTTCGCCACGGGCGACGTCATCGGCGTGAAGCCCGCCGACGAGTACCAGTTCCGCATCCTCGTGACGCCGGTCGGTCCGTACTACAAGGGTGGCGTGCATCCCGTCAAGCTGCAGGTCTCCAAGTACGACCGCGCAGCGCCCCACGGTACCGGCAACATCAAGGCCGGCCTCAACTACGCCATGTCGCTCTACCCGAGCGTCGAGGCGCACTCCAAGGGCTACGCCGACAACATGTTCCTGGACCCCAAGACCCGCACCTACGTCGAGGAGTCCGGCGGCGCCAACATCCTGTTCGTCAAGGAGGACGGCACCTTGGTCGTGCCCCAGTCCTTCACCGACTCGATCCTGCCCTCCGTCACCCGCCGCTCGCTGGTGGACGTCGCGGAGAAGATGCTCGGCATGAAGGTCGAGCAGCGCCCGGTCAAGTTCCAGGAGATCCTGGACGACGAGTTCGTCGAGGCCGGCATGTGCGGCACCGCCGCCGTCATCTCCCCGGTGGGCGAGGTCGACACGGACGAGGTGCACTACGTCTTCAAGAGCGGCATGGAGAACGTCGGCCCGACCATGAAGAAGCTCCGCGAGACCCTGACCGGCATCCAGTCCGGCGAGATCGAGGACCGGTTCGGCTGGGTCCACAAGATCGACGTGGAGTAGCGCCCGGGGCAGCTGCCGCATGGCAGCTTCGGCAACGAGGGCGTCATGACCACGTTCGATGAGGTCATGCGCACGAAGTCCATCATCCTCAAGGGTATCCGCATCTAGGTTGCGAGGACCGGCCGGAGCCGGTCCCAGCAGGGCCTGCCAAGTGCGGCCGGACCTGCCAGGTGGCAAGTGAGGGGCGCTCAGTCACGACCGTGGCGGGGCGCCCCTTCTGCGTCCGTGCGGTACGCGGCCGGCCCGTGGGGCGTGCGGCACGCGGCTGGCCCGTGGGGCGCGCGACGTAGTGTGCGGAGGTTCCTGCGGGTGCCCGCGCAGGGGCGTCAATGCAGCCTTGCGGTTTCGGAGTTGCAACTGGGAGAGTTATGGACGGCTCAGTCGGGGGAGCTGTGTCGAGATGTCGTTGGCGTGCGCGGCTTACCTCGGCAAACGCGGATGTCGGGTGAGCGCGAGGGAGAGCGCGGCGACCGGAGAGGGGCCTGGGGACTTCGGACCCGTCCCTAACTCGGAAAAATGCAGCGGCAACTCCTGGAAAATGCAGGGGAGGGGTCGCAGGCGGGTGGACTCCACCCGCGCGCGGTGGTCGCAGCCGCGGCCGGCCCTCGCGAGTCGCAGCCGCGGCCGGTACGTAGGCGAACCCGTAGACGGGCGCCCTCCGTCCTGTCGAAGGAATGCAATTCTCCGACCGAGACAGTGCATCTCGGCGACTTGTGAACGGATTCACGTCGCTCCGCAGATGCCGTAGTTTCGTGAATCCTGGGCAAACGCAATCAATCGTGCTGTCCACGTCTCGCGCAGGGCGGTTCCAACTCTGAGGGGAGTCCATAACTCGCGGAGATGCACGGGTCGGCTTGGATCCTTCTGGAGTGCTGGCGCGACCCGCCTGTTGCCGCGACCCGCGTGCTGCCGCGACCCGCCTGCTGGCTCGACCCGCGTGCTGCCGCGACCCGCGCCTCGGCTGCGTGCGCTACTCGTCGGTCACGAAGTACTCGGGGAAGCGACTGACCACGCTGCCCTTCTCGTCCAGTAGCTGGTGGAGGTGCTGCGACATGAGGAAGTCGGTCTCGTCCGCGTCGCGTGCCTCGACGGCCGACAGGATGCGGTCGTGCTGGTCCATGAGGCTTCCCCAGTCGAGCGACTCGGTCATGAGCCTGAGCCAGCGCAGGCGGCTCACCGGGAGGTTGACCTCCGAGACCCAGTCGTAGACGCGCTCGCGCCCCGCGATGCGGTAGAGCTGCTGGTGGAAGCGGTTGTCGCTATCGAAGTAGGACTCCGAGTCACCCGCACGCAGCGCCTGGTGCATGGTGGCGTTGGCGTACTCGAGCTCGTCCAGGTCGCCTGGGCGCCAGCGAGCGCACGCCTCGACCGCGACCTTGCGCCCGACGGTCTCGCGCACGAAGCGCGCCGAGTCCGCGTCGCGCAGGCTGATCTTGGAGACGGTGGTGGAGACCTGGGGCACGACGCTCACGAGCCCCGACTCCTGCAGGCGCACGAGTGCCTCCCGCACGGGGGTGCGCCCCAGGCCGAGGGTCGAGACGAGCGTGTTTATCGTGAGCTTCTCTCCCGGCTTGTAGCGGCACCGGATGATGTCGCTGCTGATGAGGCGGTATGCGCGCTCCTGGAGCGTCGGTGCGTGCCCGGTGGCGTCCTGGTCGGGTGCGCCGGGGTCGTCTTCGGGGGTGGGGACGTTCATGGAGACTCCTCAAGGTGCGTCATCAGGCCTGCTGGCCTGCGCGGACATGGTCTATGTGCTTGGGCTTCCTTGCAATTATATTAGGTCGTGCGCAGGCGGGCGCCCGCGCGTCCGCCAGCGACCCCGGGCGAGGCGGGGGGCTGGCGGGGGCTGGCGGGCCGTCCCGTGCCCGCGGAGGCGCCACGCCCGGCGGTACCGCCCCGCCGGGCCCGCGCGGGAGGTCTCGTGCGCCCTGCGCGCACCCGCCCGGGTTGTGCGAGAATACGTAGCCGACTGAACATCGGAGAGGGGACGGGAATGGCACAGAGGGTACAGGGCACCGAGGATCTGTATGGTGGCTACATGCGCGCGTGGGAGCGCATGTGCCGCACGGCGGGGGAGCTCTTCGGCTCCTACGGCTTCGACAGGATCGAGACGCCCGCGATCGAGCAAGTGGCCACCTTCGTGCACGGCATCGGCGAGTCCACGGACGTGGTGCGCAAGGAGATGTTCCGCGTGTTCTCCGGCGCGTTGATGGAGCGCTTGCTGGAGAGCGGCAGCGAGAGCGGCCTCAAGGCCAAGCAGCGCCTCGCCCTGCGCCCGGAGGGCACGGCCGGCGTCGTGCGTGCGGCCGTGGAGCACAACTTCGTGCCCCAGGGCGCCTCTCCCGTGAAGGTGTGGTACGGCGAGGCCATGTTCCGCGGCGAGCGTCCGCAGAAGGGCCGCCTGCGGCAGTTCCACCAGGTCGGAGTCGAGTGGCTCGGCGCCGAGGACCCCGCGGCGGACGCCGAGTGCATCATCATGCTCATGGAGTTCTACAAGCGCATGGGCTTCGATCCCTCCACGCTCACCCTGCGCATCAACTCGATGGGCGACGCCGCATGCCGTCCCGCCTACCGCGAGATGGTCCGCGACTTCATCTACGCCCACAGGGAGGAGATGTGCGAGGACTGCCTCGAGCGCGCGGAGATCAACCCGCTGCGCAGCTTCGACTGCAAGAACGAGCGCTGCCGCGAGGTCATGCGCGAGGCGCCGCTCGTGACCGACAACCTGTGCGACGACTGCCGCGAGCACTACGCGCGCGTCAAGGCCTACCTCGACGAGGCGGGCGTCTCCTACGTGGAGGACCCCACCCTCGTCCGTGGCCTCGACTACTACACGAGGACCGTCTTCGAGGTGGAGGTAGCCGGCTCCGGCGTGGGCGCCATCGGCGGCGGTGGCCGCTACGACGGCCTCATGGAGCTCGAGGGCGGCAAGCCCACGCCCGGGCTCGGCTTCGCCGTGGGCTTCGAGCGCATGGCGCTGGCCCTGGAGCAGCAGGGCGCGAGCCTGGAGGGGGAGCGCCCCGCCTGCGTCTACGTTGCCTGCACGCCGGAGGAGCGCGACGCGGTCTTCTCCGCCACGCTGGCGCTGCGCCAGGCGGGCGTCCGTACCGAGGCGGACTACCAGGGCCGCTCCCTCAAGAGCCAGTTCAAGCAGGCCGACAAGGAGGGCGCCTCCCTCTGCGTCGTCCTCGGTCCCGACGAGGTGGCTGCCGGCGTGGCGACGCTGCGCGACATGTCCACCCACGAGCAGGTGCAGGTGCCGATGGCCTCGCTCGTCGACGAGGTCAGGGCGCGCCTGGCCTAGCGGAGAAGGACATGGGGTCGGGGGGCCTGGCCTGGGGAGGGCCAGGCCCTAGGTGTGCTTGGGCCAGGCGTGCCGCACCGGGCACCGCTTGCTGCCCGGTGCCTGCTGCCCGGTGCCTGCTGCCCGGTGCAGCTCCCCGGTGCCCGTGCCCGGTGCCCGCTGCAGCTCCCCGGACGGGAGCGTGCGTTTCTCGGACTTATGGACGGGTGCTGTCGCGTCGGCGCCCCGCCGGCGGGCTGCATCCTGGGCACGCTCGTGGAGCGGGTGCCTCAGGAGGCCAACGGGGGAGCATATCGGGCGGCCTCGCCCCTCGGGGCCGTCCATAACTCCCGTAGATGCACGAGCCGAACCTGCAGATTGCGCCGGAGCCCGCCGGAGCCCGCCGGCGGCACCAGCGGGCGGGGGCGGCCGCCCGACCGCCGCCGTGCGCGCGGCCTCGCGCCCCGGACCGCATCCGGGCTGCGAACGCGCCCCGGAGCGGGCAGACCCTACGCCGCGCGCGCCATCGTGCGCCCGTGCCGCACGCCCGCACCGCCGGAGACGGCCGCGAGGCGCGCCGCGGCGCCGTGGCCGCGCGCGTCGGTGGCGCCGCGGGTGCGCAGCACGGGCGCGCGCAGCAGCGAGCTCGCGAGCGAGCAGAGCGGGAGCAGGTAGAGGAAGCAGGCCGCCAGGATGCTCGCCGTGGGCGCGCCGATGAAGGAGAGCGTCGCCGTCGCCGCGATCGACCAGGGCATGAGGGCCGCGCAGGTGACCACGGTGTTCTCAAGGTCGAGCGCGTACCCCTCGCGGGTCTCGCCCGCAAGGCCGCTGCAGAGCTGGTCGGTCAGCATGATCGCGAGGGTCTGGTTGCAGGCGATGCAGGAGGTGGCGAGCCCCGTCGCCAGGACGCTCACGAAGGGGCTGGTCCTGCGGTTTAGCTCGTCGACGCGCGAGCGGAGCCCGGACAGGAGGCCGGTTCCGTCGAAGAGCCCGGCGTAGGTGGCGGAGATCCCCACGACGCACTCGATGTTGGCCATCGACGCGAGCCCGCCGCCGTCCACGAGGCGTGCGACCTCGGGCGTCTCGGCGTGGTAGCCGAGCAGCGCGATCCTGGGGAGGTCGGCGAGGGCCACGTGCTGCTCGAGCACGCAGACCGCGACGGAGACGGCGAGGGCGGCGAGCAGCGTGCGCCTCACGGAGACCCTCCTGAGCGAGAGGCCCACGACCACGGCGGCCGGCGCGAGGCAGGCGGGGCCGAGGTCGAAGGCGGAGGAGAGCGCGTCGAAGGAGGCGGCGCCGGCGGCCGTCCTGGGCGCGGCGAACCCGGCGAGGGCGTAGACGACGCAGGTCAGCGCGAAGGGGAGCAGCCCCGTGCGCAGCATGGAGCGCACGTTGGAGAAGACGTCGGTGTGGGTGAGCGTGGCCACGAGCGCCGCGCTCGACGACATCGGCGAGTTCCTGTCGCCAAAGTAGGAGCCGGCGAGGACGGCACCGCCCACGAGTAGCGTGTTTGCGCCCATCGCCTCGGCGAGCGTCATGCAGATGATCCCCATGGTGGCCGCCGTCCCGAAGGCCGTGCCCATGAGCATGCTCATGAGGCAGCACAGCAGGAAGGTGGCCACGACGAGGGCACCGGGCGAGACGAGTCCGCTCGCCAGGACCACGATGGCGGGGATCGTGCCGGCGGCGCGCCAGAACGCGGCCATGACGCCGACGATCGCGAGCAGCGCCAGGACGCCGCTTACCGTCTTCACGCCGGCGAGCGAGAAGGACGCGAGCTCGCGTGCGCCGTGCCCACGGCTCAGTCCGTAGCCGCAGAAGAGCGCGAACCCGGCGAGCAGCGTCAGCGGCAGCGGCACGCCGAGCGCCGCCCCCGTCATGAGAAGGCCTGCGAAGACGGCGAGCACGATCGTTTCCAGCAACTCCGACCCCTCCCGGGTTACGCGATAGTTTCCGCCTCGTTACGCTATACTCCGGTTGGCCTAAGGTCCAACTGTTAAAGTCGGAGTCACCTACAAGATGTTCTTGTCGCCTAGGTGTCATACAAGGCGACCTTGTACCCGCACGTATTCGCACAGTCCGGCCCGGAGGCGTACGCTCTTGTCGCCAGCGTCGCCAGCGTCGCCAGCGTCGCCAGCGTCGCCAGCGTCGCCAGCGTCGCCAGCGTCGCCAGCGTCGCCAGCGTCGCCAGCGTCGCCAGCGTCGCCAGCGTCGCACGCGGCCAGCCGCACTCGTCCGAGGGGGACGGATGAACTTCCAGACCATGGACTACTTCATCGCGCTCGCGGAGGAGCGCAGCTTCACCAAGGCGGCGGAGCGCCTCAACGTGACCCAGCAGACGCTGTCGGCCCACATCGCCTCGGTCGAGCGCGACCTCGGCGTGCGCCTGGTCGTCCGGCGCGTGCCGCTCGAGCTGACCTACGCGGGCGAGCAGTTCCTGGGCTACGCGCGTCGCTTCAAGGCGGAGCACGACCACATGGTCCACGAGTTCAAGGACATCTCCGACGACGAGCGCGGCCTGCTCAGGGTGGGCGTCACGAGCACGCGCGGGCACATCATCATGCCCCACGCCATCGCGGACTTCCAGCGGCTGCACCCCGGCATCGAGGTCGACCTCAACGAGGGCGAGAACGAGGCCCTGGTCTCGCTCATCTGCGACGGCCGCCTCGACGTGATGGTGGGCACCGTGACGGGTCGGGTCCCGCGCCTGGAGGTGAGCGAGCTCTACCGCGAGGAGGTGGTGCTCGTGGCCTCCAACCGGCTGCTGGAGGCCAAGCTGGGCGACAAGGTCGAGCAGAGCGTGGAGCGCGTGGAGCGCACGGGCGACCTGTCGCCGCTCGCGGGCCTGCCCTTCCTCGTGCTCGGCCGGCGCGACATCCCCGGCACGATCGCCGTGCGGACCTTCCAGAAGGCCGGCTTCACCCCACGCATCGCCGTGAGGTCCAAGAACGCCGAGACCCTCCTCGCGCTGGCGGCGCGCGGCGGCGGCGCGTGCTTCTCGCCCATGGAGCTGGTGGAGACGACCTTCTCGCCGCAGGAGCTGGTCGGGATGCGCCTCGTGCACCTGGGGCCAGACGCGCGCTACCCGATCCACGTGGCCTGGCGGACGTCGGCCCATCCGTGGAGCATGGTGGGCGCGTTCTGCGAGTCGCTCCGGCAGACCGTCGGCGGCGGGGGAGAGCAGGAGCTGCGCGGCGCGGAGGAGGGCGCGTGAGCCGGCGGGGTGCCTCCGCGCGCGCTGGGCGAGAAGGACGCGAGCCCCGCGGCGGCGACGTGCGAGAAGGCTGCGAGGGCGGCCCTGCGCGCCGCTGGCGCCTCGTGGAGGCGTCCGAGGGCCGGGCGCTCCTGCGCGCCCTCGTGCCGACGGGCGCCTCGGAGCTCCTGAGGGAGGCGACCGGCTCCAAGCGCTCGGCCGCTCGCATCCTCGCCGAGGGGCGCGCGAGCGTGTTCGGCGTGCTCCTACGCCCCGCCGACGCCCTTCGTCCCGGCGACGTCGTGGAGGTCACCTGGGGCGCGCCCTGGTCCTCCGGCGCGGGCGTGGCGGCCACCGCGCCGGCGGCCGGCCCGGACCTCCTCGTCCTGTGGGAGGACCCCTTCGCGCTGGCGGTCGAGAAGCCCGCGGGGCTTCTCGTCCACTCGGACGGCACGGGCGCCGACACCCTCACCGGGCGCGTCCGCGCCCACCTGGCGGCAGCAGGGAGTCCCGCGGCGGGCTCTGCCCAGGCGCTGCAGCGCCTGGACGAGGAGACCACGGGCGTCGTGCTCTTCTCCAAGGCGCCGGACTTCCAGCCCGCCTTCGACGAGCTCGTCGCCGGGCACGCCATGGGCAAGCGCTACCTCGCCGTGGTGCGGGGCCGCCTCTCCGGAGGCCCCTTCGAGCTCACGGGGCCGATCGCGCGCGACCGCCACGACGCGCGCCGCATGCGCGTCGGCGCCACGGGGAAGCCGAGCCTGACCAGGGTGCTGCCGGTCGAGTGCCGCGGCGGCGCGACCCTCGTCGGCTGCGAGCTGGGCAGCGGCCGGCGCCACCAGATCCGCGTCCACCTGTCGGCGGCGGGCCACCCCATCCTGGGCGACTCCCTCTACGGCGGCGGGCCCGGCCCGCTCATGCTCCACGCCCTGGAGGAGTCCTTCGCGCACCCCGTGACGGGCGCACCCGTCCGCGTGCGCACCCCGTGGCCGGCGCGCCTGCTCCCCGCCTTCCCGGAGCGCGAGGTCGGCTGGGACGCGCTCCGCGGCCTCTAGGCGCACGCGCGGGGCCGCCCGCAAGTCCGCTATCAATTCCGCTATCATCGGTAGGACAGGGGGCAACAAGTCGTCCGGGTGGCGGGTGCCACCGAAGGAGGGGTCCTATGCCAGATACCATGCGCGGCGTCTACACCAACCTCACGGAGATCCGACGCAAGGTGTTCTGCGAGGTCGCGAGGATCATCTACTCCACGGCGGACCACCCCGAGTGGACGGACGCGGACTTCGACCGGGCCTTCGACGAGCTGCCGTACAAGATCCTGCCCGGCGACGTGGCGACCTACCGCGGCTCGGTCTTCCTGGAGCGCGCCATCGTCAGCGAGCGCATCCGCCTCGCCATCGGCCTGTCGCTGCAGGGTGTCGACCGCCCTCAGCGCATCTCCGACGGCATGACGCGAGCTCTGCGCGCTGAGACCTACTACGAGCCGCCCCTGGTCAACGTCATCAAGTTCGCGTGCAACTCGTGCAAGGACAACGTCTACGAGGTGACCAACACCTGCCAGGGCTGCCTCGCGCACCCCTGCCGAGAGATCTGCCCCAAGCAGGCGATCACCTTCGTGAACAAGCGCGCCTACATCGACCAGGAGAAGTGCGTCCACTGCGGGCTGTGCGCCAGGACCTGCCCGTACCACGCGATCTACCACTACGAGCGGCCCTGCGCCGCCGCCTGCGGCATGGGCGCAATCGGCTCCGACGAGCACGGCCGCGCGGAGATCGACCAGAGCAAGTGCGTGGCCTGCGGCCAGTGCCTCATCAACTGCCCCTTCGGCGCCATCGCCGACAAGAGCCAGATCGCCCAGGTCATCTGGTCGATCCTGGAGGGCGACGAGGTCATCGCCATCGTCGCGCCCGCCTTCGTGGGGCAGTTCGGCGGCAAGGGCGACGTGGGCAAGCTCCGCGCCGCCTTCACCAAGCTGGGCTTCTCGGGCCTGGAGGAGGTCGCGCTGGGAGCCGACCTCTGCACCATCCAGGAGGGGGAGGACTTCCTCGAGGAGGTGCCCGACAAGCTCCCGTTCATGGGCACGTCGTGCTGCCCCGCCTGGTCGATCATGGCCAAGCGCGAGTTCCCCGAGCACGCGGACTGCATCTCCATGGCGCTCACGCCCATGACGCTCACGGCGCGCATGGTCCGCACCCAGCACCCCCACGCCAAGATCGTCTTCGTGGGGCCGTGCTCCGCCAAGAAGCTCGAGGCCATGCGCAAGTCCGTCCGCTCCGAGGTCGACTTCGTCCTCACCTTCGAGGAGATGGCCGGCATGATGGAGGCCAAGGGCATCGACTACCTCGACCTCGCCGACGAGGGCAAGTCGGACTTCGACGTGGCGAGCGCGGACGGCCGCGGCTTCGCGGTCGCGGGCGGCGTGGCGAGCGCCGTGGTCAATGCCATCCACCGCGGGCACCCCGACCTGGAGGTCAAGGTCGCCAACGCCGAGGGGCTCGAGGAGTGTCGCAAGATGATGAAGGACGCCGCGCGCGGCAAGTACGACGGCTACCTGCTCGAGGGCATGGCGTGCCCCGGCGGCTGCGTGGCCGGCGCGGGCACCCTCGTGGCGATCAACAAGTCGGCGGCGGCGGTCAGGCGCTACGCCAAGCGCTCGCCGCGCCAGAACGCCACCGAGGACGCGTTCCGCATGCTGATTCCCGTGCTCGAGCGGCCCGACGACCGCCAGCGCTTCGGCGACGACGAGCTGCTGGAGACGGACGAGGCGCAGCACCTCATCTAGGGCGGACGCGAGGGCAGAGAGGCGCACGAGAGCAGAGAGGCGGCCGCGGGAGCCCCCGCGGCCGCCTCCTCATCCGTCGATCCGGTCTGCCCGTCCCCGGGCCGGGCCCAATCCCCGGAGCTAGTCCTTGACCCCCTTGGTCGAGGGGTAGAACGTGGCCTCCGGGAACACGTCCTTGATCGTGTGCCCGTTGACGAAGGGCAGGGCGAGGAACTCGTCGAGCGTCGGGACGAGGTCGCTGCAGTCCACGAAGTGGTTCTTGCTGTTGCGGACGCTCGTGTCCTGGGCGCGCCATGCCTCGTAGTTCACGTCGGTCAGGTAGTAGACCTTGGAGCCGACCTTCATGTAAACCGAGTGGTTCGCATGCAGGTAGTCTGCAAGGCCATCGTAGTCTACGTCGAGCTTCTCCGATGCGATCTTTCCCATGGTCATTCCTTTCGTCGAAGGGCGGACCCTTGGTGCCATCTTAGCGCCCCCGGCCCGGCGCGAGGAAGCTGCCAGGGATTTGTTAGGCCAGCGTTAGATATCCGCGCGCAGGTCGAATTCTGGTGCCGGCGGGGTGGGGTTGTGTTAAAGAATTAGTCACTGCCGTGCTGAGGCCCGCGCGTCGGCGCCTTCTCGTCCGCCGTTCCCGCGCCCTGCGCTCCCGACCTGAGGTGGCGCGCACCCTCCGCCCGCGCGCCGGCGCGCGCGACGTCCGTCGCGAGCAGCACGAGGAGCGGCAGCGAGTAGGCGAGGGGCAGCGCGTAGCGCACGGACCCGCAGGGTGCCGCCACGAGGACCGCCTCCAGCATCACGAGCGGGGAGACGGCGCAGAAAGTGGGCCCGCGCAGCCTGCCCTCGTCGAGGGCGAACCCCAGCAGCACCACGAGGAGCCAGAAGTAGGTCCCCGGCGTGTAGAGGACGGAGAGGGGCAGCGTGGTGCGCGCCACCTTGAGCAGCATCGTCCCCGCGACGGCGAGCGGCCTCGCCACGTGCTCGGGGATTTCGTCCACGGAGGCGAACCACCCCAGCGCCGCGTGGGCGTCGTCCGGGCTGTTGAAGTAGGGCTTGTCCTCGAGGTAGTAGGTGCCCAGCGTGAACGGGTAGACGCTCATCGTCGTCCTGGCCGCGGCCACGAACGACGTGAGGGGGTGCTCGCGGGCGAGCCCGAGCGCGACCGAGCAGAACTCGCCCACGGACGCCGCGTCCTTCTCGCCCACCACCACGTGGTTCTTCACGGGGTCCGAGACGAGCGGGTTGTAGAGGCCGGCGACCTCGTCGAGCGGGACCGAGAAGGAGCGCTCCAGGACCTCGCGAGAGCCGGCGTCGAGCTCGGCGTCGGCGTGCAGGTTGGCGGCGACCACCTGCATGGGCAGGGAGAGGGCCTCGGCGGGCCCCAGCACCTCGACGCCGCAGGCGGGGACCACGGCGTAGGTCCAGCAGGCGAAGGCGGCGAGGGTCGCGGCGAGGGTGGCCGCGACCTCGCGCCTGCGCGTGAGGAGCAGAAGCACGAGCAGGCCGAAGCCGACGAGGAAGACGCCGTTGTTGCGCGTGAGCGACACGAGGACGCCGTTGGCGAGAAGCGCCCAGGGCGAGAAGAGCCAGCCCCCCTCGACGCGCCCGTCCGCCCCGAGGCGCACGCCCGGCCCTGCAGCCTCGCCGCGCCCGACCGTGGCGGCGAGGTAGAGCTGCAGGCAGAGGAGGGCGACGAGGAAGGCGTGGACGCCGTCCTTGCCGATGGAGACCACGTAGACGGGGATCAGCGGGAACAGCGCGCAGAACGCGAGCGCGAGGTGGAACGCGCGCCCGCGGCCGCGCAGGCGCTCGACCCACAGGCACACCTCGGTGAGCGAGAGGAGGGCGCAGGCGAGCTGCACGAGGGTCATGAGGAGGATCCCCGTCCATCCGCTCGGGTCGACGAGGGTCCCGAGCCGGTAGAGGTTGCCGAAGACCACGGCAACGAAGAAGGGGTAGTGGGTGTCCATGGTGTGGCCCGCGTAGCCGAAGAACTGCGCGAGCTGGATCGACTGGTCGGAGGTGACGGTTCCCGGGAACCACGCGACGAGGTAGGGGAGCCACGCGACGAGAAGGACGAGCGCGATCGCGAGGGGCCCCAGCGGGCGCCGCGCGCCCGCCAGCGAGCCACCAGCCTCCACGTCCTTCTCCGCCACGGCGCCGCGCGACCGGGCCGCCAGCGCCCGCAGGCCGTCGAACGCGAGGCGCACGAGGCACCAGCAAAGCACGAGGTCGCCGGCAAGGACGAGCAGCGACCACGCGAGGAAGCCCGCGGTGCCGGGCAGCTCGTAGGCCTCCATGCCGCTCGCGAAGACCACGGAGCGGAAGCGCAGCATGCCGCCCTCGTCGATGGGCCGCCCGAGGAACACCGTGAGCGCGAGGACGGCCGAGGTCACGCACGACCACGGCGTGAGGCGGGGCCGCCCCGCGCCGCCCGCGCCCGCGCTTGGCGCGCCGAAGAGCGCCCGCCACAGCAGGGGGAGGGCGAGGAGGACCGCGAGCTCGCTCGACAGGTCGAAGGGGCTGACCAGGACCGTCCCGTCGGGCGAGTAGGACGTGGAGACCGCGACGCCCACGAGGGCTGCCGCGACCGCGAACGCCGGTACCCTGAGGTCGCGACGACGCGCCGGGAGCTCCCGCCTCATGCGAGGACCTCGCGCGCGAGCTCGCCGGCGGTGTGCGCGAGCGTGCGCGCTCCGTGCTCCCGCAGGAACCGCTCGTCCCTGAAGCCCCAGGTCACGATGATACAGTCGCACCCTGCGTTTCTGGCGGTCTCGACGTCCACCTCGGAGTCGCCCACGTAGACGGCGTCTGCGGCCGCGACGCCGAAGGCCGTGAGGCAGGCCTCGACCGTGTCGGGCGCCGGCTTCTTGCGGATTCCCTCCGCCTCGCGCTCGCCGACCACGAAGTCGAACTGCCCGGGGAAGAAGCGCTCCACGAGCTCCCGGACGGCGGAGTCGACCTTGTTGGAGACCACGCCGCACCTGACGCCGGCGCCGCGCAGCTCGTCCACCACCTCCGGGACGCCGGGGTAGGGCCGGGTCAGCTCCTGGCAGTGGCCCGCGTAGTAGGACGCGAGCTCCTGGTAGACCGCCTCGCGCCTGCCCTCGTCCACCCCTTCGCCGGCGCTGCGCCAGGCCAGCCTGCGCAGGCCGTCGCCGGTGAAGGCGCGCACGTCGGCGGCGCTCCTGGCGGGCAGACCGCACGACCCGAGCGCGTGATTCACCGCGGCGTGCAGGTCGCCGAGGGTGTCGAGCAGGGTTCCGTCCAGGTCGAATATGGCGGCAGAGTAGGGCATCTCTCCTCCTTGTCGTGTTCCGTGGCCTACATGCTAGCCCGACCCGCCGACCCATGGCGCCCTCGACCGTGCAAACTCCGCTGCGAGCACGTATGATTGCCGAGTAGCGAAACTTCAGGGAGGGGTGGGCCGTGGCCGACTCAGATCAGAATCTGGACCCGAGGGACTCCTCCGAGGCCGGGGTGGCCCAGGGGGGCGCTGTGGACGAGCAGGACCTCGACCCCGCACTCGCGCCGGAGGGCGCAGAGCCCGCCGCGCCGGAGGGCGCCGATGCCGACGCGGCCGACGTGGACCTGCCCGCCGACGCGTCCGCCGATGTCGACGCGGCCGACGTGGACCTGCCCGCCGACGAGTACTGGGACTGCCCTGCCGACGGGCCGGACGAGGACCCGGAGTCCGAGGAGGAGCGCCTCGAGCGCGTGGCCTCCTCCTACTCGCGCGACGCCGCCTCCCGCTACAGCGCCCTCGCGCTCCGCCTCGACCCCGTCGTGGTCGCCGTCGTGGCGGCCCTCGCAGTCATCGCCGTGGGCGCCTTCGCCTTCGTCGGCAACAGCCTGCGCGTGCGCGCCCAGGTCGCCGGGCGCCAACAGGAGGAGCAGACCCAGGTCACGACCGCCGAGGCCGCGCCCGAGGGCCCGGTCGACGTGACGATGGTCGCCGCGGGCGACGTCCTCGTCCAGAGCAGGCTCCTCTCCGCCACTCGGACCGGCACCTCCTCGGACGGCACCAGGACCTACGACTTCAGCTCCGTGCTCAAGCACGTCTCCGACGACGTCAGCGCTGCGGACCTCGCGCTCGTCGCGCACGTCTCGAGCCTGGGCGGACAGGACTTCACGGGCGGCGCCCCCTACGACACCCCGCACGCCCTCGTCCAGGCCGAGCTCGGCGCGGGCTTCGACGGCGTGCTCAAGGCCTCCCCGTACGCGCTCGACGAGGGCTACGAGGGCCTCCACGCCGAGATGGCGTTCTGGGACGCCAACCACTCCGATGTCCCCGTGATCGGCGTCGCGGACCCGGAGGGGACGGACGGCGCGGACCTGGCACGCAAGGTCTACGTCTACCAGAGGGACGGCGTCAAGGTCGCGGTTCTCGACTACACGGCGAGCACCGAGGCGACCATCAGCCCCAAGACGGACTCGGACTACGTCTCCTACCTCAGCGAGGCAAAGGTCCGCGCCGACGTGGCGCAGGCCCAGGAGGCGGGCGCCGACGCCATCGTCGCCTGCGTCGACTGGTGCCTCCAGAGCCCCTCCGAGGTCACGGACGACCAGCGGGAGGTGGCGGAGCTCTTCTCCGAGCTCGGCGTCGACGCGGTCGTCGGCTACGGCACGGGCGTCCTGCAGCCGGTGGAGGTCCTCACCAACGATTCGGGCGAGAAGTGCGCCTGCTTCTACTCCCTCGGGAACTTCCTGTCCTCCTCGGGCAACGAGCACAGCTTCATGGGCGGCCTCGCCAAGCTGACCTTCCACCGCGCGGAGGACGGCAGCTGCCGGCTCTCCTCGGCGGAGCTCGACCCCGTGGTCACGAGGCGCGCGAACGACGCCAACTTCGCGGTCTACCGCGTCGCCGACGCGACCGACACGGTCATGGGCGCCGGCTGGGACACCTGGCTCACTCCGGACTACATGACGCGCTTTCTCGACGGCGTGATGGGACAGGAGAGGGACGCCGACACGGGCACCTACGTGATCGACCTCTCCTAGCCCTGGTCCTGGCCCGTCTGGCCGGGGAGGACGACGGAGGTGTCGGCCTGGATGTCCGGCGCCTCGACGACGGCCGTGGTGTCGTTGGTCGCCCTCACGGTCACGTCCACGCGGGTGACGATCGCGCGCGACGGGTCGAGAAGGACGTCGAGGCAGGCGGCCCCGTCGTCGCCGGTGACGACGGCCTCCTTGGGGACCATCAGCACGTCGTCGATCTCCTGCAGCACGACGGAGGCCGTGGCGGCCGAACCCTGGGTGAGGCGCTCGTCTGGGTCGGAGATGGTCGCGTGGGCGACGAGCGTGCCGCCCTTTGAGGAGAGGGAGTCCACGGTCGTGGTGACGTCGAGGTCGTCGATGCCGTCGAAGGTCACGCGGACCTCCTGGCCCTCCTTGACCCGGCCGGTCTTGCCCTCGGGTACGGGCACTTCGACCACGAGCGAGGAGAGGTCGTCCACGTCGCACAGGCGGGTCGCCGTGGTCACCTCGGTGCCCTGCGCGAGGCCCTTGTCGAGCGAGTGCACCGTGCCGGGGATGGTCGCACGCACGTTGAGCTTGTCGAGCTGCGCCTGGGCGCTGTCGTAGGCGGCCTGGGCGGAGCTTGCGGCCTTGTTGGCGTCGTCGAGCGAGCTCTGGGCGGCGTCCACGATCTTCTGGTCCGCCTCGACCTGCGAGTAGGCGGTGTTGAGGGCGGAGGAGTAGCCCGCGTACTCGATCTGCTTGATGGCGGAGAGCTTGGCGATTGCGGCCGTCACCTTGGCCTGGGTGTCGTCCACGTCCTTCTGCAGGGACTTCAGGGCCTCCTGGTCCGTGCTGCCCGCGTCCTGGGCCTTCTTGAGCGCGTCCTGCGCGTCCTTGAGGTGCGCCATCGTCCCGGCGTCGAGGGAGAGCAGCCCCTCGATCTTGCCCTGGGCGTCGGTCGCGGACTTCTTGACGTCGTCGAGCGCCTTGTTGGCCTCGTCCAGGTCCTTCTGGCGGTCGCTCGCGGTCTGCTTGGCTGCGTCGAGCGTGGACTTGGCCTTGTCCGCCGTGTCGGTCACGGTCTGGTTCTTGAGGGTGAAGAGCACGTCGCCCTCGGCCACAGTGTCGCCCTCCGAGACCCTGACCTGGTCGACGGTGCCGGTGACCTGGGGGGTTATGGAGTCGTGCTGTACGGGCTCGAGCGCCACGGTGGACGTGACGAGGTCGAGGAACTCGCCACGCTGGATCTTCGCGGTGTTGTACTGGGCGACCGGCTCGCCGGCTCCGCCGTGCAGGTAGCCGTAGCCCAGGGCGGCCCCTCCCGCGACGAGCGCAAGGAGGACGGCGACGAAGACCGCCACGCGCGCCTTGTGGTGGCGCCGGCGGATGTCCTCCGTGCTCATCCGCGCGCTTCGGTCCCCGAGGTAGGGCGAGGGGGTGTCGCTCGCGTAGAGCGGCTGGTCGACGGGCATGGCGGCGACCTCGTTGCGCGCGAGGCGCACCGTCTCGCCCCCGTCTGCGCCCGCCGCCCACGCCTCGTCGGGCGAGGCCGCGGGTGCGCCGCCGAGCGAGTCGTCGGGCCCGGCGCCGGCCTCGTCGAGCGGGGCGGGGTAGCCCGCGTCCGCCATGGGCAGCGTGCCGTCCGCGTCGGGGCCGAGAAGGACCGCGGTTTCGTCGGGCTCTGCGCCGGCCGCAGGCCCCTTGGCCGCGGCCCCATCGGTCGAGTCCCCCTTGGCTGCGGGTAGGGTTGCGGAGAGCGGGCTGGTGTCCATCGCGGCCGCCCGCGCCTCGGCGCGGGCCTCGGCCCGGGCCCTGGCGGCGGAGGCCATCTCCTCGCGGAAGATCTCGTCGACGGAGAGGCGGGCGGGCTCCTGCTGTGCGGGCTCCGGGGCGGGTGCGGCGGCGGGCTCGGCCTGCGGCTCGATGGCGCCCCCGAGGGCGCCCTCGGCCTGCGCGTCCTTCTCGGCCACGGGCTCTGGCTCGGGGCGTCCTGCCTTCGGGCGCCGGGCCCCTGCGTGCTCGTCGCGTGCGCTTGCGAAGTGCTTAGCCATGTGCCGATGCCTCTCAGACGCCACGTTCTGCTCCACCACGGTGACTTGCCACCGGACCGTGCCACTGAATAGCACATCTTCTCATGTTTCGGGCGCCGGCGCGCATCCCGGCGCGCCCCGGCGCGGCTTCACCACCGCATCGGCACGATTGCGGCGGGCAGCCGCGCGCCCGCCCCGCCGCCCGGCCGGCCTTCGCCAGCGGCGCGCAAGGGTCGGGGCGGAGCCGCGCGAGAACGTTTACGTCCTTTTCCATTCCGTTAATTGCAGCTTGCGCGCACCTTCGTGCAAGGTCGTAGGAACCTTGCGTAGTACAATGCGAACTCGCGCGACGAAGCGCCGTCTACGCTAGTCGCCGTCTGCTGAGGACCCGCCCGTACGACACGGGGCGGGAGAGACGAGAGGATCCAGATGGACTCTTTTTCCATGCACACGCACACCTGTGGCGAGCTCAGGCCTGCCAACATCGGTGAGACCGTCACGCTCACCGGCTGGGTCTGGCACCGCCGCGACCACGGCGGCCTGATCTTCATCGACCTGCGCGACCGCGCCGGCGTGACGCAGATCTCCTTCGACCCCGAGCACTCCGGCGGCACCGCCTTCCACGCGGCCGAGCACGTGCGCTCCGAGTGGCCGCTCAAGGTCACCGGCACGGTGCGCGAGCGCCCCGAGGGCCAGGACAACGAGAAGCTCGCGACCGGCCAGGTCGAGGTGCTCGTCTCCGAGCTCGAGGTGCTCAACACCTCCAAGACGCCCGCGTTCCAGATCGAGGACCACGTGGACGCCTCCGAGGACGTGCGCCTGCGCTACCGCTACCTCGACATCCGCCGGCCCAAGATGATGGCCAACCTCAAGCTGCGCTCCGACTTCACCTTCGCGCTGCGCGAGGCCTTCCACAAGCGCGAGTTCATGGAGGTCGAGACCCCGGCGCTGTTCAAGTCCACCCCCGAGGGCGCGCGCGACTTCATCGTCCCGAGCCGCACCCAGCCGGGCAACTTCTACGCGCTGCCGCAGTCCCCGCAGCTGCTCAAGCAGCTCCTCATGGTCGGCGGCGTCGAGCGCTACTACCAGGTCGCCAAGTGCTTCCGCGACGAGGACCTGCGCGCCGACCGCCAGCCCGAGTTCACGCAGGTGGACGTCGAGATGAGCTTCGTCGAGCAGGACGACGTGATGGGCATGCTCGAGGGCGTGCTGAAAGACGCCTTCGCCGCCATGGGCGTCGAGATGCAGCTGCCGCTGCGCCGCATCTCCTACTGGGACGCGATGGACACCTACGGCATCGACAAGCCCGACACGCGCTTCGGCATGCGCCTGCACGACGTGACGCCGATCTTCCAGGACTCCAAGTTCAAGCTGTTCGCGAGCGCGGCCAAGACCGAGGGCCTCTACGTCAAGGCCATCAACGCCAAGGGGGCCGGCACCTGGCCGCGCGCCAAGATCGACCGCCTCGCCGACGTCGCCGCAGGCTTCGGCGCCAAGGGCCTCGCCTACATCGCCTTCCGCGAGGACGGCAGCGTGACGAGCCCCATCGTCAAGTTCTTCAGCGACGACGAGATGGCCGCCCTGCGCGCCGAGATGGACGTCGAGCCCGGCGACCTCGTGATGTTCGCGGTGGAGAGCCGCCTCAAGGCCGACGAGATCCTCGGCGGGATGCGCAACCACATGGCAGACGCCCTGGAGCTCCCGCGCGAGGGCCACGACTTCCTGTGGGTCGTTGACTTCCCGCTCTTCCACTGGGACGAGGAGCGCAAGGCGTACGCGTCCGAGCACCAGCCCTTCACCCAGCCGATGGAGTCCGACATCGACAGGCTCGAGAGCGACCCGCTGTCCTGCGGCTCGCACACCTACGACTTCGTGATGGACGGCTACGAGGCGGGCGGCGGCGGCATGCGCATCCACAACGCCGAGCTCCAGATGCGCATCCTCAAGCTCCTCGGCTTCACGGAGGAGCGCGCGGAGGCCCAGTTCGGCTTCCTGATGGAGGCCCTGAAGTTCGGTGCGCCCCCGATGGGCGGCTTCGCCCTCGGCCTCGACCGCGTCTGCATGCTGCTGACCGGCTCCGACTCCATCCGCGAGGTCATGGCCTTCCCCAAGACCAGCTCCGGCTCCGATCTCATGTCTGGCGCCCCGTCGGAGGTCTCCGGCCAGCAGCTCAAGGAGGTCTCGCTGCGCATCCTCTAGGCCTGGGGTAGGATGGGGAGACCACATCCTGAAACCATCCTGGAGGACCCGATGCCAAGGAGCGGACGGCCCGGGCACGCGAGCCCGGGCGAAAGGCACGCCGACGCTAGGAGCGCCAGGGCGCGCGAGAACGACGGTCGCCCCTCCGCCGCCGCCGGCCCCGTGAGGGGCGGCCGCGGCGCGAGGGGCGACCACTTCAGCAGGAGGCCGAGAAGGACGCCCGCCTGGGTGCCCGTCCTCTGCGTGGTGGCCCTCCTCGTCGCCGTCGCGACGGGTGCCTTCGCGCTCGTCGAGGACGGCACGGTCGCGTTGCCGTGGGCCTCCGGGGGCGTGGACGCCGCCGCGGGCGCGGGTGCCGCGGCCGGTGCGGGCTCCGCCGCGGGCGCGGGCTCCACCGCCGGTGCGGGCCCCGCGGCCACCCCCGACGCGCCCCAGGCCGAGCCGACCAAGGTCAGACTGGTCATGGCCGGCGACATCCTGAAGCACATGCTCCTCGTCCAGAGCGGCGCCAAGGCCGACGGTACGTACGACTTCGACCACGTCTACGCGCACGTGACCGACGAGCTCGCCGGCTTCGACCTGCGCGTGGTGAACCAGGAGACCCCGGCGGCAGGCACCTCGCTCGGCCTCTCCGGCTACCCCAGCTTCAACGGGCCGCTCGAGTTCAACGACGCCACGGCCAAGGCCGGCTTCAACGTGGTGCTCAAGGCGACCAACCACGCCATGGACGCGGGCTACGACGGCATCCACAGCGAGCTGGCGTACTGGCGGGAGAAGTACCCTGCCGTCCGGACGCTCGGCGTCGTCGACCGAGAGACGGACGATTCGACCTCCCCGTACGAGCCCTACGTCTACGAGAAGGACGGGCTCAAGGTGGGCCTCCTCAACTTCACCTACGACCTCAACGGCTACCCCGACCCCAAAGACGCCGTGGCCCTTCTCGACTGGGGACACGAGAACGAGGTGCGCGCCGCCATCCGCAAGGCCAAGCAGGAGGCCGATCTCGTGGTGGTCTTCCCGCACTGGGGGACGGAGTACCAGCTCACCCCCTCCGACGAGCAGGAGTCGTGGGCCAAGGTCTTCGCCGAGGAGGGCGTGGACCTGGTGGTCGGAGACCACCCGCACGTGATCGAGCCCGTCGAGGTCCTTACGCGCCCGGACGGCAAGGGCATGCTCTGCTACTGGTCGGTGGGCAACTTCGTCTCGAACCAGAACGACAACCAGAACCTGGTGGGGGGCCTCGCCGAGGTCACCCTCGAGCGGGACGCGGACGGCACCTGCCACGTCGGCGACTACGCGTTCGTGCCGGTCGTCTGCCACAAGGGGTCGGGCGCGGACTTCACGACCTACCTGCTGCGCGACTACACCGATGAGCTCGCAGCCACCAACGCGAGCGTGTACGCCAACAACTCCTCGTGCACGGTGGAGTGGGTGGACGGCTTCTGCGCACAGGTGCTGGGCAGCGCCTACGACCCGGGCGCGCATGAGCTTCGGGGCACGGTCACGGGCGACGGCGGCACCGCCGGCGGGGACGCCGCCTCGGGCGACGGCGGTCTGGCTGACGCGGCGTAGCGCGCCCACAGCCGGCGGCCCCGCACCTAGCGCGACTTCACCCTGATCACCACATAGCGGGCGACGAACAGGCAGAAGAGCACCACGTGCGAGACGAGGTAGGCCCAGACGGCGCCGTCGAAGCCGAGGGTCCGCACGAGCGCGAAGCTGAGCACCAGCGCCACGCCGAACCCGACGAGGTAGATGAGCGTGGCGGCGCTCTGGTAGCGCAGGACCGTGAGGATCTGGAAGAGGAAGTCCGCCCCCGCGGCGAGTCCGCCCGCGACCACCATGAGGTAGGACTGCGTGCGGAACCGCTCGAAGTCCGTGGCGTAGAGCAGCCCGTTGAGCGGCACGCCGATGAGTCCGGTGAAGACGAGCATGACCGCGACGATCACGGCGACGAGGGCCAGCATACCGACGATGACGAGGTCGAAGCGGGCCCGCCTGCCGCGGTCCGCCCAGATGGTGGAGAGGCGCACGATCTGCGGCTTGTAGACGAGCCCCGCCATCATGAGGATGGAGTTCGAGCAGAAGTAGATGGCGTTGAAGTAGGTCTGGTTGTCGTAGCTGAGGCTGCCCTCCATCACGAACTTGGGGACGTTGTCGATCAGCGCGTAGAGGAAGACGCCGGCGAAGGCGGGGAAGCAGTCGACGAAGAGCTCCTTGACCTCGACGAGCTCGGGGGCGCGCGACTTCGGCGTCTCGAAGAGCGTGAGCGGCAGCGTCACCACGAAGAAGCTCGCCACCGCGCAGACGGCCATGGCCACGGAGGCCACCTGGAGGCTGCGGGTGACGAAGAGCAGCACGGTGAAGACGACGACCGCGAGCACCGAGCGGATGCCCATGGAGATCCCGGCGAGGTAGAGCTTGTCGACCTGCTGCAGGCGCCCCTCGTAGACGTCGGCGAGGGCGTCGACCATGCGGTAGGTGAAGACGGCGAGGCAGATGGCGTACATGGGTCCCGAGTAGCCGCGCGCGCGGCAGTAGAGGTAACCCACGCCCATCATGAGCGCGCAGGTCACGACGCGCTGGATCACGTAGGCCGAGAAGGACTCGTTCTCCTCAAGGTCGGAGACCTGGAAGGTGCGCACGCCGTAGTTGCCGATGTACATGAGCATGGTCGCCGTGACGAACGCCATGGTGAACATGCCCGCGTCCTCGGCTCCCGCGAGCTGCGTGGCGACGACGGTCAGGAGGGGGAAGAGCACGCCCCAGGCCCCCTGCCCGATTGTGTTGAGGACGTAGTCCAGGGTGCCCTGGCTGGAGGCGTAGAGCTCGGTTTGCTCGCTGAACGAACGGTCGTAGACCGCCTCGATCAGGCGGTTCCACCAGTGCTCGGCGAGCTGGCGGGCCCTGTGCTCGTGCCGCTCGGGCCGCACCCCCGCGCCCGCCGCGCCTGCCGCCCCGGCCGTGGTGCCCCAGGGTTCGCCTGCCCCGCGCACCCCGCCGCGCCCGGCCTCGCGTCCGTCCGCCTTTCTCCGCTTGAGCATGGCCCGACCTCCCTCGCGCCGCGCCCAGGCGCGGCAGGCTCACTCGCATACGCGACAATTGTAGGGCTCGCCCGCCCCGCCCGCCGCGCGGACCCGCGCGTCCTTCTCGTGTCGGTTGGGTTAAGTGCGTATGTAACGGGCTTGTATCCGCGTCCGCGCATATATCATGGTTCCGCACACGAGCTCTGCCCACACGGCAGCGCTCACGCTGCTACGTGCCCGGTCACGGGCAGGAGGGGATGACCATGCAGCAAGAAATCACGGGCCGCCCGGGCCCCGAGGAGGAGTCCGAGCAGGCGCTCGCGGCTGCCTCGCTCAAGGACCTCAGCATGCCCGACGGGCTCAAGGCCAACATGGCCCTGTTCCTGCGCCTCGTCCGCAAGGTGCTCGGGGAGTACGACACGGGCCTGCGCAAGTCCTTCGACGTCCTGCTGGCCGACATGCTCGCGGCCAACGACGAGAGCGCCTCGCCGGAGGAGGTCAGGGAGGCCTTCGCCCGCGCCGCCCGCCTCATAGACTCGATGACGCTGCGCGAGTGCCAGCTCGTGACCAGAGCCTTCACCACCTACTTCCACCTGGCCAACATCGCGGAGGAGGACTACCGAGTCAGCTCGCTGCGCACGCGCGAGCGCCAGGTGGACGTCAGCTCCGAGGACGACCCCATCAACACGATCACCGTCGCCTACCGCCGCCTGATCGAGGAGACCGACAAGGGGGAGGCGGACGAGAAGCTCCGCCGCCTCGAGTTCCGCCCGGTCTTCACGGCCCACCCGACCGAGGCGCGCCGCAAGGCCGTGACCGGCAAGATCAGGCGCATCGCGGCCCTTCTCGCCCGCCGGCCGCAGCTGGGCGGCCCGGAGCTCCTGGAGAACGAGCGCCGCATGCTGCAGGAGATCGACGCGCTCTTCCGCACGTCGCCCATCGCCATCAAGAAGCCGACCCCCGTCGAGGAGGCCGACACGATCATCGACATCTTCGACAACACCCTGTTCGAGATGATCCCCAAGGTGTACCGCCGCTTCGACGACTGGGAGCTGGGCGAGAAGGCCGGCTGCGTGCCGCCCGTCTGCCCTGCGTTCTTCCACCCGGGCAGCTGGATCGGCTCGGACCGCGACGGCAACCCCAACGTCACGGCCAAGGTGAGCCTGCGCGTGGCCGAGAAGTTCCGCGGGCACATGCTGCGCACGCTGGCCGACGCCACCAGGACCGTGGGCAGGAACCTCACCGAGGAGACCATGACCACGAGCCCCTCGCGCGACCTCCTGAACCTCTGGAGCCACCAGGTCGAGATGAGCGAGGTCCTGACAGCCCGCGCCGAGGCCCTCTCCACGAGCGAGCCGCACCGCGCCGTCATGCTCGTGATCGCGAACCGCCTCGAGGCCACGATCACGCGCACGGCCGACCTCATGTACGACTCCTGCGACGAGTACCTCGACGACCTGCGCTGCGTCCAGGACTCCCTGGCCAGCTGCGGTGCCGTCCGGGAGGCCTACGGCCCGCTGCAGACGCTCATCTGGCAGGCCGAGACCTTCGGCTTCAACATGGTCGAGATGGAGTTCCGCCAGCACTCGCTCGTGCACAGCCGCGCCCTCGCGGACATCCGCGAGCACGGCCGCTGGGGCGAGCGTGGCGAGCTCGCGCCCATGACGCGCGAGGTGCTCGACACCTTCCGCGCGATCGCGAACATCCAGCGACGCAACGGCGTCAACGCGGCGCGCCGCTACATCATCTCCTTCACCAAGAGCGCGCAGAACGTCGCCGACGTCTACGAGCTCGCTCGCCTTGCCTTCGCGCACGAGCAGGACGTGCCGACCCTCGACGTGATCCCCCTGTTCGAGCAGGTCGAGGACCTCGAGGGCGCCGTCGAGACGCTCGACAAGATGATCCAGCTCCCTGACGTGCGCCGCCGCCTGGACGAGACCAGCCGCAGGCTCGAGGTCATGCTCGGCTACTCCGACTCCTCCAAGGACGCCGGTCCCACCTCCGCGACGCTCGTTCTGCACGACGCCCAGCGCCGCATAGCCGAGTGGGCGGAGCGCAACGACATAGACCTCATCCTCATGCACGGTCGCGGTGGCGCGGTCGGCCGCGGCGGCGGTCCGGCCCACCACGCGGTGCTCGCCCAGCCCAAGGGCTCGGTCAACTGCCGGTTCAAGCTCACCGAGCAGGGAGAGGTCATCTTCGCGCGCTACGGCGACCCCACGCTCGCGAGGCGCCACGTGGAGGAGGTCGCGGCGGCGACGCTGCTCAACTCCGCGCCGAGCATCGAGTGGGTCAACACCGAGACCACGCAGCGCTACGCCGACATGGCCGCCGAGCTCGAGCGCGAGTCGCGCGAACACTACTGCGACCTGCTCAACACCGAGGGCTTCGCCGAGTGGTTCTCGACCGTGACCCCCCTGACGGAGATCGGCCTGCTGCCGATCGGCTCGCGCCCCGCCAAGCGCGGCCTCGGAGCCAAGTCCCTGGACGACCTGCGCACGATTCCCTGGATCTTCTCCTGGTCCCAGGCCAGGATCAACCTCGCCGCGTGGTACGGCCTCGGCACCGCCTGCGAGAGGCTCGACGACCTGGAGCTGCTCCGCAAGGCCTACGCGGAGTGGCCGCTCTTCACGACCTTCGTGGACAACATCGAGATGTCGATCGCAAAGACCGACGACGAGATCGCCCAGATGTACCTGGGCCTCGGTGACAGGGAGGACCTGTCCGAGAAGGTCATGGAGGAGATGCGCCTCACGCGGAAGTGGGTGCTCGCCATCATAGGGGAGAAGTGGCCGCTCGAGCATCGCAAGGTGCTGGGTCCCGTGGTCCACGCCCGCCTGCCGTTCGTGAACGCCCTCTCGCTCCTGCAAGTCTCCGCCCTCAAGAAGGTGCGGCTCGACAACGACAAGCTCACGCCCGAGGAGCGCGAGCGGCTGATCTTCCTCATCCTCTGCACCGTCTCCGGCGTCGCTGCCGGTCTGCAGAACACGGGGTGATGTGTCGTCGGCCCGAGGGGCCGGACGAATGAGGCCTAGGGACGTACGAAGGGGACCCCGGGGAGCGCTCGCTCCCCGGGGTCCCTTGCGTGCGCGTGGACGACCGCGCGCACGGCGAGCGAGACGCCTGCCCAGGGCCAACCAAAATGATATAAGTCAAATAACATATAACGGCAGGTAGAGGGCGGAGAAAATAGTTAGCTATTTACAACTTCTCCCTTGCACCATAAGTTAGGCGACGTATACTCACAAGAGTTAACCGTGGGTGTTAGTGCGCCTTGCGCAGGCACCGTCCAGACAGGAGTGGTAGCCATGACCGATATGGTCTCCGAAGCCGTCGCGATGGGAGGGGGAGGGACCATGCCCGCACGCACGAGGGTCACGGGTGCCCAGCTGCCCTTGTCGCTCGTACACGAGGGGAGCACCGTCGTGGTCTCTCGCGTGAGGGGCGGCTCCGAGCTCCGCCAGCACCTCGCGGAGCTCGGCTTCGTCGAGGGCGCCGAGGTGAAGGTCGTCTCACGCGTCAACGGAGACGTGATCGTCTCCGTAAAGGGCGCGACCTTCGGCATCGGCCGCGACATGGCGAAGCACATCACCACGGCGTAGCCCACGGCAGGGCCCTCGGTAGGGCCCACGGCTGGGCATTCTCGACAACTTGGCGTCCCAGTGGGGCCGGGAGGTACCGGCCAGGGACAGCCTTGGAACTACTACGAGGGGAGGACACATGAGGACCCTGAGGGACGTGAAGGTCGGCCAGAGCTGCAAGGTGGTCGGCCTTGGCGGTGGCGGCGCCATCAAGCGCCGCATCATGGACATGGGCATCACCAAGAACGCGCGCATCCACGTGCGCAAGGTTGCCCCGCTCGGCGACCCGATCGAGGTCACGGTGCGCGGCTACGAGCTCTCGCTCCGCAAGGACGAGGCCCAGAACGTGCAGGTCGAGCTCGAGGCATAGGCCCGGCGGGCGACCCTCCCGCGGTTCCGCAGCGGAGGCGTCGCAAGCACCAAGAAGGCAGGGCGCGGCCCAGCCCGCGCCACAACAAGGAAGGCACCAATGGCGGAAAAGACTTACATCGGCCTTGCCGGCAACCCGAACTGCGGCAAGACCACGCTCTTCAACGAGCTCACCGGCTCCAACGGCTACGTCGGCAACTGGCCGGGCGTCACGGTGGAGAAGAAGCAGGCGGAGTGGAAGGCCGACAAGAGCGTGACCTTCGTCGACCTGCCCGGCATCTACTCGCTCTCCCCGTACTCCCCCGAGGAGGTCGTCTCGCGCGACTACCTCGTCAACGAGAAGCCCGACGCGATCATCGACCTCGTCGACGTGACCAACCTGGAGCGCAACCTCTACCTCACGACCCAGGTGCTCGAGGCCGGCCGTCCCACGGTGATAGGCCTCAACATGTGCGACCTGCTCAAGGAGCGCGGCGACGTCATCGACGTCCCCGCCCTCTCCGAGCGCCTTGGCGCCCCGGTCGTGGAGGTGTCCGCCCTGCACAACAAGAACCTCAAGGGACTCGTGGAGAAGGCCGTCGAGGCCGCCCGCGAGGGTCGGGCGAACGGTGGCACCAGGTGCTTCTCGCCTGAGGTCGAGGACGCGCTGGAAGCGATCTCCGCGCTGGTCGAGGGCTCCTGCGCGCCCGAGCTCGTCCGCTGGTACTCCATCAAGGTCTTCGAGCGCGACGCCGAGGCGATCAGGCCCCTCGGCCTCTCGGCCGAGGCCCTCGGCGAGGCGGAGGCCGCGATCAAGGCCGTGGAGGAGGAGCGCGACGACGACGCGGAGTCGATCGTCACGAGCGACCGCTACGACTGGATCGCCGACGTGATGGAGGCCTGCGTCAAGAAGGCCCCCAAGAAGCTCACCACCTCCGAGAAGATCGACCGCGTCGTGACCAACCGCATTGCCGGCCTGCCCATCTTCGTCGCCGTCATGATCGCGGTCTACTGGTTCGCGCTGGTCGCCGTCGGCACCCCGGCGACCGACTGGGTCAACGACAACCTCTTCTCCGACGGCTTCTTCGTGAACGCCGCCTCCGCCGCGCAGTTCGACGAGGACGACGGCGCCTGGCAGGACATGCACTACGCGGACCAGATCTCCGGCTACATCGCGGCGGCCGAGGAGGCGGGCGTCGACACCGACGGCGTCGAGGACGCCATCGACGCGACGGACAGGACCGCCGACGACGACGCCACGATCGCCGCCTTCGAGCAGGCCGCCGAGGCCGCGGGCGTCGTCGCGACCGACGTGCCCGTCACCGACTCGGACGGCAACTACGTCGACACCGATGGCGGGATCGTGACCAGGCTCGACGAGGACGGCAACCCGGTGCTCGCCGCCGGCCAGGAGCTCGAGGTCCTGCCGACCGTCACCGCCGCGGACTTCGCGACCGCGGTCGACACCCCCGAGCCCGACCAGCACGACTACGAGGGCTGGGTGGACTCCATCCCGACGGCAGCGACGGACGCCCTCGAGGCGGCCGGCGCCTCCCCGGTGGTGCAGTCCCTGGTGGTCGACGGCGTCATCGGCGGCGTGGGATCAGTCCTGGGCTTCATCCCGCAGATCTTCGTCCTCTTCATCGCCCTGTGCTTCCTCGAGGACTGCGGCTACATGAGCCGCGTGGCCTTCGTCATGGACCGGCTGTTCCGCCGCTTCGGCCTGTCCGGCAAGTCCTTCATCCCCATGATCGTCTCCTCCGGCTGCGGTGTGCCGGGCGTGCTCTCCACGAAGACCATCGAGAACGAGCGCGACCGCCGCATGACGGCCATGCTCACCACCATGATCCCGTGCTCGGCCAAGCTGCCGATCATCGCCCTGGTCATGGGCGTACTCGTCGGTGACGACAACGGTGCGTGGTGGGTCGCCCCGATGTTCTACTTCATGGGCATCGTCGCAATCATCATTTCTGCGGTCATGCTCAAGAAGACCAAGCCCTTCGAGGGCGAGCCCGTCCCGTTCGTGATGGAGCTGCCCGACTACCACTTCCCGGCGATTCGCTCCTGGGCTCTGCACGTGTGGGAGCGCGTCTCGGCCTACGTAAAGAAGGCTGGCACGATCATCTTCGCCGCCGCCGTCGGTATCTGGGTGCTGTCCAATTTCGGCATCGCAGGATGGGAAGGCGGCACGGGCGCCTTCGGGTTCCTCCCCGGCATGGAGGGCGCGCCCGAGACCTACATGGACTACTCCGTGCTCGCCGGCGTCGGCGGCGCGCTGAGCTTCCTGTTCGCCCCGCTCGGCTTCGGCAACTGGATGGCCACTGCCTCGACCATCTCCGCCCTCATCGCCAAGGAGAACCTCGTCTCCACCTTCGGCGTGCTCTACGGCATCGGTTCTGATGCGAGCGAGAACTCCGTCACCATGTGGCAGGGCTTCGCCAGCATGTTCACCGTCGGCGGCACGCTGCACGCCGGTGCCATGTGCGCCTTCGTGGCCTTCAACATGCTGTGCGCCCCGTGCTTCGCGGCAATGGGCACGATCCGCCGGCAGATGGACTCCGCCAAGTGGACGGCCTTCGCCATCGGGTACGAGTGCGTCTTCGGCTGGGTGATCGGCCTCCTCATCAACCAGCTCTACGAGCTGGTCGCCTTCGGAAGCTTCGGGTTCTGGACCGTCGTGGCCTTCGTGCTGCTCGCCGCCATGCTCTTCCAGATCTTCCGTCCGACCCCCAAGTGGGACAAGAAGGACGACAAGATCCTCGAAAGCCTGGACGGCCAGGTGGCATAGTCACGGCGCCCCTGTCGCCCGGCTAGCAGCCGGCTCCGACGGGGGAGATGACGTACAGTTTCTTTCGCAAATGTTGAGAACCGAATAGACCCAGTCCCGCGACAGGGACATGGCCCCGCTGACGGTAGGATGGTAAGTCGCCAAACAAAACCAACTGCCGAAGGAG
>NZ_JAZGJQ010000012.1:0-68364 GCF_036408855.1 Olsenella absiana
AGGCGAGCTTGGAGCTTGCCGACGAGCTGGAGGCGGCATAGGATAGGCAACTGATCTCAGGTCCAGGACGGCGTCCGCCCCTCAGAGCAATGAGGCCGTTACACCAACATCCCCGACACTACCACGCGGTAGGCTCGGGAGTGGAGTCCAGGCCAACGTCTTAGATGACCGGCTCATCTACGAGGTCGCGCACTTCGACCTCGGCGACTTCAACATGAAGAGGCTGCCGTCAGGAAAGAGACGATACGCAACCCGCGAAACGGGTGATACGGAAACGGCGTGGGCACTGGTACGGAAACCGCGAAACGTGCGGTGCACACGTCGCGAAATACTCACAGGCTCCCGAGCCGAAATTCTCTCCGTCTTGGTCGGGGTGCCCGAACTCAATAGACCGGTGCAAGTTCACGTGCCGTTTGTCGAAGCAAGTCGTGACAGTCTTTCTAATCACACGTTCCAGCAGATACCGTTCACACATCCCAAGGTGGAGGGCCGTCTCCAGTCGATGACCGAGAAGTGGCTCACACTCCCGGACGATGTCCGCCGTGCAGCCTGAAGTGGCAGAGAGTTTGAGACAGAAGGGCCCTCGCTCTTCCGAATCCCTGACCGTCGTTACCCCTTCATCCTAGCCTACGCCGCCTCCGCTATACCGCTGAAGTACCACGACGAGGGCGTCGCGTAGCCGAGGGACTGGTGGGGCCTCCTTGAGTTGTACTCGTCCACGAACCTCCGGATTATGTCCTCGAGCTGCGCTGGCGTCTCGTACTCCTCGTTCCTCAGGCACTCCGACTTCAGCGTCCCGGACCACCTCTCCATCAGGGTACCGTCAAGTTTCTTGCGCACTTTCTGACAGGTGGGTGGCCCGCCGTCCGGTACGGCCACTCGTGCAGCAGTGACACGTCCAGGTAGCGGCGCGACCCCCACTCGCTCTCGGCGACGTACTCGGGTCTGGCGGTCACCTGCATGAGCGCGCTCCTCCCGTCGGGGAAGGTGCCGACCACCCTCGTGCGGCGCCCGGTCTCGCGGTTGATGCGCTCGATGGCGTTGTTGGTGCGGATGCGGCGCCAGTGCTCCTGCGGGAATCTCGTGTACGCGAGCGTCTCCGCGTAGCCCTCGCGCACCACCTTCGCGGCCTCCCCCGGCCCCATCCGTTCCAGCTCGTCCGCCACTGCCAGCGCCTTGGCCTCCGAGGCCTCGCGGGACTCCATCGCGTGGATGGCCCTCGGCATCGCGGCGACCTTCGCGCGCCTCGACTTCGGGACCTTCGACAGGACGTTACGGTAGAAGTGCACGGTGCACCTCTGGTACGCAGCCTCCGGGCGGCGCCTATCACCTCCCCGTGTCCGTCGTCGTCCGCCCCGATGGCCACCATGACGGCCACGTTCTCGTAGGAGCTTCCCCAGCTATGCTTCAGGTAGATGCCGTCCACGCAGGCGTAGAGGCAGGCGCGCTCGAGGGGCCGGCTGCGCCACGCCTCCACCGCCTCGAAGGCCTTCTCGTTGAGGTTGGACGAGGTGGACGCGGACACGCTGAAACCCCAGAGGATCTCGCCCGCGTCCTCGATCCTGCGTGTCGAGACACCCGCTAGGTACATCTCGATCATCGCCTCCTCGACGGAGGTCTCGCGCCTGCGGTAGCGCTCGACGATTGCGGTGGTGAACCGCATGCCCTTCAGCTTGGGCATGTGGAGGGCCGCCTCGCCCGAAGTCGTGGCGAGCCTGCGGTCGTAGTGACCCGCCCGGTAGGCCTCGCGGTCGGCGGTGCGCTCGTACCGCTCCGCGCCGACCAGGTCGTCGGCCTCCTCCTCGAGCAGTCCGTCCGGCGTGTCCTCGACCGTCTGGCGGACCAGCTCTCTCAGATCCCCCTTCAGGCTCTCCTCGTCCGGTGTTACGATTGGCTCGGGCATGGTCTTCCTCCTGCATGCTTCTTGTCTCGACAACTCGAATCATACCGTGACGGGCCATGCCCTCCTTGCTACCTGGGCACTATGCTGCTGTCAAAGTGCGCAAAGAATTGTACGTTACCTCCATCAGCACGTTGTCCCTCCACCTGGCCCTTCCGTCCATGCTCTGCGCCACGTGGCGGGACTCCAGGAGCGTGACGTACTCCTCCGAGCCGAAGACGCTGACCTGGTCGCTGTTCATCACGGACGGCGTGCCGCGGGCCTCGAAGGCGTTCCTGGCGCAGGCGACGACCTCGCGCGCCCTCATCGTGTCCGAGAGCCTCCACGAGACTATGTAGCGGCTGTACCAGTCGATCACGGCGGTGAGGTACATGTGCCGTCCCCCTATCTGCACGTAGGTTACGTCCGTGGACCACACCTGGTTGGGGAACCTCACGACCTTGTCGCGCAGCAGGTACGGGAAGCGCCTTGAGGCCCTCGAGAGCGTCGAGAGCGACTAATGTGGCTGGCGTCTTTGAGACACCGCGTTGACCTCCCCTCCGAATCCCGCGATGATGTGCCGAGAGGGCACGGATTGAGAGGCTCGGTTTGTCAAAGACGACGAGTAAGACCTACCCGCCGAAGTTCAAGATGGCGGTCGCGATCGACGTGGCGAGGGGCGAGAAGACCCTCTCCCAGGTCGCCGCGGAGCACGGCGTGAGCCCGTCCTTGGCCGCGGAGTGGCGCGACGAGCTGCTCGACGGCGCCGACGACGTGTTCGGCAGGACCCAGCAGGAGCGCGAGAGGAAGAGGTCGGAGGAGGCCGCGCGAAGGAGGTGCGACGAGGCGCTGCGCAAGATCGGACAGCCCGCCGTCGAGCGCGACTTCCTCCGCCGGTATTGCGACGACAACGGCTACGACCACCCCGAGGAGGCGCGCGGCGGCAGGCGGGCTGCCCGGGGGGCTGCCGCGCGAAAGGGCATGCGATCTGCTGGGAGTGAGCAGGGCGACCGCCTACCGCGACATGGGGCGCCCCGGGACGGGCGGCGACGACGCGCCCTGGTCGGCCGACGACGAGCGCCTGGCGGCCCTGGTCGACCGCGAGCACGTCGACCACCCCGCCTACGGCGCCAGGAAGATCGCCCACGTGCTGCGCGAGTCCGGCGAGCCGCGCGCCACCAGGTGGCGCGTCACGAGGCTGATGGGGCTCATGGGCATACGCCCCTACTACCCGCTGTTAGCGCCGGGCGACTTTAGCCACAAGGGACTGCGGTGCGCGGGACGCTGGGCGCGTGCGGTGCAGGCGCAGGCCCGCGGCAAGGCTCGTGGGAGCTGCGCACGGCAGGCATCCACAAGACATAATCCCAACAAGGACTCATTCTATTGTTCGCCGCGCCCAAATGCCAATGGCAGTTTGATTTCACGACTCTGGCACAAGGCGCGCGGCACGGCGGGGGCTGGGGCGGGCAGGGGTGCCGATGCCAGCCAGCTGCCAGACGGCCGGCAGCTGGCTACCTGCCGAGCGCAGCCAGGAAGCGACCGAGGGAGCGCCGGCCCTTCTCGTCCCACGCGAAGACGCCGGCGTCCTCGAGGACCGAGGCGAAGACGAGGCCCACCTCGCGGCGCAGGAGCCGGTCGGCCTCGGCCTCCCCCATCCCGAAGAGCTCCGGGTGGCTCGCGGCGAGCCCGCGCGCCCACGTTGCATGCGGCGACGCGAGCGGGTCGGACTCGAGCCCGTCGAGGTCGCCCGAGACGAGGTACTCGCGCACGGCGCGGACCTCCGCCTCAAGGCGGGCGGGCAGGATCGCCAGTCCCATGACCTCGATGAGGCCGATGTTCTCCTTCTTGACGTGCCACTTGTCCTCGTGGGGGCAGAAGAGCCCGAGCGGGTGCGCCTCCGTCGTGACGTTGCAGCGAAGCGCCAGGTAGAGCTCGTAGACGTCCCCCCTCTTGCGGCAGATCGGCGTCACTGTGTTGTGGCGCGTGCCGTCGGGGTCGTGCGAGACGACGCCGGACGCGGGGTCATCCCAGCCGCGCCACAGCTCGAGCACCCGGACAGCCGCAGCAAGGAGCTGGCTGCGGTCTGCGCTGGCGAGCCTGAGGGCGGTTATCGGCCACTCGAGCACCGCGGCAGAGACCCCGGGCGCGTCCGCGATGCGGAAACGCTCCGACTCCCTCGCCCTCATCATCGCGAACTCGTGCCTGCCCCCCTGGAAGTGGTCGTGGGAGAGGATGGAGCCACCCACGAGCGGCAGGTCCGCATTGGAGCCCACGAAGTAGTGCGGAAGGAGGTCGACGAAGTCCAGCAGGCAGCCGAGGGACGCCGCGTCGACGTGCATGGGGCGGTGAACGTCGCTCATCACGATGCAGTGCTCCTCGAAGTAGGCGTAGGGGCTGTACTGCAACCCGTAGCCCTCGCCGCCAAGCCGGATCGGGACGATGCGCAGGTTCTGGCGGGCAGCGTGCCCGCCGGCGTCAGCGGCCGCGCGGCCGCTGTAGCCCTCGTTCTCGCGGCAGAGCGCGCAGGCCGGGTAGCTCGCCGAGACGGAGGCGCCCGCGGCGGCGATGTCGCGCGGGTCCTTCTCGGGCTTGGACTTGTTTATCGTGATCTCGAGCGCGCCCCAGCGCGTGTCTGTCGTCCAGGCGAGGTTGCGCGCGATCGCGGAGCGTCGGACGTAGTCCGCGTCGCAGCAGAGCCGGTAGAACCAGTCCGTCGCCGCCCGGGCGCCCCGCGAGCGGAGAAGGTCGCGGAAGGTCCGCGCAACCTCGGACGGCCGCGGCGTCAGCTCGCCCATGAGCCTCATGGCAAGCCGGTCGCGGCCGGTCGCCGTGTCCTCCGCGAGCCCGCGCGCGACGCCCGCCTCCGCGAGGAGGGCGAGGTCGGCCTCGAAGTCGTAGCCCTCGGCCGCCTCCTGGCCCGCGGCGGAGGGGTCGGGCTCCGGGCCGCTCAGCCCCACGGCCTCGAGCAGGCGGTTGTAGGCCCAACGGGCGTCGTCGCCCTCGATGAGCTGGGTGGCGAGCCCGTAGGCGACGAGCCGCGACGCGGCCTGGCCGAGGGCGGGGCCGGACGCCGGGCCGGGGCCGGACGCCGGGGCGGGCGCGGACGTGGCGGGTGCGGCTGCCGGCGAGGTCACGGAGCCCGGAGCGGTCTCCGTGCCGCCCGCGCCGTGCGATGCCGTGGTGGCGACGCCCTTGCAGGAACCCGCGCTTGCCTCTCGTCCCATACCGAACGCGCCCCCTCTGATCGATCCTCTGGACACCCACCCGGACACTCGATGCGAGCGCCCCTGGCTATCCTACAGCGCTTGCGGCGCAGGCAGGCCCGGCATGCCGCCGAACCCGCCTGCGCCGTCGGCTGGACTGCAGGTTGCTAGAAAAAACCTTTGGCGAGGTGCACGGATTCGGCCCTCCCAATCGTTCTGTAGGTAAAGGCGCCACGGGCGCAGGACCGCGAGGAAGGGAACGGCTATGTCACGCGAACGCGGAACGGCAAGGAGCATCGGCAGGAAGGTCGCCCTGGCACTGGTCGCGGCAGGGATCGTGGGCTCGGTGGTCGCGGGCACCGCGTTCGCAGCAGAGCCTCTGGTCGCCCGCAGCTGCGACGACTCGGGCGTAGTCGCGAGGGTCTGCACCCAGACGAGGGCGAGAGCCATGCTGCGGGACGGCACCTGCGACGGCACCGGCCCATGCGCCAACGGTGGTGCCTGCGACGGAACGGGTCCGGCCGGTCGCATGCGGGGAGACGCGACGCGCGGACAGGCACGCCGGCAGCGGGTCGCGGCACACGACGGCAGCTGCCGTGGCGGCCAGTGCGCATGCCGCGGCGGCGCGTCTGCGTAAGGTAGACTCTACGGACCGGCTCCGCAGGGCGATGGGCGCTGCTCGGTAGCGCCCTGGGGTGCGCCCCGACTTCGCTCGGCGCTGGTGGCCCGAGCGCGCGAGCGCACCCGAACAGGAGCCGCGCAGCCGTCACGTTTACTCACCTCTACCGGAGGGCGGATGGGTGCGACCTCAACAGGACATAGAGGAGGCCTTCGACCGATACGGCGACGCGGTTCTGCGGGCCTGCATCGCCGCCGGCCTCAGCAGGGCCGACGCGGAGGACGCCCTGCAGGAGACGTTCCTCAAGTACGCCACAGGCAGGACGCCGTTCCTCACGGAGTCCCACCGGAAGGCATGGCTCCTGAGGGTCGCGATCAACGGGGCGCGCGACCTACAGAGGCGCGCCTCCAACCAGGACGTGCCCCTCGAATACGCCGACTGTCCCAGGCCATCCCGCCCGGAGGACGAGGTCTCGAGCGGAGTCTGCACACGCATGGACGTGGCGGAGGCGCTCAGGGCACTCTCGGACGATCAGCGGGTCGCGGTCCTTCTCGCCCTGGGCGAGGGCTACACCGCGCCGGAGGTCGCCCGCATCATGCGAAAGCCCACGAACACGGTGTACTCGCTCATCACGCGAGGGAAGCGCAAGCTCAGGGAGGTGCTAGGCGATGAGTGAGGCCCACGACGGCTACGACGGGCGGGACCGCGAGGCCGGAGGCGGCCCAGGCGGGTGCTACGGCGGGAGGAGCCGCGACGACGTCGAGCTCGGCCCAGAGGTGACCCAGGCCGTCAGGGACGCCTGGAAGTCCGAGCGCGTGGGCGCGGACCTTCGCGCGAGGGTGCTCTCGAGCGTCGCGAGGGAGCGAGCCGAGCGGGAGCGCGGGCATGGCCTGCTCCAGGGCCGGCCTGCGCGCATGCGCCTCGCGGTGGCGGTCGCGGCGGTGGCGCTCGTGGCTGCCGTCGCCGTCCCAGCTGGCAGCAACCTGTACTTCACCACGACGGCATACGCGCGCATTGCGTCCGAGAGCCAGATCACCCTGGGCGTGAACCGCTTCGGCCGCGTCGTGAACGCCTCGCAGGAAGCTGGCACGACAAACGTCGTGGGGATGACGTACGAGGAGGCGCTGGAGGCGCTCTCGGCAGAGGGGCTCCTGGGCGACGCGAGCGTGGACGTGGAGGTCTCCTCCCAGGACCCCGACCAGCAGGAGGAGCTCGCGCGGCAGTCGACGGCGTGCCTGGGGCGGGCCGGCCACCACGGGACGTGCAACGGCCACCGCTACGGGCAGGAGGGCTCCGCGACGGGCGAGGACGAAGAGGTCGGGGAAGACGGCGAGCCCGGCTCGACCGCCGAAGCCGCCGGGGACGACGCGGGCGACCACGCACCCGCAGGAGGAGACGGAATGCAGGCGGACACGGCATGCGGGGGCTCCGCGAACGGAGGTGGGGCGCAGCACAGGCACGCAATGGGAGCGGGCTCGCAGGGCGGACATCACGCGAGCGGCGAGGCGCACGACTAGGCGCGCTCGACAGGCGCGCCTGCTCGAAGGGTCGGGCCTGCAGGAGGGAGGCCCGACTGGCGGAGGCACGGGCGACTCTTGGCTCGGGCCCGTCCCTACCAGGAGGTCCTGTGCTCGTCCGTCACGGCGAGCGTCCGGTGGTCCACCAGGTAGAAGCCCAGGAGCTGCACGTCGGACTCCCCGTCGGGATACGCTCGCTCGAGCACGAACTCCTCGGCCGTGCCGGCGGGCTCTCGTGACTCCCCGTTGTCTCGCAGCAGGTACTCGACCCTGACGGTCCTGCCGTCCACGGTCGCGTCCTCGGTGCCCAGGCTCGCATAGGGATGACCCTTCGCGTCGTAGGAGGGCGTGGGGTCATCCGCACCGAGCACGACGCCGCTCTGCCGCAGGTACTGCGCGACGGCGCGCACCTGGTCCTCGAGCGCGGCGTACGCATCGCCGCCTTCGCCCGCGTCGGAGGTCGCTCCGTCGGAAGCGCTGGCAGCCGCGCCCGCGTCGGACGTCGCTTCGTCGGGCGCTTCGACGTCTGCACCCGCGTCGGAGGTCGCCTCGTCGGACGCACCGGCACCCGGACCTCCGTCGCCCGTCGACCCACTGTGGACCGTCTTTGTGTCGAGCGCCCGCGCCGACGGCCATTCCCGCATCACGATGGGGTCGCTCGCGAGCCAGTACGTGGTCAGGGTGCCCCCGGCGTAGTTGCTCATGTCCACCGCGACGCACTCGTACGGGCCGCCCGCGAGGCCGTCCACAGAGTCGCCCCTCACGCCGCGCGCCAGCACGCGCTCCGTCCCGTCCGTCGCGAGCACCGCGCCGAGCGCCACCACGAGCGCGAGGAGGGATACGGCCAACGCCGAGAGGCACGACGCCGCGGCGCACGCGACCCTTCGGCCCCGCGAGGCCGGCTCGCCCCGCCGCCTCCGCCATCGGGCGAGAAGGGCCACGCCCACGACGGCGAGCGCCACCATGGACCCCGACGCCAGCAGGCCGGCCGCGAGCTCGTAGCCCAGCCGTAGGCGCCAGCCGTCCGCGCCGTCGACCCCGGCCGCGACCGAAAGGAAGAACAGACAGTGCGCGAGCATCGCAGAGCAGCCGGCAATGAGGAGCGGCCGGCGCCGACGCGGCGGCAGCGCCTTCGCGCAGGCCTCGCGCATCCCCAAGCCATCGGGGGCGCGGCCCTCCGCCGCGGCGCGCGCCCACCCGCTCACCACGTCCTCGGACGGGAAGCCCGCGTCCTTCTCGCCCGCGATGCCGGCGTAGCGGATAGCGGCTTCGCGGGCGTCCCGTCGCAGCTGAATCGCGGTGACCGCCTGCAGCAGGTACAGGAGCTTGAGGCGGCTCGGGTCGAGGCGGGCCGTGTCCACGTGCGCGAGCGCGCAGGCGGCGAGGAGGGGCTCTCCCCTCCCGACGTCCAGCCGGGCGAGCTCCAGCAGGAGCCTCGGCGTGGCGCCGGCGGCACGCCTCCCCCTGCGGAGCACGCGCAGCACGTAGTCATGGCGGGCTGTGGGGTCGAGGCGGAGCGACGCGCGCCCGAACGCGGCCGACGCCGCGAGGGCGAGGCCGCATCCGAGGACGACGGCGGAGAGCCCCAGGCACAGGGCGCATGCCAGCATGCCTCCGGGCGAGACCGCCGGCAGCCACGTCCTCGCGGACCACAGGAGGGCCGCGATCGCGAGGGCGACGGTCGCCAGGCGCAGGACGGCGCTCGTCTTGAGGGCGGCGTCCGCGAGCCTGCGGCCGCGGGGGTCCCAGGGGTAGTCGCCCGGAAGCGGGGAGCCGAGGTCATAGGGATCCCGCTCAGGGCACGCGTCGCCGCGACCTGCGGCTACCCCACGGCGAGGACCTCCACGCTCGAGCAGCTCGGGCTCTTGCCCAGGGGGTTGGACTGGGAGGCCCAGGCGCTCCGGCTGTTGTCGAAGGCCGCCGTCACGTGCTGGCCGTCGTAGGAGCCCAGGTCGGACCCCAGACTGACGACGTAGGTCTTCCGGCCGTCGGTGCTCAGCCCCTCGCCCGGCTCACCCCACGCGATCTCCTGCGGCTCGTCGAGCACGAAGACCGTGTACGTCTCGGTCAGCGCCTTGGGGTAGGTGGAGGAGAAGAAGCTCCTCGTCGCAGCAGCCTCGGACGAGCTCATGGCGCCGACGCTCTCGCAGAGGTCGATCGCGTCGCTCCCCGACACCGTGCGGACGGTGCCGGCGAGCACGACGAGGCCCCTCGCCTTGGCGTCGGAAATTGCCGCGTCGCTGGCGGCGCCCGCCGACTGTCCCTGCGCGCCCGACGCCTGGCCCTGCGCCTGCGACGGGTCCTGGCCCTTCTCGCCGCTCGGAGCCGCGACCTCCCCGTCCTTGGCGTACGACTCCAGGGGCGAGCGGTCGCTCACGTCGACGAAGGCGAGCTCGACGCTCTCCGCCAGCACCTCGGACGCGAGCTGGGTGGTCGACTGCGACAGGATCGGGTCGCCCTCGGCCACGAGCGCCCCGTCCCTCACGACGTAGCGCTGCGTCGTGGGAATGGCCGCGCCCGAGCCCAGAACCTGGGAGTACAGCAGCCCGTCGCCCACGTTCGACCCGCTGAGGAGGAACTGGAGGGAGCTCGCGTAGCCCTTCCTCGTGACGAGGTCCTCTGGGACCTCAACCTGCGTCACCCCCGAGCCGTCCGGCGAGCCGACCCACGCGCAGTAGTGCTGGATGCCGTCCTTGTCCCCCGAGACCAGGAGGTCGGGAGCCCCGTCGCCGTTGATGTCCTGGAGCGCGTACGCGAAGGCCTGGGGGGCAAAGCCGTCCTTCGCGCCCGAGGAGAAGTCCACGTCCCGGACGTTGTCGAGGATGCCCCCGTAGAGAGCCGCGACCTGCCTCCTCACCACCGTACTCGCGAGGTCCTCGACGCGCCCGGCATCGAAGCCGCTCGCCTGCGCGGCGGCCTTCGCGGCGTCGACGTCCTCCTTGGTGACGTCCTCTGCGGGCTTCACCTCGAAGGCGACCTCCGGTGCGGCCGCGCCGTCGCCGGCGACGGCCTTCGTGTCGAGGGCCACGGGCTCGGGCAGGACGTAGACGTCGCCGGTCGCCAGCAGCGGGCTCGCCGGAAGCGACAGCTCGTAGGTGCCGGCGGGGACCTCGAGCTGGGGCGTTGAGGGCGACACGTAGAACGTCTCGTCGTACTCCGCGTCCGCAGCGGTCCTCCCCCTCACCTCGAGGGGAATCTTGGAGTCCGTGCTCTCGTCGTAGTTGGGCGTCACGAACTTCACGGTGATCGGCTGCGCCTCCGGCTCGGAGGTGGCGGGGGCCTGCCCGGAGCCCCGCGGCATCAGCGCGACCACGGCAAGCACCACGGCGAGCAGGAGGGCGACAAGGACGCCTACCAGCACCCGCGTCCTTCTCCCCTTCTTGCCCGCGTGCGGCTGCCCCTCCGCGGCCGCGTGCGGCTCGGCCACCTGCGGCTCGGCCGCCTGCGGCTCGGCCGCCTGCGACCCGTCGGAGCCCTCGCGCCCCCCGAGCGAGGCGTCGCGCCTGGAGTCTTCGTCTGCCATCTGAGACCCACCCCGTCCTCTCCGCCAAGCGTGGCGCGCGGGGCCAGCCTCCGGGGCGAGCGCCGCGCGCCACGAAAACAGTGCGATCGAAGTCACGAAACCAGTGCTCCCGAATGTACCACAAGCCCGGTCCCGTCCCCTGGGCCGGCTGCCCTACGGGCGGCGAGGGTCGCGACGCACCGCGCGCCCTGCCGGAGGCCTCGGCCGACCGCCCCAGGCCCACGTGCAGCCCTAGGCGCAACTCTTCTTTCGCTTTGTGCATTTCCGCGACTTAGGGACGGGTCGAGGCTTCCTCGAAGGGGAGCCGCACGCTGGAGGAGGCTCTCTGGCGAAGGCGAGGCCCATGGGATCCTGGGCAAACGCGCGCAGGCGAAGACGTGGTGGCCGACGGGCGCGCCCCGACGCCCCTCCGACCCGTCCCTAACCTCTCAAAATGCACAATCCCATGTAGGAAACTGCGTCGGACCCGTCGCAGGACGCGGCGGGCGGGATCGGACGGACCCGGGCCGCGTCGGAGCTATTCGTACGCCTTGAAGGATGCGGTCCCCTGGAGGTTCCCGCTCGCGTCGTATAAGCCAAAGCCCGCGCTGCCGTCGTCGTTGGCGCGCCACGTCATCGTCTGCTGGGCGTCGTCGTCGGACCAGCTGCCGTTGGCGATCGAGTCGAAGATGTCGTTGGGCTCCCCGGACGAGCCGCCGGATGAGTACGAGTTTAAATAGACGTTGCCGTCGTCCCCGAGCCGGAGCCAGACCACCTGGGCAAGGGAATTCGAGCTCTTGGTGCCGCTCATGCGGAAGGCGTAGTCCCCCGCATAGGACCCCTTGTCCAATCCGCTGGGAAGAATCAGGCTGACGCTGAGGTCGCTGACGTCGCTCGCGCTTGTGCCCGGAATCGCAAAGTTCGGGTCGCTCAGCTCGATCACCAGGTGCCCGTTGGACCTCTTGGCCTTGCTCCTGCCCTCGAAGGTTCCCGTCCCGGCTATTGTGACGCCCACGACCCCATCGCCATGCACGGAGAGCATCATCTCCCTGTCGCTGGAGTCCCTCAGGTAGTAGGTGCCGGCCTTCAGCCCGCTACCCGCCAGGCCGAACCAGCGCGTCGCGAGGCCGACCACCAGCACCGCGGCGATCGTCACCACGACGGCAACTACCGGGACCCTCGCCTTGACCCGTGGCTTCTCGGCAGCCTCCTGCGCCGGGCCGGGAGCAGGCGCAGCCCCGGCCAACGGCGACGGGGCGGACGCGGGTGCCGCGCCGGTCACCCCCGCATGCGGACCCGTAGCGGACTGGGCGCCTAGCGGGGCGCCGCACCCCTTGCAGAACTTGGAGCCGTCCGGGTTCTGCGTGCCGCACTTCGGACAGAACATGAGTCTTCCCCTTCCCTCGCGTCTCTTATCACCCATCTACTTGAAGGGCTCGAATGACCCAGACATCCCCTGGCGCCCGCTCGTGTCGTAGATGTCGAAGCCTGCGTCGCCGGAGTCGTCGGCGCGCCAGGTCGCCTTTTTGGCCTGGTCGTCGGACCAGGTACCGTTAGCGATCGAGCCGATGAGGACGTTGGGGTCCTTGTCGCTCAAGGAGTCGCCGTAGGCAATCGCGTTCAAGGCATCGTCAAAGCCATTTCCGCCAGAGGATACGCCGCAGACGTACTGCTTATAGCTCGCGCTGCCGTCGTCTCTGAGCTGGAACCACGACACCTCGCCACGCGATTTGTCCGAACCGGCAAAGACGGCAAGCGCATAGTCCCCGACGTAGGACCCCTCGCCCAGCCCGCTGGGGAGAATCACAGTGACGCCGATGCCGCTAAGATCGGCCCCACCGCCGCTTGAACCGCGCAGGTCGCTCAGCTTCATCACCAAGTGCCCGTTGGAGTTCGTGACCTCGCTCTTGCCCTCGATGGTCATGCTCCCGGCTTCCGAGACGTCCACGATTCCGTCCTTGTGCACGGAGAGCATGAGCGCCGTGCTGCCGTCAGAGTTCCTAAGGTAGTAGGTGCCGGCTTTCAGCCCCTTGCTCCCTGCCAGGCCGAACCAGCTCGTCGCGAGGCCGATCGCCAGCACCGCGACGATCGCGACCACGGCGATCGCCAGCGGCTTGACCTTGGGCCGCGGCTTCCCCGCGCCCATCGGCACGGCACCAGGCATCGTCCCGGGCATTGTCGACGGACTAGGCGTCGCACCGGGCGCGCCCGCATACGGCGCCGTCGCGGGCCGGCTGCCCAACGGGGCGCCGCACCCCTTGCAGAACTTGGCGCCGTCGGGGTTCTGTGCGCCGCACTTCGGACAAAACATGAGGTTCTCCTTTCCTCGTGCTCTTATCGCCTTGGATGCTCGCTGCCAGCTCGTGTGGCAAAGGATCTGCTATTGGCCGTAGCGAGCTGAAATCACGCGGTTGTCATCGTCGAGGGTGATTACGAGGACGGAGGCGTAGTCGCTCCCCGTCGACCAGCCGGTGTTCTGGCTCCACGTGGTGACCTCGTACTCCACGTAATACTTGTCGCCGTCGACCTTCAAGATCCTGGGGTCATGCGCGCGCTGCATGAGCTTCCTGTCGGACGGGCCCATGAAGCCATGCTCGAGCTCGTGCCCCGCGGTCGAGCCGATGAGGGGCTCGACCTTGCCGAACCACTCGCTGTCGGACATCAGGACGGCGTCGTCCGTGGACGTGTAGCTGCCGCTGGGGCTCACGGCGGTGGTCTCGTACGCGACCGCGAAGTCCTTTGCGACCTCCTGGCGCTTGTCCTGCGTCGCCTGCGCCTCCGCCTGGCGCGCCGCCTCCTCGGCCGCCGCCTTCTCCTCCTCGGCAGCCTTCTTGGCGGCCACGGCGTCGTCGCGCCGCGCGACCGCCGACTGCGCCAGCGACTCCGCCCTCCCGTCGTCCTGCGGGTCCGCCTCGGCAGCCGCCTTCGCGGCGGCGATCTGCTCGTCCGTCACGCTCGCCGGGTCGTCCACTGCCGCGAGCTCGATCGTCCCGTCGGCGGTGGCCTCGTCGTCATCCCCGACGGTAACGCCCACCGGGCCCTCCGGCAGCGAGTAGAGCGAGCCGTCCTCGAGGATGGGCGAGGCCGTCACGCGAATCTCGTAGGAACCTTGCTGGAGGGAGATGCTGGGGTCGTCGGCGCCCACGTACTCCGTGCGCGTCACTGCGTCGCCGTCCAGGTCCGTGCCAGTGACCTCGAGCGGGATGCGCGTCGCGGCGGAGGTGTAGCCGGGCGCCACGATCGTGAGGCGGACGCTGCGCTCCGCATGGGCCGCGTCCCACGCCGCCTGCGCTGCCTGCGCCGCGGCCTGCCTGTCCTGCTCGGACTTCCACCACACGACGCCACCGGCGGCCGCGATGGCAGCGACGAGCGCCACCACGACAAGGACCACGGGCCTTCTGCCGCGCCGGCCCGCCTTCCCGGAGCGCGGCGCCGGGCTCGCTCCCTTGTCGGCCGCGGTGGGCGCGGCAGGGGCGGCATCGGGCGCGGGCGCGGGCGCGGCCCCGGGCGCGTCGGCAGGCTTCGGCCCGGGCGCGTCGGCAGCGCCGGTGGGCGCGGCATCGGATGCCGACGGGTCGTCGGGTGGCGCGGCGTCGAGCGGCGCGCCACAGTACGGGCAGAACGACGACCCGTCGCGCTCGATCCTCGCTCCGCAGTTGTTGCAGTACATAGGCATTCCCTTCGCGCATGGAGTGGCGTAATCGGCAGGACGGGACGGGATGCCACCGCCAGCCGCCCCCTCGGGAGCCGGGGCGTCGGCCCCCACCAGCTCACGCGTCGCACGGCCAGCGCACGTCCGAGCCGCAACGCAAATGGTATGCCAGGGTATTTTTATATTGTTGCGCAACAACTGAAGGAGACCTCGGCGCTACCCTGCTGGAAGCTGGGTGCGACCGTGTCGGAAGGCGCCGTCGCACGCTCGCAAAAATGCATAAACCTTCGAATCTGAGGCCATGCTTGCCGAAGCCCCGTGGCCGGCGAAGGACTGGCGTGGCGTGCGAGTTGCTGCCCGCGTGCAGGCCGCTGCCCGCGTGCAGGCCAAGGCCCTCGGCACAGGCCCACGTACGATCTGGAGGACGCCCATGATTTGTCCCAACTGCAACTCCGAGATTCGCGACGACGCGCTCTTCTGCCCCCTGTGCGGCAAGCCGACAGGGCTGGACGCGACTGGGACGGATACGTCGCTGCCAGACGAGTCTCAGGCGGACGCGACTCAGGTGCTCGAGCCGGCGGCAGACGCGACGCAAGCGGATGCGGCACAGGTGGAAGCCGCCAGCGGAGCGCCCGCAGGCGGCAAGGCGCGCAAGCACCGCGGTCCTTCTCGGAAGGCGATCGTCGCGATCGTGGTCGCGGGCGTCGTCGCGGCGGGAGCCGTGGGAGGCGGACTGTACTACCACCAGCAGCAGGTCGAGCTGGCCGAGCGCGAGCGGCAGGAGGAGCTCGAGCGGGAGCAGCAGCGCGCCGCGGCGCTGGACGCGCTGCGCCACCAGGACCACCCCGTGACGTTCACCATCCAAGCGGACGGCTACGAGGCGGAGGACGGCCCCATCCCCGTGCGGATAACTGGCACGGACCTGGACGGCACCTCCGTGGACACGACCTGCTACGTCTCGCAGGACGGCTCAGGCACGACGCTGAAGTCGGGCAGCTACGAGGCGACCGTGGTGGCGTCGCCGCTCACCAAGTCGGGGACGCTGTACGCGACGCCGGACTCCCCCATCTCGTTCGAGATCCCCGTAGCCGAGGAGGCGGACGGCGGGTCGGCAGGTGCCGCCTCGGATTCCGGCGACTCCGCGGACGCGGGCGGATCCGGCGCCGCCGCGACGCCGACCGAGGGCGGCACGATCCAGCTCGCCGCGCTCGACCCGCTCGACCAGACCGACGACGTCATCGACGCGGCCTACCAGGCCGCGCTCGACGGCGGCCTCGACGCCGGCACCGCCGACGCCTACCGCCAGGCCGCGGTCGACGTGCGCACCGCAGCCGAGAAGGCGAAGGAGGAAGCGGAGGCCAAGGCCGCCGCCGAGAGGAGGGCGCAGGACGCGCACGCAGCGTACTCGACCTTCCTCCAGGGCACCTACGACTGGGGCAGCGACAAGGGCACGGACCTCGGCAAGTGCAAGTTCGCCCTCGTCGACCTGGACGGGGACGGGGTCGACGAGCTCTTGGTGCAGAACCCCAACGCGTCCCACGCCACAGGCTACGAGCGCCTCTTCGGGTACAACGGCGGACAGGTGGTCGAGCTCGCGGCCGGGCGCGACGGCTTCAAGATCTTCAGGAGCGGGGCGATCCTGAGCCTGAGCGTCGGCAGGGGGGTCGTGGGAAGGCACCTACCGCACCCTCCAGAACGGCAAGATGTCCGAGGTGGCGAGCTTCAAGACGGGCGACACCCCCGGCTCGTCGGACATCACGCAGACGTTCTCCGACCCCGGCGGAGAGTCCGCACCGTACTGCAGGAGCCTGAAGGTAAACGGCACGGACGCGGACCTCGACACCTACCTCGCAACGGCCCGCAAGCTCGCGGACCAGGAGGTCGCCCCCAACCTGGTGGACAACACCGCCGCCAACCGCAGCCAGCTTCTGGGCTGATGCCGTGCGGGTGGGACCGCGGAGAAGGACCGCGGGTTACGCGTCCAGGGCGCGGGGCGCTGCGCCGGCGGCTGCGCACGGCGACGCGGGCCGTACCGCCGTTGGCCGACGACGCCGCCCGGCGGAGGCGCCCCCTATGAAGCATGGTATCTTTTCGGGAAGGGCAAACCACGTGCGGGAGGTCATCATGGGTCTCTTCTTCGGCAAGAAGAAGCGCAAGCACACCAACCCCAACGTCTGGGTGGACCCCACCTCGGACGAGTTCATGATGAGGTACGTGCTGGACCAGGACAGGAAGAACCGCGACATGAACCGGGCCCAGGTACACGACAACGCCCCGCAGGACAGCTGGGGCGACGGCTGGGACAAGTAGCCGGACGCACGCCCTTCTCGGTGCGGACGCACGCCCTTCTCGGTGCGGGCGCACGCCCTTCTCGCCCGGGGGCATCATGAGTCGCGCCTGCCTCCCAGGGGAGGCAGGCGCGATATTGCTGCCTTGAATGCCCGCCTGCCCGCAGCCGGACGTCGGGGCGGACACGGACGTCCTACTTCGTGTACTTCCCGTCGACGAACGTGAAGTCGTGCTCGTCCTTGTACGAGCTGCCGTACGCCTTCGTCATCGCGACGATCCAGTCGACGAGCGACCACACGCCGATGCCGCCGCAGGTCACGAGCTTCAGAATCCCGAGCCCGATCTGCCTAAGGAGGGGATGGCCCACGAGCGTGCGCGCCGGACGTGCCATCCGGAGGCTGCCGCGGGACGCCCGTGCCCCTTCGCGTGGGCCCCGCCCGCGTATGGGACCCCGCCCGCGTGGAACTCCGCCCACGAAGGTCCCCGCCGCGATGCCCAGCGCGAGGTGGTGCAGATTTTGGAGTTATTCACGGCTCCCGGTCGCTCGGGCGACGGTCAGCTTGCCACGTCGCGTTGGCGGCTTACGCGGCCAACGGCCCCACCAGGCATTCTGTCCACATTGGATTGGCATGGACAGACCCCGGGCGAGGTCCGTACGCGCTTCGACGCGACCGAAGCGTCCATAAGTCTCGGAAATGCACCGTCGTATCGCCAGGGTTGCGCCGGACGCGGCATCTGCGCCCAGGCGAGCACTCCCAAGCGGCAACGGGTCCGTCCGAAGGGAGGCCGGGCCACGGCGGAGCACTTCGGCGGCGGGGACTCATGCCTCTCTCCACGCCCGGCTACGCCCCGCTCAGCCAGGGTCCGAGACGAGCGGGGCCGCCCTACTCCCCGGTCCTACTCCCCGGTCCTACTCCCCGGCACTCCTTGCGCGTCCGCGCCCGCCCGCGGCGATCCAGGCGCACAGCAGCAGGGTGGGGATGCAGCCGATGAGCCCCAGCGGCATGGGCCCGAGGATGCCGACGCCGCCGTGCGAGAACCACACGGGCAGCCCAGCCACGGCGTTGAGGGCGCCGTGCGCGATGGCGCAGGGCCACACGCTCTGGGTGACGTCCCGAAGCAGGCAGAGCAGGGCTCCGAACCCCACGCAGAACACGGTCATCGCAAGGACGCCCACGCCCGGGAAGCCCAGGTACGACGCACCGTAGTTGTATCCCATCGCGATGAGCGGGGCGTGCCACAGTCCCCAGACCGCCCCGGTTGCGAGCATCGCGGCGGGACGGGGGAGCCAGCCGCTGAGGGCCGGGTACAGGAAGCCTCGCCAGCCCGCCTCCTCCCCGATGGCGAAGAGGGCGTTCAGGAACGGGGCGAGAAGGACCGCGGACGCGAACTGTGCGGCCAACAGCATGGGGACCTGGGCGGAGTCTGCGCCCAGCTGCGCCGCGGCGGCCTGGGCGTAGGCGGTGGCCTCGGGGTCGAAGTCGCCCGGCACGAGCGCGAAGTATGCGAGGGCGCCGAGCAGCGTGAGGGCAGTCGGCGCGAGAAGCGCCACCACGTACCAGCGCAGGTTCCCCCTGACGCGCGGACGCCAGCCCCGGGGCACGTCGGCCCCCGGCACGCGCCCCACCACGAGAGCTGCGACGAGCGGGCCGAACATCGTGAGCGGCAGGATGGCCGACCACTCGGCGGTGCCCGCGGCCACGGCCCAGCCGGTCTGCGACCCCGCCCAGAGCCAACACGCCCAGTCGATGGCGACTGCGAGGGCGACGAAGAGCGCCACCCTCCCCCGCGACACCCTGCCAGACATCCTGTCGTCCATGTGAGAGCCTCCCATCACGAGTTCGCAGCGACGCGACGGCGACGCCGACAGCAGCGCGAGCGCCGCCGGACCCCTCCGGCCCGAGGCGGGGGTTACGCACGGGTGAAATCGGCGCTCCTCGCCAGCTGGGACTTTGTTCCCGGAGAGCTCAGCCGTGCGTAACTCCGCTTCGCCGCCCAGGTCGAAAAGGGCGGATTCGTAGTCCGGGGTTTCCGAGTCTGACTTTCGAGCGACGACCGGGCCAAGCTCGTCGCCCGTTCGGATCTCCCCTGCGCCAACCCGCGGGGCGGCGTCGCATGTCGATACCCCTACGCCCAGACCATGTTAGCGAGTCCCACCACCAAGGGCACGGTCACGATCGACAGCAGCACGGACACCACGACGGTCTCGACGGCGTACGCGTAGTCCGCGTCATGAAGCTGCGCGTACACGGCGACGTTTGCGCCCACAGGGCAAGCCGCAGCAATCAGCAGGGCCATGCGCATCTGGTACGGCATGCCCGGGACAACGGAAAGCAGCGCGAGCGAGAGGAGCGGCGAGACCACGATACGCGCCAGTGCCACACGGTAGTTCGCGACGCGCACAAGCATCCGTCGCACGTTCGTCTGCGCGAGGTAGACGCCGATCATGAACATGGCGAGCGGCGTGTTCAGCGCCGCGATATCGTCCAGGCATGTGGTTACGACGTCCGGCAGGGGTGGCTGCGTGCAAAACAGCACGATGCCCAAGAGCGACGCGATCATGAACGGTGCCGTGGCCACGTCGTGCAGCACCTGGCGCGGAGTGGGCGATGGTTCGCCGTTCTGGCGGGTCAAGAGCGACACGCCATACGTCCACTGCCCAATGTTCATGAGCGCGATGAACCCCACGTTATAGAACACGCTCTTCGCGCCGACCGTCGCGACCACGAGCGGTATGCCAAAGAAGCTCGGGTTGCTGAACGTGCCCGCGAAGTTGCCGATGGCGTCTTTGCCGCAGACCACGCGCGCGACGACGGCTGCCAGCACGAGCAACGCCAGCGCGACCGCGGCGCCCAAAGCCAGCGCGACCGCATGCTCTGCCGTGCGCTCCACGATGAAGCTCTTCACGATAACCGCGGGAAGGGAGAGGTAGATGAGCACGTTGCCCAAGACACGGTTGCCCTCCATCGATATCTTGTGCGTCCTGAACATGGCGAACCCTATGCCCACCAGCAAGAACATCACGAGGACCTGCTTCGCGAGCACGATTGACATCTGCATGGGCGATTCCCTCCGCCAGAGCGCGGCACCAGCTCACCAACGGTTACACATGATAGGGGCATCGGTACGAGCAGGGCGTCGAAACCCGGACCCATGCAGATCCAGTCGTGGGGGTCTAGCGGCCACAGACGAAATCTCTACTCGTCCTTGCGGTCGCAGTACCTGCCCCGCTCGCCGCCGTTCCAGGCGTCGATGGCCTCCCACGGGTGCCTGAACCGCCCCGACTCCACGCTCGCCGAGCAGCTCGCGCACCTGACGCCGTAGCGCGTCGCCCTGCCCTCTGCTCTGGTCTCCGCAAGATAGACCTTCCTCCCGCCGCAGAACGGGCACTCCCTCGCGACGTCGTGGAGCGCCGTCGCCTTGCATACCTCGCCGTTTGCCATAGCAAGTCCAATCCGAAATCGTCCTACACGGGCGGCACGAAGGAACTAGCAAGTCCCACTCCTTGCCTGGGACGCTAGCTTCGGCAGAGCGCCCGAGGCCGCCCGGGTTAATTGCCGGGGAAGGGAGCGCCGGCGCTCCCAAGGCCCCAGGACAGCAGGCACTCATCCGTTGGCACGGGGATGGTATCACGCACACCCAGCCCTTCCTGTACCGCAACGAGGACAGCCGAGGGTTTCGGCACCCGGGGATGCGCCGCTTGGATTCTGACTCCTCCAGGTATCCAACAGCTGTATAGGTCACCATGGAAATGTGTATTTTTCTTTTCTTGCACCCGAGTCTACAGTCTCTTGCGGTTGGCATTGCCCCTGGCTTGGGAGGTACATCATGTTTCTTGGAATGGGCGCACCGGAACTCATCGTAATCCTGCTCGTCGCGTTGGTGCTGTTCGGGCCGAAGAACCTGCCGAAGCTCGGCACGGCACTCGGCCAGACCGTCAAGAGCGTGCGCGAGGGCATGGAGGGCGCGGACGAGCCCTCCGGCAGGAAGGAGGCCGAGACGTCCGAGGCCGCCGCGTCGCAGGACGCCACCTCCGACGCCGACGCGGCGAGCCCCGCCGCGGGCGCGGACACCGCCGCATCCGCTGACGACAGCGCTGCCGGCGCCGAGCCGGCGAGGACGAGGGCCTGCCCCGAGTGCGGCGCCATGAACGAGCAGGAGGCCGCGTTCTGCTCGCGCTGCGGCGCCAGGCTCGCGTAAGCGCACGGACCAGGGCGCCCCTGGGTCTGCCACCAGCCCTACTTCTTCCCGCGCGTCCCCACGATCTCGCCGGGTCAGACGGAGTAGCGCGCGGCGCGCGCCTCGAGCTCGGCCAGCGCCCGGCCGAAGGCGGCGCGCTGGCCGGCGTCCCAAGCGCCCATGTCGTCCGACGTGAGGAGCATCCCCGCCAGGTGCGCGTCGGTGAGGAGGAGCTCCTGGCGCTGGTCTGCCGTCAGCCTGACGTCGTCCCTGAGGAAGAAGACGTCGGGGTCGTTGAGGAAGGCCCTCCCGTCGAGGTGCGCGCGGCCGCGGGTGTTGGCGAGCGAGTTGCGCGTGCTCACCCGCTCGCGGCCCGTGATGCGCATGTAGCGCCGGCCGTCCCAGTCCAGCCCCACGTCGCAGCCGACGCGGCAGTACTCGCAGCGCCCCAGCGCGCTCATCACGGGGACCCCGCACAGGTCGAAGAGGGTGCCCTCGGGCACGCTCGCGCGCAGCAGGCCCAGCGCGTCCGCCATCAGCTGCCCGCGGTTCATGCCGCCGTGCGGCAGCAGCGCCGCCGCGTAAAGGAAGTCGAGCTTGAGCAGCCGGAAGCCCCAGGTCTCCGTCGCCATCCGGAGGGACGCGCGCACGTGCTCCCTGACCTCGGGGTTCAGCGTGTCGAGCGCGTAGCCGCCGCTCCAGTGCGACCCGCTCATGACGGGGCGGCCTGAGTCGTCGCGCAGCAGCCAGCCCGGGTGCTCGGAGAAGAGCCGCGAGTCCCGCTCGCACACGAAGGGCGCCATCCAGAGCCCGGGCACGAGGCCGGCAGTGCGGATCGCGTCCGCCATCGCGCCCATGCCCTCGGGGAAGCGCGCGGGGTCGGGCGTCGCCCAGTCGCCGACCCTGGCGTATCCGTCGTCGATCTGGAAGACGGGGACCACGGGCGAGAAGGACGCGCTGGCAGCGGCGCCCCCGTCGGCGAGGATGGCCGAGACTCCCGCCAGGTCGTGCAGGATCTTCTCCGCGTCGATGTCGCCGTAGTGGCGGTACCAGCTCGAGAAGCCGACGAGCGGCCGGGCCGGACGACGGGAGACGCCCATGGCGGAGAGGTAGCGCGAGAAGGCGTCCTCGAGCGTGCCGGTGGCGAAGAAGAGGTCGAGCGCGCATGTCCAGCCGCCTTGCTGCGAGCTGGCGCCGACCTCGCCGGAGCCTTGCCACGAGCTGGGGGCAACCTCGCCCGCGCCCTCCTTCTCGAAGGTCAGGGTGCCCTGGGGCAGGTCCTCCAGGATGGTCGTCACGCCCCCGTCCGGATCGCACTCGCCGAAGAGCGTGACGACGTCGCCCTTCCGCACGTAGCCGTAGCCGATGCCGTGCTGGTGCCCCGGCCGCGGGTCCTGGGGCGCGAAGCGGTAGTCGCCCGACGCGTCGAGCACCCAGTGGGCCACGACCGCGCGGGGCGTGCGGGCCAGGCCCACCATCGCGTCCCGAGGACTGTGCTCGACCGAGTCGGTCCAGGAGTTGTAGCCGTTGAGGTAGAGCCGGTCGGAGCCGGCCAGGTCGACGGCCACGCGCACCCGCGCGCAAAGGACCTCCGCGCGCTCGCGGGCGCGCACGAGGATGCGGCAGCGCCCTCCCCTCGCGTCGAGAAGGACCTCGAGGGGCGCGGTCTCCGAGGCCGTCGGGTCGGGGGCCGCCGGCTCGGGGGCCAACGGGTCGGGGGCCGTCTGTGCGAGCCCGCCGCCTGCGCCGGGCACGAGCGCGGAAGCAAAGCGCTCGCCCGCCTCCCCCGGGAGCCTCCAGGCGACCTCCGCCGCAAGGACCGTGCAGGCACCGGCGCCCGTCGTCCGGTCCGCGCGGCGCCCGGGGCGCAGGTCCTTCTCGCCCGCCGGGTCCTTCTCGCCCGCCGGGTCCTTCTCGCCCGAGGAACGTGCCATCAGCGCTGCCCTCCCTCTCGCGACGAGATGGCGGAGAGCACGTCGCGCTCGCGATAGCGCGTGAACACCAGGCCCGCCACCAGGCAGAACGCCGTCGCGACCACGGCCGTCAGGCGGTAGCCGACGCCGCCGCCCGCCGCAGCGGAGAGCGAGGTGAACAGGATCATCGCAAGCGTCTGTCCCAGCGTCATGCTGAAGGTGCGCGCCGCGTAGAACATGCCCTCGCGGCGCTCGCCCGTCTCAATCGCGTCGGCCTCGGCGATGTCGGCCAGCACCGCCTGCGGGAGGATGCCCAGGATGGCCATGGGCACGGCGGCGAGCACGGCGACGAGGCAACCCCAGACGACGCCGGGCACGCCGAACAGGCCGCAGACGGCCGTCACGGCGAAGGCGAGGCAGAAGGCGAAGAACGCGAACGCCACGAGCCGCTTCTTGCCGAGCCGCTTGGCGAGCAGGTTCACCGGCGCGTAGAACAGCAGCGACACCACGGTCATCGCGGCGAAGAACACGAAGGTCCAGGAGTCGTCGAAGCCCATGAGCTCCGTCACGTAGTACGGCAGCCCCGTCTGGAACATCGTTATCGAGACCCAGTACAGCACGTCGGAGCCCTCGAAGACCTGGAACTGCCGGTTCTTGAAGGTCTTCGCGACCGACCTGCCCATCGGGGTGGAGCTGGGCTGGGTGTCCGCGTAGCGCGTCTCGTCGATGCCGAGGGCGGCCACCAGCATGCAGGCGAGCGCGACCAGCGCGAGGGCGGCGACCGTCACGCGGAAGGCGGCGACCGGGCCGAGCGCGGGCTCGAGGGCGCCGGCGACCGCCGTGACCAGGTAGGCCATGGCCGTGCCGAGGAAGTAGGTCACGGAGATGTAGGTCGAAAGGTTGATCCTCAGCTCCTGCGTGCGCCCCAGCTCGGGAATCAGCGCGTTGAAGGGCGTGCAGTAGAGCGAGAGCGTGACGTAGAACAGCATCAGGCAGACGAAGAGGAGAAGGTCGTTGGCCAGCGCGCTGGACGTGCCGGGCAGGACGAAGACGAGCACGGTCATCGCGGCGAAGGGCAGCGCCGCCGCGCGCATGAAGGGGATGCGGCGGCCGCGCGGGCTCGCGAGGGAGTCCGATCGGGAGGCGATGAAGGGGTCGATGAAGCCGTCGAGCAGCCGGCCGCAGCCGGTGATGACGCCGATCACCGTCAGCCCGGCGAAGACGATGCCCTGGGTGATGAACAGCGGCATGCCGGCGGCGACCTGGGAGTCCGACGGCATGTAGTAGTAGACCAGCCAGTTGCTGATGATGCCGGACAGGATCGCCCAGCCCAGCTGGCCGATCGCGAAGCGCCGGAGCACCCTTCCGTCCGCAAGCTCCTTCTCCCGCACGCGCTTCTCGCCCATGTCCTTCTCGCCCATGTCCTTCTCCCCTCGCCCTCTCCTGCCGATAAGGACCTCTTGCCGCAGGCCGGCCGCCGCGGGCCGGACGCCGCAGGCCGGCCCGCCTATAGCCTGATGTAGCGCACGGCCATGTCCACCAGACAGTCGAGCTCCTTCGACGCCTGCCGGAAGTCGTCGGAGGGTATGACGTCGCCGCGGAAGAGCTTCTCCGCCAGCCCCATGAGGGAGTGCGCCACGCTCCGGTAGAAGGTCCGGAAGTCGCCGATCGCCCGCACGGAGCCGTCGGCCACGCCGAGGCGGTAGGCGTCCTCGAAGATGAGGTAGAACGAGTCGACCTCGCGGCCGTACGCCGCGAGCTGCTCCGGCGTCAGCCCCTCCTTGAGGACCAGGTGGTCGAACTCGTCGACGAAGGAGACGAACGCGCGGTTGGCGACGTAGTGGGCCGCGTACTCCGCGAGCAGCGTCTCGAGCCGCTCGGCGCCGTCCATGGCGAGGAAGCGGTCGGACTCCACGAGGTCCACGATGCGCTCGTTGAACCGGTGCCAGAGGAGGGTAGCCGCCTCCACCGCGATGCGGGTCTTGGTGGAGAAGCGCCGGTAGAGCGTGGCGACGCCCACGCCCGCGGCCTCTGCGATGTCGGTCATGCGCACCGCCTGGAGGCCATAGGAGAGGAAGAGGTCCGCGGCGCAGGCGACCACGCGGGCGTCGCGGGCCGCGGCGGCGTCGGCGGGCGCGGGTGCGGCGGACGCAGCGGCGGGCGCGAGCGCGGCGGCGGGCGCGGGTGCGGCGTCGCCGGCCTCCGGGCCTTGCGCCGCGACTGCACGTTCCTCTCGCATGTCCTTCTCCTTGACTGGGTTGCAAAAGCTGATAGTCTGGCTATCAGTCTGATAGTCAGACTATCAACTACGAAGCTTCCCCGTCAAGGAGGAATCGATGGACAACGGCGAGGACCGGGCGCGCAGCGCCTTCGGCAACGACCAGGGCTCCAGGACCTACCGCAAGGCGGTGCGCACGAAGGAGCGCTACCTCCGGAGGTTCGGCGACGACTCGCGGACGAGCTATCACCTGGCCAGCGCGGACGTGCCCGTAATCTCGCACGCGCTCGGCGTCAGGAACCTGGTGCTCGCCGGGGCCGGGGCGACCGGCGCAGCCGGGGCCGGCGCGGCCGGGGCCGGGGCCGGGGCCCAGGCGGACGCCCGCCCGTTCGACATCCGCGCGGACGCCCGCACGGCACCACGCCCGCCCGCGACCGAGCGCACGGTGCCGGGATCCGACGGCTCGCCGGTCGTCGTCGGCAACATCCGCATGGGGTTCGGCCACTACCGGATCTCGATGGCGATCGCGTCGGCGGCGCACGCGATGGGCTACACCCCCTACTGGTTCGACCTCGCCTCCTTCGCGGGGAGCACCGGCTCCAAGGTGATAGCGCACCAGAACGACCTCTACTCGCTCGGCTCGCGGCTCTCGCAGCGGTTTGCGCCGTTCAACCGCCTCGTCTGGGAGCCGCTCAACAGCGAGGGCTTCCGCAGGCTCAGCTACAACGCCGGCGACCAGAAGGTCTCCGAGCTGTGCGTCCCCCTCTTCGCGGACCTCGACCGCGACGTGCCCTTCGTGGGCACGCACGTCTGGCCGGCCCAGGCCGCCGTGCACGCGGGGATGACCCACGTCGTGAACGCCATCCCGGACAACTGGCCGATGGCGCTCCACCTGGCCGAGGGCGCGATCCATGCGGTCCAGACGCCGAGCGCCTACCTCGGCTACCACCAGCTGCGCGGCATGGACCCCAGCCGGCAGCTCAGGCCGATGCCGGAGGGCTCGCTCGTCTACACCGGCCACTACGTGGACCACGAGCTCGCGAGCAACGTCGGCGCCGACTGCGCCGCCCGCAGGGCGCGCGTCCTCGGCGGCGGGCCCGTCCGCTACCTGCTCTCCGTCGGCGGGGCGGGCGCGCAGCAGGGCCTCTTCGCGGCCATCGTCGCCCACCTCCTCCCCTACGTGCGGCGCGGCGAGGCGGTGGTCTTCCTGAACGTGGGCGACCACCGCGACGTCTGGGAGGGGCTTGCCAGCTCGGTCGACGGGCTCGCCACGCTCGCGCAGACCCACTTCGACGACTTCGCCGACGTGGCGCGCTTCGCCGAGGCCGCGCGCGCCGGCGACGCCAGCGGCGTGCACGCCTTCTGCGACAAGGACATCTTCTCGGCCGTGTACAGCTCGAACGTGCTCATGCGCTGCTCGGACGTGCTCGTCACCAAGCCGAGCGAGTTCTCGTTCTACCCGGTCCCCAAGCTGATGATCCACCGCGTCGGCGGGCACGAGGCGTGGGGGGCGATAAGGGCCGCGGAGGTCGGCGACGGCACCTACGAGATGGGCCGCGACGACGAGGTGCTCGCGATGGTCGACTCGCTGCAGGCGGACCGCGAGCTCGTGGGGTTCATGTGCGACCGGATCGAGGACGCGTGGCGCGCGGGCGTATACGACGGCGCCTACCGCGTCGTGGACCTCGCGGTGCGGGGGATCGCGGCCGCCGGCCGATAGCCCGCAGCGTTCCGCCCCCCCCGCTCGAGGCCGCGTACGAACCTTAGGCCAACCCCATAAAAGAGCGCCCCTCGGCGAAGCCGAGGGGCGACTCATGAAGGATCTCGTTGCGAGCCTTGCCGCGAGCCTTGCCGCGGGCCTTGGCTGCGCTCCCGGGTCGCGAACCGCCGCGCGGGCGGCTCGGATCCGCTGCAACTACGCCTCGAAGCTCACGTCCTTGCCCTCCTTGATGAGGAGCAGGGCGACGAGGGCGACCACGGACATCGCGGCGAGGTACCAGCCCACGCCCTGGATGCCGAAGGCGAGCACGAGCGCCGTGGCGATCGTGGGGGCGAAGGCGCCGCCGAGGATCGAGGCCAGGTTGTACGCCAGGCCGGATCCGGAGTAGCGCACCTTGGCCGGGAAGAGCTCGGGCAGGTAGGCGCCGCACGGCCCGAAGAGGGTGCCCATCAGGCAGAAGCCGACGGAGAGGAAGAGGAAGACGTTGGCCACGTTCTGGGTCGCAAGCAGCTGCGGCGCGAAGAAGCTGAAGACCACGGTGAGCACCGTCGCGAGCAGCACCGTCGGGCGACGACCGTACCTGTCGGCGGCCAGGCACCCCACGACCACGAAGGCGGCGAAGAAGAACACGGCGCCGAGCTCGAGCTTGAGGTAGTCGGTCTGGGCGAACCCGAGGGTCTTCACGCCGTAAGCGAGCGACCAGGTGCCGAGCAGGTAGAAGAGGGTGTAGGTGATGCCCATCGCGCAGGTGCCGAGCACGACCTGCTTCCAGTACTTGGCGAGCTCTCGCAGCGGGCTCTTGACGACGCGGTCCTCCCGGACGGCCTTCTGGAACACGGGCGTCTCGCTCATACGCTCACGGACGAGCAGGCCGACGACCACGAGCACCGCGGAGAGCAGAAACGGGATGCGCCAGCCCCACGCGACCATGGTCTCCTCGGAGAGGTTGGTCTCCAGCAGCAGGTTCACGCCATACGCGAAGAAGAACCCGATGGGTGCGCCCAGGTTGGGGAAGGACCCCCACAGCGCGCGCTTGTCGGCAGGCGCGTTCTCGGTCGCCACGAGCGCGGCGCCGGACCACTCGCCCGCGAGCCCGAGGCCCTGGCAGGCGCGGCAGACGCACAGCAGCACGACGGCCATGGGCCCGAGCACCTCGTAGCCGGGCAGGAGGCCGACGACGAAGGTCGAGATGCCCATCATCAGCAGGGCCGCGACCAGGGTCCTCTTGCGGCCGAGCTTGTCACCGAAGTGGCCGAACAGCAGCGAGCCGAAGGGGCGCGCCAGAAACGAGACGGCGAAGGTCACGAACGAGAGCAGCGTCGCCAGGAAGGGGTTCTGCTTGGCCACGCTCGTGAAGAACACGAGGCCGAAGTAGCTCGCCGCGGCGATGGAGTAGCAGTAGTTGTCGTAGAACTCGATTGCGGTGCCGATCATCGAGGCCGCCATGACCTCGAGCACCGAGTCTCGGTGAGGCGCCTCGGTCGCCGTCGGGGCGGCCAGTGTTGCAGCTTGCGTGGACATTGGGTCTCCTCTCTCCTTCGATGTCCCGCCTCGGTCGGGTCGGCGGCATCGAAACGAGAAGGGCCCGGTGCCGCCAGTCTTGACAGCCCGGGCCCCGAGGGTCCACGGCCGTCCGCGGTGCGGACGGCCCGTTGAGTCAGCCACCCGCACCTACCTAATGCCGGTAATCTCGATTCGTGCGATCTTGGTGGCCTGGAACATCTTGTCTCCCTTGCTTCCTGCGCTTGGGCGTGCCCATGCACGTCGCCGGGGGCGCTTGCGCACGTCCCCTTCGCGCGGCGCCCATGATGCTCCCCAGAAGTTCACCGAGAGCCACAAATTCATGACCCTTAACACGCGAGTAACACTCGACAGACGGCATGTTTTTGTCGGTAGATGCACCATATGCAACGTTAGACGGAGAGATTGCAGCTAGAGGAGAAAAACGCGTCACGACCTTATGCGAGAGGGATGACAGGCCCTACCCCTCGGCACCGCCCTCGACGCCCTGGCCCTTGATGCGCGGCAGAATCCTGCGGCAGAACCACACCAGCGCGGCGACCCCGAGGGCGGCGACCACGGCGTAGGTCGCGAGGTCGATCGCGCTCGCGGCGCCGGAGGCGGCCTCGCGCCAGGCGCCGCCCGCCCAGAAGCCGAGCGAGCAGAGCACCGTGTTCCACGCGAGCGACCCCGCGAAGGTCATGAGGGAGAACCTGCCCAGGCCCATGCGGGACATGCCGGCGGGGACGGAGATCAGGCTCCTCACCACGGGGATGCAGCGGCATATGAGCACCGTCGCCTGCCCCTTGGTCTCGAACCATCCGAACGCCGCGCGCACGTCGGACTCCTCGAAGCCGAGGGCGCGGGCCGGCCTGGATGCGAGCAGGCGCGAGAGCCTCGCCTCGTCGAGTGCGGTGCCGGCCGCGTAGAGCACGTACGCGCCGGCGAGCGACCCCACGGTCGCCGCCAGGACCGCGAGCGGGAGCCACAGGGCGCCCGTGCTGGAGAAGAAGCCGGCGAGCGGCAGGATAAGTTCGCTCGGAATCGGCGGGAAGACGTTCTCGAGGAAGATCAGCGCCCCGACGGCCAGGTAGCCGAACTGCGAGATGAATGCGAAGATCGCGTCCTGCATGGGATACCTCCAGGATGGGTCCGCACCGGCGCGGGCCGGCGCCCTCGTAATAGGTCCCCATCCTAGGAAGCCGCCCTAAAGCCCTCCCAACGGCAGGATAAACTCTGGATAAACTCGAGCGCGCCATCCGGGCGCGGGCGCGGCGGGACGGCCGGCCGCGTACGCGCACCGCCGGGCGCGACGGCCGGACGCCGGGCGCGGCGGCCGGACGCCGGCCGCGGCCCGGCGTCACTCGTCGCGCACGATGTAGCCCGCGCCCCGCACCGTCTGGATGACGGCAGGGTGCCCCGGGTCCTTCTCGACCTTCTCGCGCAGGCGGTTGACGTGGACGGTCACCGTCGCCGAGTCGCCGACGGCGTCGAGCCCCCAGACCCGCTCGTACAGGGCGTCGCGCGAGAAGACCGTGCCCTTGTGCGAGAGCAGGAAGACGAGAAGCCCGTACTCTCGGTTGGTGAGCTCGACCAGCCTGCCGCGAGCCCACACCTCGTGGCTGCTGGTGTCGACGACGAGGCCGTCAGCGCCGAGGAGCCGCCGCGCCTCCCTGTCTGCCGTGCCGGCACCGTCGCGCCCGTGGCGCTCGGCCGTGGCGATCGCGGCCTTGACCTTGGCCACGAGCACCGAGGGCGAGAAGGGCTTGGTCACGTAGTCGTCCGCGCCGAGCCCCAGGCCGCGGATCTGGTCGATGTCCTCGGAGCGCGCGGTCACGAGCAGCACCGGCACCGCGCTGCGCTCCCGCAGGCGGCGCAGCACATCGAAGCCGCTCATGCCCGGCAGCATTACGTCGAGGAGAACGGCCGCGAAGCCGCCGGCGAGCGCGCGGGCGAGGCCGTCGTCGCCACTCGTCGCGATCTGGGTCTCGAAGCCGGAGACCTCGAGGTAGTCCCGCTCCAGGAGGGCGATGTCCTCGTCGTCCTCCACTATCAGGATGCGTTGCATCGGATCACTCCCCTGCCGTGTCGTCCTCCCGAGCCAGCGAGGTCGCGGGGAAGTGCAGGAGGATGGCAAGCCCGCCCGAGGGGGACTCGGCCGCCTCCGCCGTCCCGCCCATCCGCCGCATCGCGCGCGCCACGATCGCAAGCCCGAGCCCGGAGCCCGAGCCGGTGTGCTGGCGTGCGGGGTCGCTCCGGTAGAAGACGTCGAACAGGCGCGCTCGCTCCTCCGCCGGGACCCCCGCCCCATCGTCGCACAGCGAGACCGTGGCGACGCCGTCCTTCTCGCCCACCGAGACGCTGAGGGTGCCGCCGGCCGCGTACTTGGCGGCGTTGGACACGACGTTGGCGATGCAGCGCTGGAGAAGGGCGCGGTCGACCCGGCATCCGACGGCGGGGGCGGCTCCGCTGGCGGCGGGGGCGGCGGGCGTCTCCACGATCCGGATCGCAGGCTCGTCGTAGCTCGGTGACAGGTCCTCGATGATCTGGTGCACGGTGGTCGCAAGGTCGGTCGTGGCGAGGTCGCAGGGATAGTCGTCCAGGTCGAGCTTGGAGAACAGGAAGAGGTCCTCCACCAGGCGCGACAGCTCCTGGGTCTTGCGGCGGATGGTCCTGAGGTAGCGGTCGCGCTGCTCGGGCGTTGATGCGACCCCGTCGAGCAGGCCCTCCACGTAGCCCTGGATCGAGGTGAGCGGCGAGCGCAGGTCGTGGCTGACGCCCGCGACGAGCTCGCGCCGGCGCCGCTCGTCGGCGACGCCGCTCCTCTCGGCCTCCTCGAGGCGCTCGGCCATCTCGTCGAAGTCGTCGCAGATGGGGGCGAACTCGTCCTGGCCCGGGTAGTCGATCCGGTACGCGAGGTCGCCGTCGGCGACGCGGTCGACGCCGTCGGCGAGCAGCGACAGCCCGTCGGTCAGTCGGTCGTAGACGAGGCGGCGGCCCAGCCGGTCCATCGCGAGCGTGGAGACTACGGCTGCCACGAGGATGACCAAGGCGGACATGAGGGCGGCGGTCTTGATCGCGTCTCCCCTGGCCTCGGTGTAGCTACCGAAGAGCGCGACGTGGTAGGCGCCCTCGGCGTGCAGGTAGAGGCTCGTCCCGGCGGCGGACACGAGCGCGCCGTTCTTGTCGTCCAGGGGTCGCGTCGCGGCGAGAAGGGCCTGCTCCTGGCTGGGCTCACCCGAGCCGAAGACGACGTCGCCCGCCTGGTCGTACACCTTGAGGGTCATGCCGCTGCCCTCGACCTGCTGGGCGAGCACCGAGAGGGCGGAGTCGCGCGCAGGCTCGTCCGAGCTTGCCGCCAGGATGCCGCCAGCGGACTCGGAGACGACGCGGCCGAGGGTGGTCATGTCCTCGGCGTCGGATATCCCCAGGTCGAGGCCACCGTGCACCTGCGCGAGGAAGACGCCTACGCAGGCGAGGCCCACCAGGACGCAGACCACGAGGGGCACGACCAGCGTGAGGACGTTGGAGAGGCGGAGGCGCTGCCGGATGGTGGTGAGTCGCGGCATCACGAGCTCCTTTCGCGCGGGGTCGGTCACGCGACGCGGCGGCACCGACGGCCCTGCGTGGGGCCGCTGGCGCCGCTGGCGCCGTGCTGGAGAAGTGACGCTCGCACGAGCCTAGCACGAACGTGCTGCTAGGCGGACTCCCGAGCGAACCAGCCCTTCGTCCGGTTGGCGATCCTGACGAGGGTCAGCATCACGGGAACCTCCGTGAGCACGCCCACCGTGGTGGCAAGCGCCGCCGGACTCGTCGTGCCGAAGAGCGCGATCGCGACGGCGACCGCGAGCTCGAAGAAGTTGGAGGCGCCGATCATGCCCGCGGGCGCGGCGACGTCGAAGGGAAGCCGCACCAGCCTCGCCGCGCCATAGGCGACGAAGAAGATCAGGAAGGTCTGGATGACGAGGGGCACCGCGATGAGCACGATGTGCAGCGGGTTGTCCAGGATGACCTCCGCCTGCGAGCTGAAGATGATCACCAGCGTGGCGAGAAGGCCGACCGTGGTGGCGTTGTCGAACTTGTGCACGAAGACCTCGTCCAGGTAGGCCGCGCCCTTGGAGCGGGTGACGCCCACGCGGGTGAGCACGCCGCCCACGAGCGGGATCACCACGAAGAGGAAGATGCTCACGAAGAGCGTCGCGTAGGGCACGGCCACGTTGGAGACGCCGAGCAGGAACTTCACGATCGGCACGAAGAGCACGAGGATGATCAGGTCGTTGGTGGCGACCTGGACCACGGTGTAGGCGGGGTTGCCGTGCGTCAGCGAGCTCCAGACGAAGACCATCGCCGTGCAGGGAGCCGCGCCCAGCAGCACCGCTCCGGCGAGGTACTGGGTCGCCAGATCAGGCGAGATCAGGCGCCCGAACACCACGAAGAGGAAGAGGTAGGCGATGGCGTACATGGTGAACGGCTTTATCGCCCAGTTGGTGACCCAGGTGACGACGAGCCCGCGCGGGTTCTTGCCCACGTTCCTGATGCTCTGGAAGTCGACCTTGATCATCATCGGGTAGATCATGACCCAGATGAGAACCGCGATGGGGATGGAGATCCCCGCCACCTGCAGCCTGCCGAGGAACTCCGGCACCGCAGGGACGAAGTGCCCCAGGAGCACCCCCGCCACCATGCAGAGGAGCACCCATACGGTCAGGTAGCGCTGGAAGAAGCTGATCGCGCCGCCTTCGGTCGCGCCCCTGCGGACCGCGCCCTCGTCGAGCACGCCCTTGTCGCCCACGCCCTTGTCGCCCACGCCCTTGTCGCCCACGCCGCACCACATCCCTTCGACGACGTCGCAGCCAGCCCCGTGCCAGCCTCGCGTCGCACCCTGATGGAACCTGACGCAGCAGAATCTATCCGTTATATCGATACTTGTCAAATTGTAATTATGTCGATTGGTTGTCGACGTCGCACGAGAGGTTGACCAGCCTTGTCGGCGCTTGTCGGCGCGGCGCAGGGATTGGCCAGACCTCCTTCGGCAATCGAGGTCTCGACGACGCCCAAGGCGACCTCTGCGCCAAGACGACGGCGGCCCCCTTGTGAAGACGGTCACGCGCTCGGAGATGACGAGGCGCTGAGAGGCCGTATGAGCCCTCTGGATTCGCGCCATGACATCTAGCCCATGACACAGAGCGGCTCATAGTGTGTAGGCGCATGAGCAAATCGCTTTTTGCGAACAAAATCTTCGATTTTTGTTCGCAAAACGAATTATGATCACTAGTCATAAAATCTTTTCTCGACAAAATTGGCCGATTTTGTCGAGAAAAAGCGATTTGCTCGTACACCCGGGAGCACAAGGGCTCTAGAGAATCAGCTTTGGACGGCCTCTCACGGTCCGCCGAATGCACGGTCCGCTGACTGCAAGAGCCACGCCGTACGAGCCACGAAAGATAGCAAATAAGGGGCAGGAACAGATATGAGCGCGGGCGCCCAAGGACTGGGCGCCCGCGCGGCAATGCTCACAACCCCGCGCATTAGCTGAGGCGACCGGGGGGGGCGAAAGCTCGGCCGCCAACGGACTCGCGGACAGCAGACCCGCAGCCAGCGGACTCGCTAGTCTAGGCCACCCCGCTGGCGGCCGGCCGCGCGGCCGGCCGCACGTCCTTATCCAAGCTTGCGCCGGACGACGAGGCACGTCCCCGCAGTCACGAACCCGAGCGCAGCAAGGGCGAGGGCGGCCGAGCGGGACGTCGGGTCACTCGTGTCGGGCAGGCCGCCGGGCTGGGCAGGCGTCGCCTTCGTCCGGGTCGGGGCACCGGAGCCTCCGCCAGGGTTGCCGCCGCCGGGCTCGCCAGGGTTGCCGCCGCCGGGCTCGTCAGGGTTACCGCCACCGGGCTCGCCAGGGTTGCCGCCCTCTGGCTCGACCTTGTTCGTGACCGTGAAGCCGGAGGCCTGGTCGCCCGTCACGACGGGTGCGAGGTAGCCCGCGGCCTGGTCCTCCTCCACGCGGTAGGTGATCTTGCGTCCGGCGGGCGTCTTGGTGGGCAGGTTCTCGAAGACGTATCCCCAGCTGCCGTCCTCGCGCACGTCCGCCGCGACCACGCCGGCGCTCGCGTCCGCCTCGGTGCCGATGCGCACCGTCGCGAGCGGCTCCGCCGCGTCGTCGGCGTAGAGCCGGAGCGTGACGTAGGCCGGGCGCGCATCGGACTTCCCGGCGTCGTCCCAGACCTTCGTGACGGACACGTCCTTGCCCGCGCTGCCGATGCTCAACGTTCCGTTGTTGGCGATGGCGCCGCCGACCTCTGCGCTGTTTCCGGTCAAGACCACATCGTAGGCGGAGGGGTCGGTCACGCCGCCCTCGTTTCCGCTCCTGAGCGCGATGCGGTCGCCGCCGTCCGGCTGCAGGGTCACCTCGGAGTCGAGGTACGCGGAGACGTCGCTCGCGGCGCCCATGACCTTCTCCCATGCGCTGTCCGTGCCGTCAGCCGCGCGCGAGCTGATGCGGAAGCTCGGCGCGGCGCCGTAGAGCTCGCTTCCCCAGAACGGCTGCGAGTCCCCGTCGATGGCGATGTCGCTCGCGGTGTTGCCGAAGATCTTGTATCCCTCGTCGACGTCGAGGCTGAGCTCGCTCGTGGGGCAGCTGTAGATTCCTCCCCCGGCGAGGTAGCCTTCGGGGTCGCCGTCGCTCTCCGAGGAGGCGCTGTTGCCGGTGATGAGGGTCGAGCCCATCGTGAGCGTGCCCCTCCCCCTGCTGGTGTCTACGTTGCCGGCCACGTAGATGGCACCGCCGAGCATGGCATTGTTGTTCCTGAAGGTGGCGCTCCTGATGTCGGCGCTCGTGCCGACGTTCAGGCAGATGGCGCCGCCCCCGTCCTTGGAGGCGTTGTCCGCAAACGTCACGGCGCCAGCCCTGCCCGTGACGTTCAGGGTCTGGTGCGCGGACTCGCCCTGCGCGCCGGTGCCGCCGCTCAGCATGATGGCACCACCCATGCTGCCGCCCCGGTTGCCCTCGAAGGTCCCGGCGTCCACGTTCACGGTGGACTCGTAGGAGGCGGCGATGGCCCCTCCGAAGATGGCGACGTTGTTTCTGAAGGTGGCGCCCTCGACGTCGAGCGTCGCACCGTCGCCGTTCAGGACCACCGCGCTGTTGCCATTGTTCTCGAGGACGCAGGAGCCACCCAGGGTTACCGTGGAGCGCGCGCCCTGGACGATGATGAAGCCGCCGCTCGAGCCCGGCTCGTACGTGGCCGCGTCACCCACCACCCCTCCGTCGATCGTGACGTCGTCGAAGGAGACGGTCGCACCGTCGGCCACCCAGAACATGTTGAACTGCTTGTTGCCATCCGCCCTCGTGATGGTCAGCTGGCGAGGGGGATCGACCTCCGTGCTCTCCAGGGTCACGGTCCCGGTGAGCGCGACCCTGTCGACGCCCGTGTTCTCGCGCAGCAGCTCGCTCACCCTGTCCCAGGTCCTGACCGGTGCCGAGGAGTCCAGTCCGGGGTTGGCGTCGTCGCCTGCGTCGCTCCAGTAGATGACGTCGCCGCCGGTCGGCTTGGCTGCCGTGGCGGACCCGGTAGTCGTGGAGGGCTCCGCGAGGGCGGGCGCGGCGGGCGAGAGGATCGCGGCGGTCGCGAGGATCACTGCCACGAGCAGGACCACAGCTACCGCGAGGACCCCGGGGCGCGGGCGGGGCGGACGCACGGACGGCGGGCACGCCGGCGTCGGACGCACAGTCCGCGAGCGCCGCCTTTCGGCTCTTTCTTGCATGTTCTTCTCCTTGTCCGTAGGTGTCGCGGGCCAGGTGCGACCTGGCCGGGCGCGGTTGTCACTCGAACCGGACGCAGCCGAGCCGGCAAGCGATGAACGCCACGACAGCGCAACCCCCGCACAGGTCGAGTACCCTGTGCGGGGGATTGCCCAAGATATGTGTCATTCAGTATAGTTATAACTTTATAATTATTCTGCTAAAGCCGCTCATCCTCCGCCAACGGTAGCGCCGGCGTGCGCTTGCGGAGGAGACAGGCTCCACACCCGCCTACCTAGGCGGCTCCACCGGCCGACGCCGTGCCGCTGGCAGGTGTCCCGCCGGCGGCAGCCCGCGCCGCGGCGAGCTCCCGGAGTCGAGCCCGAATCGCGGCCAGGCCCTCCTCGGGGTCGGACACGTCCGTGACGGAGGCGTCGATCGGGCACTGGCCGGTCTTCGACGCGTTCAGGATCCGGTCGACCTCGACCTCGCACGCAGCCCCGATCCCGTGCGCCTCGAGCACGGTCCTGGCGGCGGAGCTCATCACCGGGGCGGACACCGCCCGCGGCCGGAGGAGGCAGTACAGCAGGGCGGGCGCCTTGCCCACGACCTTGTCCGCCACGGAGAAGCCCTCGAGGCTCGTGCCCGCGGAGACCCACCAGAGCAGGGGGCGCACCCCCCGCTCCTCGCTCGCGAGCACGTCGTCGCCCCTGACGGCTACGACGGTGCGCCCGTCTGCGTCGAGCAGCTCGCGGGCGCGCGCGAGGTCGTCGGCCGGACCGGCGGCCGCACGGGCCACCGAGCCGCCCACCGCGCCGCCCTGCCGCGCGGCCATGCTAGCGCCCGCTGCGCGCGGACTCGGCGCGCGTGACGGCGGCCATCAGCGCAGGCAGCGCGACCCACTGGATCGCGTAGCCGGGCAGCGCGACCCTCGCCACGTTGGCAACCGTACCGAGAAGGACCTGGGCGTCGAAGCCGGTCGCCACAGCGGCGAACAGGCCCGCTGCGACGGCGTAGGCGGCAAGGCCGGCGAGCTGGGCGACGAGGACCTTCGCGACCCACAGCAGCCTCCTGGTGGAGAGGGCGCCGCAGACGAGGCCAAGGACCGCGACCTCCGGGACCATCGCGAAGAGGGGCATCGGCGCGACGGGCATTCCGGTGAGCAGCGAGCTCAGGACCGGCGCCACGACGCCGGCGACGAGGCCGGCAGCCGGACCGGCGAGCAGGCCCACGGCCATCACGGGGAGGAACATCGGCAGCAGGACCTGACCGACAGCCGGGCCGAGGCCGACGGCGGCGCCGAACACGTGCGCGACCTGCGGCAGCGCGACCGCAGCCGCGACCGCGACGCCGGTCGCGAGCGCGCGCGCCGAGGGGGCGCTGATGACGGTAGTGGAGAGGGCTGCCTCCCCGGAGAGTGCGTTCGTTGCGATGTGCATGCTTTCCTCCTCCTTGATACCCCGCGCCGGCAGGCGCGAGGGAGCTTCGGTCTCCCCATTCATAGCATGGAGGCCGCCGGATAATCCGGCGGCCGGTCCCATGTTTACACTTTGTACCACAGAGGTGGGCGCCACAAGCCATCGCGCCCTGCACGCCTCCGCTCTCACCGTGCCCTCCAGCCGTGTGTACTTATCCATCATCGATGCATAAACAAACCTGTCTGCACATAAACAGTGGTAAGGTATTGACGAACGAGACCACAGAGAGTAAGGCCATGGAAGCCACCTGTCCCTCGGCCAGGGCGTTACCCCTGCATCGGGCGGATGACAGGCGGTAGGCTCCACCGGGAAGCGTCGTGCAAGGGATGAAGAAGCAGAGCAGGGTTGCGGGGGTCCTCAGGGCAGGGCTCGTCATCTCGCTCTCGGCGTCCATGGCGACATGGATGCCGGTCCAGTACGCCCAGGCGGCAGCAGTGGCCGCGGAAGGAAGCGCGGCCGGGACGTCGGACGTCGCCGATGCTGCGGCCGGCACGAGCGAGGCCGAGGGAGCGGACGCCACCAGCGAAGCAGGGGGCAACGCCTCCGCCGACGAGGCAAACGGAGCCGCGGCCAGCGGTGCCTCCGCCGAGGCAAGCGGCTCCAAGGCCGACTCCTCCGCCGCCGGGACCGGCGACGCCGCCTCCGCCGAGGCTGCGGCCGGCGGCGCGGCCGCCGCAAAGGCATCGCCCGCCCTCGCGCCCGCGGCCCCAGCGCCTGCCGCCCCCACCGCCGACTCCGCGGCCACCGGCCCCACCGTGACCGGCAACATCACGGTCGACGGCTCGGACGCGGACTGGGGCGGCGTGCCCGCGCAGGCAACGACCACCACCACCAACGGCATCGACTCATGGAAGGTCGCACGCGACGCGAGCGGCAACGTGTACCTCCTGGCCCAGGGCACAGCCCAGAACCAGTGGTACTCCAACTACCAGTGGACCAACGTCGGCATCGTGAGGGACGGTTCCACCGTCAACAACCCCCAGCTGGCGAACCTGCAGTGGAACGGCGGGTCGTTCGCCTCCGTCAACGAGGCCAACGGGACCACCGCCGGCCCCTTCACGGCAGAGGCGCTGATCCCCGCCAGCATGCTTACCGGCTCTGACGCCATCTCGTTCTTGGGTACGACCGTCAGCCTGGCAGACATCCCGGTGCTCGACGGCAACGACTACGTCGCTCCCGACGAGCCGGCGACTTACGACGGGATCACCGTCGACGGCAAGTTCAAGGACTGGAAATACGTCACGAAGACCGATGTCAAGAATCCCAACCCAGACCAACCCAACGCTCTCTCGCAGGTAGCCATGGTCTTCGACGGCGACGTCTACATCTACATCAAGGAGGGCCAGGGCGGAAGCGCGGCGGGCGCGGGTACGCACGCAAACGGGAAGTACTCGATCATCAGCGACCTTGGACGCGAGAACGTCTTCCAGCTCAACCAAGATGGCACGGTTAGCGGCATCGCCGGCGCCGAGGCCAAGCACGTCGGCTCCGAGTGGGAGATCCGCATCCCACGCGAGTCACTCAACTACTACAGCGAGTCCCTCAGCTTTGGCCTCTACCAGTCCGAACCCTTTGTGAAGGACGTCACCGACCTCCAGGGCAAGCCGAGCAACACGGGCACGTTCCAGGGCATCACCTACGACGGCAACTACGACGACTGGAACTCCTATCCCGTGACAACCATCTCGTATGCCACCGCAGGCACGCAGGACAAGAACGAGGACGCGAGCGCGGCACTCCATGCAGACGGTTCAACGCTCTACATGTACGCCGAGACCACCATGCAGGCGCATATTGCCGAACAGCGCCAGCAGGGCACGGCCTTCACCCAAGCAATCACGATCGACCTCACGGGCAAGGCAAGCTCCACGCAGGACATCGACGTCAATGGCGAGAACGACCTCTCCCCGCGCATCATTGCCGTGGACGAGAACGGCAACATCGACTGGAACCCCGACCTCGCCAACCAGCCCGACGGTACAACACGGGAGTACGCGATTGTCGAGACCCACGGTACCTACGATACCAACAGCATGACCAACATCGACAACGCTGCCTTCCAGGAGATGGGCGGTGTCCTCGGCCACGTGATGATCACGGCCAACGGCGACAAGTGCCAGGCGGAGTACAAGATCGACCTGGAGAACGTCGCCAAGATGCACAACTACTACCGCAGCCAGCACGGCAAGGCCGCAGACGACAGCCCGGACAACTACCAGTTCATCAGCGCGAGGTTCGGCCGTCTGGGAGACCAAATCGTCACCACCACGGGCGCGTCGACCGGCCCCTGGCTGGGACTGGGCCTCTCCGGCATCGCCGTCGCGGGCGGGCTGCTCGCCAACAGCCGTCGCGCCAAGCGTAAAAAGGACCTCCCCGCTTCGGAGACCACATGCAGGTAGGAACCATCATCCTGTTCGTCGTCCTCGTCGCTGTCTGGGCATTTGTCGTCCATGTGCTGAGAAAGGCCAACCTCGCGTTCTGGCGCTTCGTCGTGGGCGCCGTTGGCCTCTTCCTTCTCGCCATGGCCTTCGTTCGCCCCTGGGCGACACTCCCCATGGCACAAGGCGTCACGGCGATAGCCGGGCTCGTGGGTTCGCTCACGCACACCTTCGAGGCGTACTTCTTCTACGGGGTCATCTACGTTCCCGCAGGCACGTCCTCCATCACCATGCAGATCGACATGGAGTGCTCGGGCATCATCGAGACCATGGCGTTTCTCTCGCTTCTCGTCTTCTATCCGGTCTACTCGCGCTACGAGAAGGTTGCCGTGGGCCTCCTCGGCTCAGCCATCCTCCTCGTGAGCAACGCCCTGCGCATCGTGATCATCTGCGAGATTGTTCACTTCTTTGGACCGGACGCGTTTGCGCTGGCCCATACCTATATTGGCCGCTTCTTCTTCTACGCCATCACCATCCTTTTGTACTTCTACGTGTTCACCAAGCCGGACGTCATTCAGATGAAGGTTGGTGGCCTGCGCTATGACGCCTCAAAGCGTTCTTAACTCGTTCGTCTTCTGGTCCGCATGGATCATCATCCCGCTCATCGTCGAGATCGTCCCTTCCTTCGCCTCGGTCATCGTGTTGGCACGGCGGCGCTTTCGCGACCGCAAGCCCGCGCCCGACCCCTCGCTCTGGCCCGAGGTCTCGCTGATTGTGCCGGTGTACAACTCGGCAGAGACGCTCGAGGCGTGCCTGGCCTCGATTGCCACGGGCACGTATCCCGCCGAGCAGCTGCGCGTCTTCCTCGTTGACAACGGAAGCACAGACAACAGCTTCGAGGTCTTCGGGCGCTGCCAGGACAGGTTTCCCTCCCTGCGCATGCAGTGGCTCAGCGCCGACCAAGGCAAGTCGAAGGCCCTCAACATGGCGCTCTACAACGCCGAGGGCAAGTACATCGTGAACATCGACAGCGACGGAGTCCTCGAGCCGAATGCCCTCATGAACCTCGTGAGAAAGTTCGAGAATCATCCCGAGACAAACTGCATGACAGGCGCCGTACTCACGAGGCCGCCCGAGATCGAGACAACCCCCACGCACGGCCTGCATCTGCTGCGCAGGCTCGAGTTTGTCGAGTATGCCCAAGCATTTCTCGCCGGCCGCAGTTACTCCTCGGAGCTCAACGCCATCTACACGCTTTCCGGTGCCTTCTCGGCCTTCAGGAAGTCCGCAATCCTCAAGTCCCACATGTACACGACGGATACGGTAAGCGAAGATACCGACCTCACCTTCCAGATGCGCTACATCCAGCACGAGCGCGTCGAGATGTGCGACGATGCCATATTCTTCGTCTCTCCCATCTCGGGCATGAACGAGCTTTACACCCAACGCCAGCGCTGGCAGCGCGGCACGCTCGAGGTTGCCCGCCTGTTCCCCCAAAGCGAGCTCAAGCTACGGCGCGCCTTCACCGACATCAACGTATACACGCTCGTCTTTGACCATACCTTCGCATTCCCGCGCCTCATCTGGTACGTGGCGCTGCTTTTCCTCATGGCAATGAACGTCTCGGCGCAGATCATCCTGTTCTCCGTGCTCATGATTTTTGCCCTCTATGTTGTGGAGTCCTACCTCTACTTTCTCTGCGTGCTGGTGCTCCTGCGTATGGACCCTCCCCTGCGACGCTTCTACCTGCGCCAATGGTGGGTCGTGGCGTTGCTGCCCTTTTACAACACGCTTGTTTTCTTCTTTAGGGTCGCCGGCATCATCAACTCCGTGAACACCTCGGCCGCGTGGCACACGCGCGACCTCGCCGAGGAGTGGAGCGCGTTTCGCCATGCCTTCAAGGCGACCCTGGACTCGGGCAAGGACGCCTACCAACGCGTCTACGGGTTCTTCAACACCAGCGCCCAGACCTCACAAGCAAAGGGAGACGAGTCGTGAGCACCTCCGTTACCTCGCAAAGCGCAGCCGACAAGGACAAGGAGACGTCAGCCGAGCAGAACCCGCATGCCACGCTGCGGCGCGTCACGCTCATCGTGGTGCCAATCTGCATCGTGCTGTCCCTGCTCGGCTGGCTCCAGATGCGCGACCTCGACAACGGCATCGTCGAGACGTACGGCAGGCAGCAGGACTCCTACGTTGGCATCGTGCTCAACGAGATCAACCTCAACGGTGACCGCAGCACCGACGAGATCATCAACGACATCCTGGGCACGCTCCACAACTCCTCCGGCAGCTACTGGGCGTTCTCGCGTGGGCAGACCATGCTCTACGTGAAGGACGTGACCGAGACGAACCGCTACAAGGGCGTGAGCGCCGACACGTACTTCGACTCAGCAGACGCCGGGAGCTTCCTCGAAGGCTTGAGCGAGGGCCAAATCATCCACCAGCGAATCCTTCTTGGCAACGAGGAGTACCTCGCCAGTGGGACCCTCTTTGAGTACGACGGCAGCGAGTACCGGCTCTGCCTGCTCACCAACGTCAACGTGCTCCTTGGAAACAACGCCTACCTGGGCGCACGTGCGCGCATGGGCACCCTCTGGGCATGTGGGATCGTCCTGTTCTGCGTGGGCATGATGGTCACCGCCAACAGCGTGGACCGCCGCCGTCGCGAGCGCGACAGCGAGCGCACCAAGGTGGCCCGTCTCAACGAGAAGCTGGCTCTTCAGGCGGAACGGGACCGGATGATGGACCTCTACAGCGCGCGGGAGGGCGCCTGGAACGCCGGGCTCTTGGTGCGCTTTGCCGAGAGGCTGCGCGCCCGGGGCGTTGAGGGGGGCGCCGTTCTGCGGGTTGGTTGCACCACGCTCGAAGAGGCCCTCGAGCTGCTCGAGCGCTGCAACCAGTCCCTTGGGGGCGGCGTCCTGCGGTTCCACGATGCGGGTGATCGCGGGGTCACGCTCCTCTTTGCCCACGGAACGCCGAATGACGCCGTTGAGGCGGTCAACCCGCTTCTTCAGGGCGATGCCCATATCGTTGCTGCCGAGTCACTCAACGGCTTTCTTGCGAACGCAGACGAATCCGGAAGGGATTCCCACGATGGAGACTAACAGCCTGGAGTACGACCGCTCGTACATTCTCAAGTTCTACCTCAACGCGCGCCACTTCCTCACCGACGGCAGCTATGTGGGAGAGACGCATCCCCATACCTGGGAGTTCACGCTCACCATCAAGGTCTCGGGGTTGCGCTTCGTGCGGTTCAACGTCTTCGAGGAGGGCATCGACGCCTGTCTCGCGCCATACCGGAACAAGGTGCTCAACGAAGAGCCGCCGTTCGACGTGGTCTCGCCCACGCTCGAGAACCTTGTCGAGGAGTTTGCGAAGAACTTCTATGCCGTGATCGAGAAGGCCGGCGGCTCGCTCGTGCGCGTCGAGGGCAGCGAGAGCCCGGCGCGCACCTATGCGGTGGACATTCGGCCCAGGCAAGCGAACAGTGGCCCGACGGACGCCGACGTCGACCGCATCGTGGGGGACGTCGTAGACGAGATGCTCGCCGCAGACGAGGAACGCGCCAAATGACGGGACGAGAAGAGACAACTGCCGAGAAGAACGACCAGCACCTCAGGGGCAAGCGAATCGCCCTGGGGGTTGTCGCCACTGCCGTCTACGTTCTTGCGGCCGTGGTGGTGGTCTGTCTCGTCCACAACAGCGGCACCTATCCCGCCGGCTCTGACACCATGTACCACATCCACCGCGCCGAGCTGGTCTACAGCAGCGTCTGCGCGGGCAACTGGTGGCCGGGCTACGACCCTACCTGGTACAACGGGGTCGAGATTCTGCGCTATTGGCCCCCGCTCGCCCCCTACCTCATGGCCGCATGCCAGGCCATCGCCCAAGGTGACATCTGGGCAGGCTACCTGCTGTTTGTTGGGATCCTCGTCGTGGGGAGCAGCATCCCCTGGCTCTACATCGGCTACAAGATGGATCGCCCGTGGCTGGGCGCCTTTCTCGGCCTTGTGTGGTTCTTCCTGCCCAACAACCTCTACCAGCTCTTTGCCGAGGGGAACGTCCCCCGCGCCCTGAGCATGTGCTTCCTCCCGCTGTACGCCTACAACGTGGCGGCGTTCCTCAGGGGCGAGAAGCGCGTGAACTTTGCGGGAATCTCTGTGTGCTTCTCGCTCATGGTGCTCTGCCACTTGGGGTATGCCGGCATGCTCGCGCTGGCCACACTGCTGTTCGTACTTATATACTGCCTGGTTAACCGCCGCGTGCGCGTTGCCCTCCGCGCGGTTCTCGCCATGCTTCTAGGGTTTCTCCTGGTGGGAGTCTGGCTTGTGCCCTCCCTCTTTGGCGGCATATCGAACATCGACAGCTCCACCACCATGAAGAGCTTCTTCCAGAGCCTGGGCGTCTCTCTCAACCCCCTCGAGCGGCTCCGGACCACCCTTGTTCCCTACATTGGGCTCCCCGGCTTTGTGCTGGCAGTCACAGGCGCGCTCTTCAGCAATCGAAAAGCAGCTCCGGGCTTCATCACCGCCGCGATTACCTGTGTCCTCACCTCGACGGCAGTCATGCCCTTTCTCGCCGCGCTCCCCGGCGGCGGGCTTCTCTGGATGATGCGCTTCATCTCGATTGCACTCTGCCTCATCCTCATCTCTCTCCTGCAGTGGAGGCGCCTCAAGACACCCATCCTCGTGACCTTCTGCGCGCTCATCGTCCTTGACTGCGTTCCGTCGCTGAGCCTCATCTACGGCGATCGGTCGGGCGTACAGCCCGTCGAGCGTCTGAGCCAACAGCAGAAGGGAACGCTGGTCGAGGAGGCAAAGAGCATAACCACGCAGCGCCTGTGCGTTCTTCAAGAGGGATCGGGCGTCATCGACGCGTACGTGCTCACCAACTTGGGCGGCACCACCAACCAGGTCTTTGGCGCGGGCTGGGAGGCCAGCACCACCTCGCGGAACATCCTCCTGCTCAACCGCGCGTCAAACGAGGGAGACTTCCTCTACATGTTCGATCGCGCCAAGGAGCTGGGCGCTGACACCGTGCTCATGAATACCGACGTAGTTGAGAACCCGGAGCCCGACATGGTGGAGCAACTCGACGAATGCGCCGAGAAGACCGGCTACAAACTGGTGAACACCTCTGGGATCTACCGCCTCTACCACCTGAGCGCGGCTCCCGAGACGTTTGGCGTCAAGACGCAGTACCCCGCCATAGCCATCGGGAAGAACTCCGACACCATCGCCCTCTCCTACCCCGCCTTCAAGCAGACTGCAGACCCCAACCTCAACCACTACACCTTTGACGAGCTCTCGCGCTATCACGTCATCTACCTCACGGGGTTCACCTACGACGACCAGCAGGCGGCAGAAGACCTGATCCTTCAGCTTGCCAACAGCGGCGTGCGCGTGGTTGTCTCAGCCGATGGCATCCCCGAGAACAAGAACTCGCACGACCGCATCTTCCTGGGCGTGCGCTGCAACACCGTAAGGTTCAACAACGGCTACCCGGACCTTCACACCAAGGACGGGATCCTGGACACCGATCTGTTCCCATCAGACATGACCACCTGGAACACGGTCTACCTCGAGGGGCTGGACGACCCCTGGGGCTATGCAGACCTTGGAGATGGCACGCACGTCGACTTCATGGGGACCGCAGGCAGTGACAACATCGTCTTTGTGGGGTTCAACCTCACGTACTACTACTCGCTCACACACGATGAGAGTGTGGGAGGCCTGCTCTCCCAGGCAATGGACCTCGATTCCGGCGAGCTGCCGGAGCGCGAGCTCGTGCCGCTCGCGCTGAGCTACGGTCCCAACGCCATCACCGTGACCTCGCCCGAGGACAATGTGAACACCACGCTCGCGTACCACGACCTGTTCGACGACGTGCCGGGGGCACGCGATGACTTCCATCTCACCGTGGTCGACGGTGGCACCACGAGGCTGCCGCTTGCCTACCCCTACCTCTGGCAGGGCGTCGCCGTGTCCGCTCTGGGCGTTGCCGGCCTTGTGGCGTTCTCGCGGGGTCACCGTCACGCTAAGGAGCCCGGCAATGAGCTTGCCTGATTCCAGCGGGCACGCCTTCTGCGTGGTCATCCCGGCATACCAGCCCGATGAACGGCTCGTAACGCTTGTCGGCCAGCTCCACGGGAGCGGTCAGGGCTCAGACGGCGCGGTAGGCGCGGGCGCGGGGCCCTCCCTGCCCGTTGTGGTGGTCGATGACGGGAGCGAAGGCTGCGACCAGGTCTTCTCCCAGGTAGAGGCATGCGGCGTCCCCATAATCCACTTCGAGCGCAATCGGGGCAAGGGCGCGGCGCTTAAGGAAGGGCTGCGCTGGGCTTGGCGCAAGGGCTTCTCGCTTGCCGTGACCGCCGATTCCGACGGCCAGCACACCCGAGACGCCATTCTTGGCGTGGCGCACTGTGCGGAGGACAACCCGGGGTGCCTGGTACTGGGCGTTCGTGACGTACGGCAAATGCCGAGAAGGTCTCGCCTTGGGAACACGCTCACCCGCACGCTCTTTGGCATGCTCTACAACGTGCACCTCACGGACACGCAGACTGGCCTGCGCGGGGTTCCCCTCGACCATATCGACCAGCTGCTGTCGCTTGCTGGCGATCGCTACGAGTATGAGATGAACATGCTTGTGCATGCGGGTGCACTGTTTAGCGGCATCCGAGAGGTGCCCATTCCCACGGTGTACTTCGAGAACAACTCTGGAAGCCACTTCAGCGCGATAAGGGATGGGGCTCGCGTCTACAGGGTCCTTTTTAGCAGCATGCCCAAGTTCCTTGTCGTCTCGCTTACCTCGTTTGTGATTGACTACTCGCTGTTCTCTGCATTCTTCTACGGCGGCGGTTTTTCGACGGTGGCGGCGACGTTTTTCGCACGCGCCATCAGCGCCACGTACAACTACCTCATGAACAGGCACTGGGCGTTCGACAACCCCGGCAAGCACTACACGTTCTGGCGGTACGTGGTTCTCTCCGCGGCACTCGTGACCGTGAACAGCGCCCTCATGCACCTGCTCGTTGATGTTCTGGGCGGCCCAGCGCTGGTGATGAAGGTCTTGGTTGAGTGTCTGCTCTATGTGGTGAGCTTCACGGTGCAGAACAACATGGCCCTTGGTTCCCACGGGAAGGACTGACTATGACACCAGATGAGTTCGACGAGGCGGCGCGCTACTGGACCGAGAAGGAGGCCACCTCTGCCCGCATGCCCCGGGAGGAGCTGCAACAGGCAATCGACGCGTTTCTCGGCACGCGCGGCGTCTGCGCCCTGGCAACGGCATCGAGCGACCTCGTGCGCTGCACCCCGCTCGAGTACGCCTACCGGGACGGAAGGTTCTGGATCTTCTCCGAGGGCGGCCTCAAGTTCCACGCGCTCAAAGAGAGTCGCAACGTGTGCCTTGCGGTCTTCAACCCCTCGTATGAGTTTGGGAAGCTCGAGAGCGTGCAGGTCACAGGCATCGCAGAGATAGTCGACCCCACGGGCGAGGAGTACGAGCGGGCGGCTAAGGCGAGGGGCTTCTCCGGCGCGGTACTTGAGCGCATGCGCACGCGGCTTCACCTGATCGAGGTCACGCCCACCCGCATCGACTACCTCAGCAGCGCCCTGCGCAAGCGCGGGTTCGACGCGCGCCAGTGGGTCGAGCTGAGGCCCTAGGCGCGCCCGGCGGTGCCCTCCGGACGGCGGCCCCTCCCGGCGGCGGTGTGGGCGCGAAATTACGCACGGCTGCGAGTGGAGAAGAGAAAGGCCCAGTTGGCGTGGAGCCAAACGCGCAGCCGTGCGTAACCGCACCCGCGCGCTACCGTGCACGGCCGCGGCTTCCGCCCTGCCCGTGCATGGCCGCGCCTTCCGCCCAACCCGCGTGTGCGTAACCGTGCCCTCCGCCCGGCCCGCGCAGCCGCACCCGACGCGTCACCGATCGCCGTTGTGTGGCGACGTGCCCCACCGGCCGGGGGCCGTTCCGCCACTGGGCTAGAGCTCCAGCTCCCACGCACGGCACCCGGTCTCCTCGCCGCCCTGCCCGATACCCCCGGCGAGGCGGCGAGGCTTCATTCCCAGGTGGGCAAGCACGCGCTCGCTCGCGACGTTCCGCACATCGACCATGGCGGTAAGGCGGACGAAGCCGAGCCTACGAGCAAGCACGACCACCCCCTGGCACATCTCCGTGGCGATGCCCCTCCCCCACCAGCCGGGGTCGACCGTGTAACCCAGCTCGCACGAGCCGTCAGACGTCTCCACGAAGACCATGCCCGCGAGCTCTCCGGCATCCTTGAGGCAGGCGGCCAGCTTGAAGTCGAGCGGCAGGCCACCAGGGCCTTCGTCTCCCGCGTCTGCCCGCTCGTAGGCGGGAAGGAAGAAGCGCTCCAGCTGGCTTCTTGCGTCCTCCTCGGACGCCATCGGGCCAAATGGCAGGTATCGCGTGACCTCCTCGCGGGAGTTTATGCGGTAGATGGCCGCCGCATCCGCAAGCGTGTAGCGGCGCAAGTAGAGCCGCTCCGTATCAAGGGGCAGGTGCTCGATTACGCGCACGATGGAAGCCTCCCAACTCATACGCCAGGGTTCAAGTATCGCATGCGGGACAGGCATGGCAAGGCGAAGGAGACCAGCTCGTCCCTCAGAGACCAGCTCGCCCCTCACGAAGTGTCTTCTTCCCGATGTGGCCACGCTCTTGAACTCAGCGCGGGGCGCCCCTGCCATGCCGATGCCGCCCGCCTGCTCGAGGGCATCATCGATGCCGGGGGCATTGCTGCCGTGGTTCCGGCCGGCTGCCTTAGGGGACGCATATTACATCCTCTGCCGCCATTACCACGACGAGCCGCTGGTACGAGAGCGCATGGACGCCGGCGACTACGTCCGATCGCTGTCCTAGCAGCTCTCGTCCGGACACGCGCCAGGCGTGCCAAACCCGCGTCAACCCTCCGCCGAAGACGCGCTAGCGCGTAGTCAGGACCTCGGTGTCGACCTGGGAGCCATAGGCCGTGGTCAGCGTACCCCAGAACAGCACGTCGGCATCGCCGGCGTCCTCGTAGCGCACCTCGACGTCCGACGGGTCGGACACCCGGATGGAATCGCCTTGGAGTGTCCCCACCCAGTTGCCCTCCGAGTCGAAGTGGTCGAAGAGCGGCGTCAGCGTGTCACCCACACTGAGCTGACCCAGGCCACGACCGAGGACGTAGCTCTGCCCGGACATGCGGAAGCCCTGGACATACCCGATGGTCTCGCCATCGCCGCGCTCGCTCGCCGTGGGCCAGCTCACCACCAGGTCCACCCGCTCCCCGCCGTTGAGGATCGCCGGGATGGTCCCGGAGTAGCGAACCTCGCCGCCCTCGGTCTCCTCAGGTGCGTCACAGTAGAACGAGAAGAGGCTGCCATCGATCGAGAGCCACTCGCCGTCAAAGTCCACCGCGATGTCCCCGCCGTCCGTCACCTGGTAGGCATCGTCGGTGCCCAACATGAGGTAACCGTCGCCATAGTTCTGCATGACCGTGATCTGGAAGTCCGAGAAAGCATCCCACAGGTTGTCATCCATCTCCACAACCCAGTTGGAGCCGTCCCAGGCAAGCTCAAGCTCGTCGGGAAGCTCCTGGTAGGAGAACTCGCTAGCGAGGTCCTCGAACCAACCCTCGGACGAGAAGGACCCGTTTGCATAGCTGTCACTCGATGATGACGCGCTTGCCGCCGTGTCCGGGTTCTGGGCGACCTGCGCGCTCGCCAACGAGCTCACGAGGCCCTGTCCCGGCGTCGTGGGGGAGCTGCCCATGACGCTCAGGAAGTAGTCGTAGAAGGCGACGGGCTCTGTATAGTCGATGTCCTCAAGAACCTGACGCACGTCAGAGTACTGGGAGACCTCGGAGTACGGGAAGTACATCGCAAGCCCGTTGGAGCCCGAAGACGTGTTGCTTCGATACTTGACGCAGCTCGCCACCGCCTCGGACACGTCGCCAGCCCCCTCGAAGCCCGTGCGGCCGACCATGTCGACGAGGTCGACCTGGTCCACAGAGCCCTCCGCATAGGACCTCGCGCGGGAGCGGGCGCCAGATATGGTCGTGAAGAGCCCGTTGTCTGCCCTGATGCTATCGGCGGCCTCGTCGAGGAAGGTTGACAGGCGCTCGTAGACACGGCCCGTCTCGCGCAGGTCGACGAGGGAGAGCGTCGTGCCCTCCTCGCCCGTCTCCGCGTAGTGGGCCGAGAAGTCATCGATGATGGTCTTGCCAAGATCCGTCGTGGCGGTGGAGGGATCAGACCCCAGCTGAGTGAGGAAGCCGGTCCACGACCAGCCGTCGCCAGGCTCGACCTCCTCGGAGGCAACGAGGTAGTCTGCCACGGGCTCCATGGCCCAAGCGCACTCGACCGTGGCCATGAGGCAGGCGTCGAAGCCCACCATATCGAACGTAACGCCGCTCGCCTCGATGGCACGGCGCAGCTGGGAGAGCGTGAGGGCGGGGGCGTCGGGGCAGTTCTCGTCGTAGCCAAAACCGCCGATGGTGCCGCCGCCGTGGTCCCAGAAGACGAGGAGGTAGCGGTCTGCGGGGTACTTCTCGGCCGCCCACGAGCAGAAGTCCGCGACCTCACCCTCGTCGAGCATCGTGCCCTCTCCGGCGTCCTGGACGAGGCTCGCCTCGCCGTCCTCGAGGTCCCAGCGCTGGCGCGTGGAGGGGTCGGCCTCAGGCGAGAAGGACCACTCGGACGCACCGCCCGTCTCCAAGACCACGTTCACGTTGTCGCCGAGGTCGGCCTCGAGCATCTCCTCGATGTCGGCGGATGCCGCACCGTAACCGGACTCCAGGTCCGACCCGCACATGTAGACCATCACCGTGGCGCTCCTTGCCGAGGCGACGTCCACATAGTAATCGCGTAGGCCCGCCGTGCCGAGGTCCGCCCCCGGGATGCCCGCAGGCGCGACTGCGGGCGCGGTCTCGTCGTCCGAGCACCCCGCAAGCCCCAGGCACGAGAGGGAAAGGATGCCTGCCAGGGCGAGTGCGGCCACTCCGCGCATGCCCCACGTCCTGCTCCTCGTCATCTTCCCTCTCTCCTCGCGTTCCTGGGGATGCGTGGTGCCGGTACCTCGTCCGGACGCGTCGCCTTGCGACAGGGGACAAGAGCGCGCCCTTGTCCCCCTGCGCTACGCGATGCCCTTCCTGGTCTGGATGACGCCGTAGAGGTAGAGCGCAGGCAGGATGATGCCGACGAACGCGTTTGCGATGGAGCCACCGTCACCGGTGCTGATGGCGCTCACGATGCCGTAGATGCCGTAGATGACGCTGACGACGCCGAGCACGAAGGCGAGGGTGTTCTTGTCGTTGCGCTTGGACGCGTTGAGGCCGACGACGCCCACGAAGAGGTTGAGGAGGCCGCCGATAAACGCCACGACGCCGATGACCGCCGCGACGCCGGCCGCGACGCCCACCATGTCATCCGCCGAGGCGAAGAAGACGCCCATCATCATGAGCAGGCCAACCACGAGGTTGATGACGGCAAACACGATCATGATGATCGAGGCCACGCGCAGTACGCTGCTGCCGGTAGGCTTGCTGCTGCTGTTCTGATCCATTGATCTCTCCTTTGCGAGTTATCACGGCGAGGGCCCGTTGCCCTTCGCTTTCAGGGATGTTATGGAGTTGCGATTGCCGATGCGTCATACCGAAGTATGACTGGCAGCAGTGAGGCGAAAAATTACTTGGCGCGCCTGAAGACGGGCTGCTTAGGTGCCAAAAGCCGGGCATCATGCGGGAGCGTGATGCGGGTCTCCTCGGCGGCCCATGCGGGCACAGGAAGCACCGCCCCCCTGTGGAAGGGGCTTGGAGGGCGGTGCTATGGGTCTTTGCAACTCCGGCTACGAGGAGCTTGGCGTGCTACTCGACGTCGTTATCATCGAAGCGATCGCCGCACTCGGGGCAGAACTTGGGCGGGTGGGTCTGGTCTTCCGGCACCCACCCACACTTGTCGCAGCGATAGCGCGGTTGGGGCGCCGGCTGCGGCCTGGGCGTACCACACTCCTGGCAGAACTTGCCCTTGTTGGTCGTTCCGCATGCGGGACAGGTCCACCCGTCATCAGCAGTGGCGGCGCCCTGGTGGGCTGCAACGCCGGGCTGTGCCGCAGGCTCTGGTGAGCCGGCACCCACGGAAGCGCTCGCCACGCCACCCTGCGGATAGCCGCCGCCTGGGTAGCCGCCCTGTCCGCCCTGCGGATAGCCGCCGCCGGGGTAGCCGCCCGGGCCCATCTGGAAGAGGTTCTGGGCGTTCATGCCACCCATGCCGCCCGCCATCTGGGCCATGTTCATGCCGGCGAAGCCCACGAAGGCGCCGGCGTCGTTGCCCGCCGCCGTGCGCATAGCGTCGCCCTGGGCCGAGGCAAGGTTCGCGGCCGCCATGCGCGGGTCACGCATGACCGCAGTGCGCTGCAGGTTCTTGATGGCCTTCTCGTCCTCGGGGTCTGCCGCAATGGCGTTGACGCCGAAGGCCACGATCTGGATGCCGCGGGTCTCGCGCCACTTCTTCGAGAGGATGTCCGAAAGCGCCGCGGAGACCTCCTCGGTGTGGGCGGGCACGGCCGAGTACCGCACGCCCATCTCGGAGATGCGCGCGAACGCCGGCTGCAGTGCCGTGAGCAGCTCGCTTCTCAGCTGAGAGGCAATCTGGTCGCGCGTGTACTCGTCCTCGACGTTGCCGCATACGTTCTGGTAGAACAGCAGCGGATCGGCGAGCTTGAACGAGAACTCGCCGTTGCAGCGCACGGCAATGTCCATGTCGAGGCCGATGTTGTTGTCCACCACGCGGAAGGGCACCGGCGTTGGGGTGCCATAGCGGTTGCCCATGATCTCTTTGGTATTGAAGTAGTACACGCGCTGGTCAAGACCAGTGTCGCCACCAAAGGTGAAGCGCTTGCCGATGTTCTTGAACGTATCGACGATGCTCGAGCCGAGATTGCCCGCAAAGACGGAGGGGGCGGCCTTGGAGTCGTAGGTGAACTCGCCCGCCTCGGCGCATAAGTCCACGACCTTGCCCTGCTCGACGATGACCATGCACTGGCCGTCGTTGACTACGACGATCGAGCCGTTCGAGATGACGTTGTCGTCGCCCTTGGTGTTGGAGCTGCGGGACCCCACGCGCTTCTGACCCTTGGCGCACAGGACGTCCGCGTCGAGCGACTCGCAGTAGATCATTTCCTTCCACTGGTCGGCGAGGTTGCCCGTGAGGGCACCAAGGGCCGCCTTAATGAGTGCCATGGGAAAGCCTCCTTACTCGTGGCGCCCCGCGCTACTCCTGCAGGTCGCGCATCACGCGGGCCATGATCTTGGCCTCGTCGTTGGACATGATGAAGGGGTGGCCGCCGATGATGACCTTGCCTCCGTCGCGCTCGATCCTGCACTCGTCGTAGTCGTCCCAGTCGATGAACGCCGAGTCCCCGTCCTCGTCGACCAGGTAGACGCCAGAGACAGTCACGGCGAAGCCCACCTTGCAGCTGCCGAAGATCGTGGTGTCGACGACGCAGTAGACCTCGTCGGCGTCGTCGTCGTCGATGCCGAAGTGCTCGACGGCGGCCCTGACCTTGGAGCGGTTGTCCTCGAGGCGCTCGGCGAAGTACGCGTCGGACAGGTCGGACTCGTCCTCGACGTACTCGTCGTAGGCGTCCTGGAAGAACTGCTCGAAGTCGAAGACCTCCTCCTCGTCCTCGTCGTCGCCGTCGTCATAGTCCTCGGAGCCGGCGGCGGGGCCTGCCTCGCCGTCCTTGAGCTTGAAGACGCTGTCGCAGCTGGTGCAGCGACCATAGACGCCGTTGCCAAACGGAACGACGTCACCCATGCAGTTCGGGCACTTCATCGAGATTGCTTCCATGACCAGTCCTCTCAGGTCGAAGGCGGGTGTTCCGTGCGTCGCCGTGATTCTAGGAAGGCCGGAAGCGTCGCACCTCATACCAAAGTATGAGGGCCAGGCGCCGCAGGTCGATCGCGCGCTGCGGGCGGCACCTCATACTTTGGTATGAGGACATGCGCCGTCCCTCGCGGCAAACTGCGCTCAACCGGGCGGGGCAGGGCGCCGCCTTCGCGACCACAGTGGACAGGAGGTCCTCATGGCATTCGGATTCAAGCTCAAGACCGTCAAGACCAACGAGAGCTTCGAGAACTACCAGCAGCTCTTCGACCGTATCAAGGACGTCGACTTCACCGCAGGCAAGCCGGAGCTCGTGAAGAACGGCTTCGCCGACGTGATCGTGTTCCCGCCCCTCGACCGCCAGAACCAGATCTGGGTCATGCTCCAGGGCAAGAACAAGATCATCATCCAGAAGAACCAGGTCGTGGGCGTAGGCGACCAGGCCATCAACGCCGCGTTCGACGCCGTGACCGGTGGGCTCTTCTCCGTTGGCTCGATCATGGGCAAGAACGCCAAGAAGATCGAGAAGCTCGTCGAGGCCACGGCCTCAGAGCTCGAGGCGCTCGACCTCTAACACCGGGCCTCCGGCAGCTGCCGAAGACTAAGAATCGATATCCTTCGCTCCGTACCCGACCGACGTGGTCTATCTTTGATAGACGGCGGTCGGGTACTTGCCGTCTCGGGGAGAGGGCAGGGCGCGCGTCTCACAAGACCAGTGGCGAGTAAGTCTGCGCCACAGACTCTATAGGTGGTGTTTTACCGTGGTAAGGATGGTTGGCCTCGAGCTTGACGAGTACCTCTGGGCGCAGTGGAGCTGCACGCGCCTGGCGTTCATCTGCGCGCCTTTGGGCTTCGGCAAGACGGAGTTCGCCCGCCGCATGCTCCGCGGCCAGGACACCCTCGAGGTCGACGCCGAGAAGGACGACGTCACCGAGCGCGTGACCACCCGAGACGCCAGCAGGTACGACGCCGTCCTGCTGGACAACATTCACGACGGCCTCTCGACCGAGGCGGGGTCGAGGCTCGCGTCGGTCATCGCGCAGTGCGACGGCACGCGCTTCGTCTTCACGTCCCGCGCGCCCATGCCCGGATGGCTCACCCCGTTCTTCGCAAAGGGCGAGGTTCTCGTGGTGACCTCCGAGGACCTGTACTTCTCGGACACCGACATCGCGCACCTCCTCGCCGCGAACAACCTCGCGGCCGCGCCCGAGCTCATCGACAGGGTCGCCGCCGCGACGTCGCACTACCCCATGGCGATAGCGCTCGCCGTCGCCCACATGCTGCGCGGCGACGGCGACGCCTGGGAGAGCAGCCTCTTCGACGAGGTGATGCGCTACTTCGACGCGGAGTTCAAGCGGCGCTTCAGCCCCAGGGTGCAAGACCTCCTGATGCTCGTCCCCTTCTTCGACCGCATCGACAAGGACGTGGTCATGGGGGTGCTCGGTGAGGAGGACGGCAAGGAGCTCCTCGACGTGCTCCGGCACACCACCTGCTTCGTCACCCCCGACGGCGACGCCTGGGTGGTGAACCCGGGCGTGAGGGCGTTCTTCGAGTGGGAGCGCGCGCACAGTCACGACGACGCCTCGTACCACTCCGTCATCGACCACGCAGTCGACTACTACGTGACGCACGGGAGCTACATCAGGGCCCTCGAGCTGTGCTCGCGCACGAAGAACAACAAGCGCATGCTCGCCATCCTGGAGGAACACGCAAAGCTCAACCCCGGAAACGGCAGCTATTGTGAGCTCGAGCACTACTATCACGCCTTGCCCGAGGACATCGTGCGCACGTCCCCCAGGCTCATGCGCATCATGAGCCTCCTGGACTCCATGCTCATGGACACCATCGGCTCCGAGCGCTGGTACTCGGAGCTCGAGGACTACGCGAAGGCGCCCCAGCGCACGCGCGAGGAGCGCAAGATCGCCAACGCCAACCTCGCATACCTCGACATCGCGCTGCCCCACCGGCGGCTGGCCAGCCTCACCGACGCCGTGGCCGCGCTCGCGAAGGTCAACGCCAGCAACGACCCCGAGCTCACGCCGTCCATGACGAGCGCGATGCCCAGCATCATCAACGGCGGGCGCGACCTCAGCCCCTGGGTCCCCGCGGACGAGAGGACCTGCATCCTCGTCGGCAAGCTCGCCGGGCGGGCGCTCGGCAGGCTCGCCGTAGGCTGCACCGAGGTGGCCCTGTGCGAGAGCAGGTTCGAGAAAGGCGAGGACGTCACGCCGTACATCTCCAAGGTCAACGCCGTCCTCCCCAAGATCAGGCGCGGCGGCGACCCCTCGATCGAGTTCGCGGCCACGGGCATCGAGTGCAGGAACCTCGTCGACAAGGGCGACGCGCGCCAGGCGCTCTCCCTTCTCGACCTCCAGCGCAGGCACCTTTCGCAGACAAGCCCGCGCGAGTGCAGGCGCATCATCGCGAACCTCGATGCCATGTGCTGCCGCATCTGGCTGCGCTTGGACCAGACGGAACGCGCGCACGCATGGCTCGAGGATAACGAGCCCGACCTCTCGAAGCCCCTCGACTTCCTGAACCGCTACATCTACAAGACCGTGAGCCAGGTGCTCATCTCGGAGTGCCGCTACGACGAGGCTCTGCGCCTCATGTCCACGCTCAGCGAGTACGTGCAGTCCCGCGACATCTTCATCGACTTCATCAACTACTGCGTCCTGGCCGCCATCGCCACCTGGCGAAGCAACAAGGGCGACTGGAAGGTGTGGATGGTCCGGGCACTCAACATGGCCAAGCGCTTTGGCTACGTACGCACCATCTCGACCTACGGGGCCGCCGTGCTGCCGCTCCTCATGGAGACCCAGAGGCAGGCCGAGGAGATGGGCGCAGACCCCGGACAGGTGTCGCGCCTCATCAAGGCCGCGCGCGTGCAGGCGACGTTCTACCCCAACTTCATGGCGGGGCCCTCGGGCCCGACCGAGCCCCTCACCGACACGGAGCTCCAGGTGCTGCGCCTCATCTGCCGCGACAAGAGCAACGCGGAGATCGGCGAGATCTTGAGCATCAAGCTCCCCACGGTGAAGACGCACGTGAGCCACATCCTCGCGAAGCTCGACGTGAGCCGTCGCTCGCAGGCCGCCAGCGAAGCCCGCCGCCTTCACCTCGTGTGAGACGCGAGGCGGGGGGCCTCCCCGCGCCTCGCGTCCCCCTGCCTCTCCACCGATCTTCCACGTGGCCCACGCGTCTCATACTTTGGAATGATGTGGCCGCAGCCGCCGTTCCGTAGGATTCCTTTCAGAAGTTAGGGCACGCCAAAGGCAAGCCCAGCCGATCAGATCCCCTGAGAGAAAGGAATCACAATGCTCAACAGGAACCGCATCGTCACCGTCGGCCTCGCCCTCGCACTGGCCGTCTCCCCTGTCGCCCTCACGGCTTGCGGTGGCTCCAGCTCCTCTGACTCCGAGGGCACCGCGACCGAGGCCGCCGCGGACAACACCACGTCGAGCACGTCCACGACCACCGACGGCTCCTCCGGCAGCTCCACGAGCAGCTCCTCGAGCAGCTCCTCGAGCAGCGCCTCCAGCACCCAGAGCTACTCCATCTCCACGAGCGAGATCACCGAGGCCTACATGGGCGCCTCCGAGGCCGGCGAGACCGTCTACTACGTGGGCAACGACGACGGCTCCAAGACCGGCATCTTCTTCCTCGACGCCGACAACATGGCTAACGTGAGCTTCATGGGCCCCGCCACCGTGACGCAGCAGAACGGCGAGAACCTCGTCACCATCACCGACGAGCTCTCCGGCAACACCCTCACCTTCGGCGTCGCCAAGAACGATGACGGCACCATCACCATCGACATGGGCAACGAGCTCGGCAAGGCCATCCTCGCCCAGGCCGACATCGCAGAGACCGTCAACGCCATCAGCACCATCCAGGCCAACACCACGTCGGTCCAGTAGGCCCACGCCCCAAGCCCTTCCCCATCCCCCGGGCCTTCCCAGCCCTTGACCCCCGGACGAGCGCGGCTCGGCCGGGGGTCGCCCTTTGGGACGAGGAACGGAGGCCCTGGACGAGCAGGTCGGGGCCCAGCCGGCCTCGCACGTAGAGAAGGACGGGACCAGCCGCCAGCGGCCTCGCGCGCAGACAAGGACGGGCGCCGCCGGAGCCTGCCGGCGGCGCCCGCGCGTCGTGAGCCCGTTGGCCGGCAGGCTACACCCTTGCGACGGCCTTGATCTCCACCCTGCCGCCGCCGGGGAGCGCGGCCACCTGGAAGGCGGCGCGCGCGGGGTACGGGGCCTCGAAGAACTCGGCGTACACCTCGTTCATGGCACCGAACTCGCTGATGTCGGCGAGAAGGACGGTGGTCTCGACCACGTCGCCCATGGAGGCGCCCGCGGCCTCGAGGATGTTCCTCAGGTTGGTCAGGCTCTGGCGGGTCTGGCTCTGGATGTCCTCGCCGGCGAGCTTGCCGGTGGCGGGGTCGATGCCCAGCTGGCCCGAGACGTTGATCGAGCCGTTGGAGACGACGCCCGCGGAGTAGGGGCCGAGCGCCTTGGGAGCCTTGTCGGTGACGATGGCGGTCTTGCTCATGTGACACTCCTTCTCTTCGTGCCCGCTCTCGCGGGCGACCTATGGACGAGAGGATACCCCGCTTGGGACGCATAGTGCGAGAGGCGCCGTGCGGGAGGCGGCGTACGCGAGGCGCACGTGCCCTTCGAGCACGAGAAACCCCCATCGCCAGCGATGCCGGCGATGGGGGCGCCACAAGTGGCCTGGCGTCGGAGGCTACAGAAGCGCCTTGCCCGCGTCCCAGGCGCCGCCGACCTCATCGCCGACCACGCGGTAGACGCGCCGCGTGCTGTCGTAGACGATGGGGCGCATCTTGCCAAAGTCGACGCGGCCCTTCTCGTCGAGCACCGCCTCGTCCACGCGGGTGTTCACCACGCGTCCCACTATGCGGGCGCCGTGCTCGTCGCCCTCGATGGCCGTGACCTCGCGCTCCATGGTGAGCGGGAACTCCTCGATCACGGGCGCGTCCACGAACTCTGACTTGGTGAACGTCATGCCGGAGGCCGCCGCCTTGTCCACCTTCTTGCCGGTGGCGATGCCGAAGTAGTCGGCCTCCACCACGTGCGCCGCGTCTGCCGGCGAGACGGTGAACGCGCCCCGCCTCACGATGTTGGCCGTGGTCTTGTGGTCGCCGATGTTGAAGCAGATCTCGTGCCTGCTACACTCGCCGGCCCACGCGGCGTTCATGGCGTTGGGCGTGCCGTCCTCGCCGTAGCTCGCGATGATGAACACCGACTGCGGGAAGAGCTCGCCCTCGCTGCCAAGGTTCCTGAATGCCATGCCAACCGTCCTTTCAGGCCGCCATCAGTTGAGGTTCGTGCAGGTAGAAGCATAATCCGATTCTAGACTGGTTGCCAATACTGGCTTCGGGGATAGCGCATGGGGTTGGTTATGGAAGGCGCGAGGGGCACATGAAAAAGGCCAGAGGCCTCTGGACCCCTGGCCTTCGAATTGATGGTGGGCGTTAGAAGATTTGAACTTATGACCTCTTCCCCGTCAGGCTCGAGGCGGCTCGCTGCGCCTAGCCCTCTCGCGCATGTCCTCTATCTTATCCGCGTCGATCATTCCCCCTCTGGCCCTCCCAACGTCGCAGACCGAAGCAACGACATTGTCGGGCCGACCGCGGGTGGTCGACGCGCCCATGCTCGCACCCGAAAGTTTTCGTGCTCAGACCCGAAATCTTTCGGCGCTAAAACCCGCAGCTCCGAGGCTATCAAACACACATTGGTGAGGGCGACCCGCTGTATAGGGAGCTTGAGGCCATCTAGTTACAGTGACGAGTGTTAAGGAAAGCCCTCTTGACCGAAACGGCCGGGAGGGCTTCCATTCTATGGGACATGATGGGACAATGTCCTATCATTGTTAGGACATGTCCTAACAATGGTCTATAATGCGTCCAAGATGACCATCGCATCGAAAGGCGAAGAATGCCGAAGCGGCGAGAGATTCCGTCCAGGGAGACCATAGAGGTCGAGTTCAAAAGCGAGTGCAAGAGAGGCCCGAATGGAGCTCTAAAGCCCAGTAGGTTGCCTGACGGGGAGCTCGTGGACACGGTGGTCGCGCTCAGCAACACCAACGGCGGGGAAATATACCTCGGCGTTGAGGATGACGGCGAGCCCACGGGGGTTCACAAAGACCATCGCGACGTCACGCAGCTCGCAGCGCTCATCGCCAACAAGACGGTGCCGCCCGTTCCGGCGCGTGTCTCGACCCTCTTCCTCGCATCCGATGGATCCGTCGATGACGCCGGCAAGCAGGTGACACTCGTGGAAATCCCGAGGTCGATGGCAATCGTCTCGTCCTCCGAGGGCAAAATCATGCGCCGAAGGCTCAAAGCCGACGGCACGCCCGAGAGCGTCCCCCTCTATCCCTACGAGATCATCACCAGGCTCTCCACGCTGGGCCAACTCGACTACTCTGCATTCCCGGTGCCCGACACCACCATCGACGACTTCAGCCCGGAGGAGCTGAAGCGCCTGCGCGATATTCTGGCTCGAAACCGTAACAGCGACCAAGCGCTTTTGGAGTTACCCGACGAGGAGATCCTAAGCGCCCTCCGCATGACGACGCTCACCGACGGCAAGGTCACACCGACGGTTACGGGCATCCTACTCGCGGGCAGGGCAGAGGTCATAGCCCGCACCATACCGACCTCGGCCGCCACCTTCCAGGTGCTTGCGGGCACGGAGGTGCGCGTCAACCAGGATTTCGAGCAGCCGCTCCTCTACACCATCGAGAAGATGCGCGAGATGCTCGACCCATGGAACCCGGAGCGGGAGTTTGAGGACGGCCTCTTCAGGCAGTCGGTGCCCGAGTTCGACAGGAGAGCTTTCCGCGAGGCGCTCGTCAACGCCTTTGGACACCGCGACTATGCCGCCTTGGGGCGCGTGCGCGTGCTCATAGACGACGAGGGGCTCACCATCGCAAACCCCGGCGGGTTCATCGAAGGGGTCACCATCGAGAACCTGCTCACCGTCGAGCCCCACGGGCGAAACGAGTGCCTGATGAACGCTCTCAAGCGCATTGGCCTCGCCGAGAAGACCGGACGCGGTGTCGACCGCATCTTCGAGGGATCCCTGTACTACGGAAGGCCCCTGCCCGATTACACCGGAAGCACGTCGGCTAACGTAAGCGTCTTCATTGCGCGGAGCGCGCCAGACGAGCTGTTCATGCGGATGATCAACGAAGAGCAGCAGAAGACCGGCGAGCAGTTGTCGCTCAGGTCACTGCTCGTGCTCGACGCGCTCAAGCAGCAGAGGCGGCTTACGGTCGCAGGCCTGTCCGCGCAACTCCACATCACTGACGCGGCGGCGCGTGCGACGGTGGAGGAGCTGCTCGAGGCCGGGCTCGTCGAGGCTCGCGGGAGCTCGACCGCACGCTCGTACATGCTCAGCGGAAAGGTTTACTCACAATCGGGCAAGGAAGCCGGATACGTTCGGCAATCCGACATAGACAAGATCCGCTATCCGGAGCTCATCATGAAGCTGGCCGAGAGGCAAGGCGGGTCTGTCGCGACGCGCGACGTGGAGAATCTACTGCACCTGCACCGGAAGCAAGCATACAGGACCCTGGTCAAGCTCGTCGAGGATGGCAGTCTCGTGCTTGTTGGTCGAGGTGGAGGTGCCCACTACGAGATTACGGAAAAGGGCTGGGAGAGAATAGGACACTGATAGACATGATGGGACAATGGTCCATCATGTTAGGACATGTCCTATTCGCGTCCAATCATCGTCCTACGCTATCGTGATGTACCCTGGCGTGCTCGCCGTGTCGATGCGGAAGTACGTGTACGCCGTCTTGTTGGTGGCCCACACGGTGCCGTTTCCGCCCACAAGTGACGTGGAGCACGAGTAGAAACTCTGAGATCCCGCGAGACCGCTCAAAGGAAGCGTCCAGGTCGAGTCGGCATAAATCGTCTCCAGAGAAGAGCAGATCCTGCACGATCCACGGGTTCGCGTGTGGGGTCGGGCGTGAACGAAGCCGTGAGCACGCCCTCGCCGTCCGCGTAGTAGTGGGCATAGAACCACGTGCGGTTATCAGCGCGTTCGGGACAGTCAGCACGCCTCCCCCGCCGAGTTTGCACACGGTGACGGCGCTCGTCGTCGAGCACGTAGCCGTCCGTCCCGCCCACCAGGCGGTTGCAGCCGGTGAACTAAAGCGAGCTGAGAGCCCCGAGTTATTGAACGAGGTGTCGTAGATCGTCCCCAAAGAGGAGCAGATGAAGAACATCTGGTCGGCACTCGTCATTCCGGACAGGTTCTTGAAACCCCGCACCCCGGTGAAGTTCGAGAACGCGTTGAACCAGTAGTTGCAGTTCTGGATTCCCAATCCGGCGATGGTCGAGTCGATGTAGACCTTCTTCACCAGCTGCTTGATGGAGTCGTAGGATCTCGCGCTCGCGGAGGAATATCCCGCCGGGCCGATCTCGAAGACCTGCACGATGCGCCCGTCGGTTACGGAGGTCCGGAGGACGATGAGGGAGCACCGCGCGGCGCTGGGCTACGCGGTGTAGCGGTGGTCCAGAGGAACGTCCGGGGTCCCCAGCCTTACGCTTTTCTGGCCTGAAACTCTGATGTGTTTAGTCAAGGCCGGCTTCCGGCACCACTCTGTACGCTCCATGCGCGCCCTTACGTGTGCCACACGAAAACAGGCCAGGGGACATAGCCTCTGACCTGCGAATTTATGGTGGGCGTTGGAAGATTTGAACTTCTAACCTCTTCCGTCTGAGGATAAGCCCTGTTGGTACTCCCCGATACCTCGTGTTACCTGCTGAAACTCATGCCCTGCGGTCCCTCGGAATCCCCCTTAATCACTGACTTACGCACACTATCTGTCATACGATTCGCCCCGTCGAGCATGTCGATGAGCGCCCTCGTGTGCGTGGCGTCGGTGTACGAGTTGAGGTTCTCCTCCTCGGAGTGCCCGAAGAACTCGTGCCTGCTCTCGACGGGGACGCCCCGCTCCATCCACTCGGAGTTGAGCGTGGCACGCCACGAGTGCGTGGCCACGTCGCGCACCCTCGGTATGTTGAGCTCGTCCGCCATCATGTCGTACAGCAGCCGCAGTGTCTTGTGCGCGTAGGAGCGGTCCCACGGCCTCTCAGGGCGCAGGAGACCCGAAGACGAGCGACGTGGGCTCCGGGGGGTCCACTTCGCCTTCCAAGCGCCTTTTGAGGGCCACTTGTCGGTCATGGGGACGGTCCTTGACTTGTGCGTCTTGGAGACCTCCTCGCGCACCGTGAGGCACGTCAGGCCGTCGAGCTTTCCGACGTCGCGCGCTACCCCCGCGAGCCGCGCAGCCGGCGCACCCTGTGCGAGAGCTCGGCCAGCTCTTCCTGCGACAGCTGGTCCAGGTGCTCCAGCTTGTCCAGGTACAGGGCCAGGCTCTCGTTGCGCCGCGCCAGCATGAGCTCGTTGCAGTAGCTGACCACCGCAGCCGTGAGCACCGCCACGAACAGGATCCCCACCACGCTGAGCGCCACCACGATCATGCGGCCGACGGCGCTCGTGACGGTGATGTCCCCGTAGCCGATGGTCGTGACGGCCTGGAAGCAGCACCACAGGGCGTCGCCAAAGCCGTCCACGCCTGGGTCCACCAGCGCGAGCAGCGCGGACGCCGCGACGAACGTCGCCAGGAACCCCCACGTGGCGCGGGCAAGGCCGGTGTTGCGCAGCACGGCGCGTAGCAGCTTGTGGTTGAGCATCGAGGCCTCCGACTCGAACAAGGCCCCCGTCCGCCCAAAGGGACGGACGGGGGCCTGCGGCAGCGAGTCACCGTCTGCCGCAGCGTGGAAATCCCGGGTGCCGGGTCCTCTCACCCGACGCAGGTCCCCGCAGGTCGCTAGCCACGGTCCCCGGAACGGTGACGGAGCACCAGCGCAGCAACCAGGGACACAGCTCCGCCCAGGGCGATGAGGGCCAGCGCCCCGGTGCCCAGCGAGCCGTCGCCCGTCTGGGGCGCGCCCGATGCGGAGGCCGCCTTTGCGGAGCCTGTGGCAGCGCCCGTGTCAGCGGAAGCGCTGGTCCCGCCATCGGTCGTGGCGTCGGTCGCGGTGCCGCTGCCCGTGGCACCTCCAGTCGTAGCGTCACCGGTCGCGCTGCCGCTGTCCGTGGTGCCTCCCTCGTCCGGCTTGAGGCCGGACTCGTTCTCGGCAGCAACCGGCCGGAAGAACCGGAGCAGGCCGGCGTTCAGATAGTTGACACGCTTCCTGGTTGCCGAATACGTGCTGGCAGAATCGGCAATCGAGTAGGTGTGCGTGACATCGAGGGTGACCGTCTGGGACGAGACCACGATGTTGTTGTAGCTCACGTCGCAGCGATACACCGTGCCATCGTCCTCCGCCGTCACCTCGTCGATGGCGTAGGTGGACGTGTAGGTCTTGTCGTCCTGGGTGCTGACGGTGGGCCCGGACGAGATCTCTTGCCAGGTGGGCTTGGAGGCCTCCTTGCGATACCAGCGGAAGAGCGGCTGCTTGTCCGGATTGGCGGAGCCGGAGTCGTAGTAGCTGCCGCTCATGTCAAGCGTGAGGGACTCCCCCATCCTGCGCGTGGCCTTTCTGGTGGACGTATCGTTCGCGTCGCCTGTGTTGGCCTGGCCCTGGACGTTGATGCCGCTCACGGCCATCGCGTCGCCGGTCGGCAGCGTGGTCACGCTCACGATGGGCGAGCGCAGGCTCGCCTGCCTGCCCGTGCCGTCCACGACAAACACCGCAAAGCGGTAGCTGCTGCTGGTGGAGAGGCCACCCCAGACGTAGCTTGTGGCGGAGCCGTCCAGCGTGTAGGCATAGCTGTAGTGGTCATCATCGGTCGTGGGGTACATGGCGACCGCGTACTTGTAGCCATTCGCCTTCTGGTCGGAGGTCAGGATATCGTTCCAGGACAGGGTGACCGCATCCTTGCCCGTGGTGGCATCGTAGCTGGCACCGGTCATGGCAAAGCCGCTTACCATGGGGATTTCGGGCTGCTTCACGTTGGTGACGTCGTAGCCAACGATCCAGAACTGGTTGGTGGCGGGACGCGTGCCGTCGACGGGCATGTCGGAGGAGCTCTGGTCCACCGCAAGCCTCCAGCTGAAGCCGTAGCCCTCGGCAGCCTCGGGCAGGTTGTCCACGGTGCCCGTGAACGAGAAGCCCGTGGAGCTGGACCTCAGCGTCGTGTAGCCACCCGACAGCCCGAACACCATACCGGTAACGATCTCGTTTTCCCCAATGCCGAAGCCGGCACCTATCTGCAGAGCAACGGCACCACCCACGTCGACGGTCTTCTCGGTCTCGTTCTCGGCCGCGATGGTCTGCGTCGTGGCGACGCCCTCCTCGTTCGAGGCTATGGACCAGGCGTCCTTCCCGTCAAGCTGGTACGTGAAGGCACGCTTGGCGGTAGGCAGCAGGGTCGTCTTGGTCAGGGTGTCGACGCCGTAGCTGGCGGGGTCGCCCTGCCTGTTGTTGAGGACGTCGGAGACCTTGTAGGTGAGCGGCGTGGAGCTGTCACTGCTCACGCTGGCGTCGAGGTCGTAATTCTCGACCGCCTCGTCCCAGGTCTCCTGACTCACGACCGAGGTGACCGGCGTGAGGAACACGGGCATGACGACGTCCGTCCACTCCGGGCTGCTGGAGTCGCTGACCTCGTACCAGTAGTACATGATGGGCACGGCGTACACCACGGCCTTGTTGCCTTCGGCCGCGTGCGCGTCGTAGTCCACACCGTACGAGAGCGTCGAGGAGCTCTGGTACTCGTAGCCCGCATGGCCCGTGAGCTCCCCCTCGAGCTCCACGCGCCCAAGGAAGCCGCCCGACGCCTCGCCGAAGACGCCGGCCTCTCCCTCGATGGACCAGCCGGAGCCAGAGGCGCTGCTGGACTCGGAGCCAAACGCGGTGCCGCCGTAGCTGAGGTAGCCATAGCTGTCCTGGAGGTCCTGAAAGTACGGGGACCCCTGGAGCACCGCGAGCAGCTGCGGCGCAGTGTAGTACTCGGCCGCCGCCTTGAAGCGCACCTGCATGCCGTCGTGGTCCACGTTGGGCAGGCACAGGCTGATCCAGCATCCGTACTGCGTCGTGCCGTGGACACGGACGCTCTCGTTTATGACGCCCTCCTCACCGGTGGTGTAGCCCCGGAGCTTGCCGTCAGACCACTTGGCAGAGAAGTGCGAGACGTCCATCCAGTAGTAGTCGTCATCCTTGCCGAGGTCCTCGTCGCGGTGGACGCCCGTGACGGCGAGGAAGCTCTCCTCGTACTGGCTGGAGCCCGACACGGCGCCCACGCGCACGTCGCCGATCCAGACCTGCTCCTTGCCCTTTGTGTAACGGTTCGAGTTCACCTGGTCAGAGGTGAGGCTGATGCTGCCGAGAGTGTCGAGGCTCACCCCAGCGGAGAGACTGAACGAGTAGATGTCTCCGCCCATGAGAACGTCGTCGTTCTCGGCGGCACCCTGGTTGAGGCCGTTCAAGCGTGCGGCGCCCAGGGCGAAGGGTGCCAGGGTCGGACGGTATCGGCCGCCCTGGTTCGCGTCCTTGCAGGCGGTCTCGGTGATGTGCGCAGCGTCCTTGCCGAGGGCCTTGCGGATGTAGTCGGAGACGACGAAATCGTCCTGGGATGTGTCATAGTACACGTAGCGGTAGCCGAAGTTGGCATACTCCGCGTTTGAGCTGCCACCGCAGTCCCAGCCGGCAATGATGAGGGCCGTGGCCGTGTCGGTGTCGCTCGTCCTGAAGGTTCCGAAGGTGCAGTTGGCAGAGACCATGGCGGAGGCTGCCCCGACGGTCGTGCTCAGGGGGATATAGTCGTCGCCCAAGCCGTCGTTTACGACGGCGGAGAGTCGCTTTGCGGTGTCATCCCAGGTGTAGATGTAGCAGCGGGCTGCGTCGGTCGGGTTGTCGTGGTTCGTGGGCGCGGAGACGGTGATGGCAAGCTCTTCTCCGCCGCGGCGGTCGAGGTCGCCGCCGGCAAGGGTGACCACCGGGGCCTTCATGAGCTGCATTCGAGCGGTGGGGTCATCCTTGCTGTTGCGAATCTGGTTAAGCTCATCATCTGTGACGTAGTAGGACGCCTGGCCGCAGTCCACCCACTCCTGGGTGTGGCTCCAGGAGCTGTCGGACTGCAGGTCCCACATGTCGACGCAGGCCAGGCGCTCGCCGTTCTCGTCCTTGTAGCAGCCCGTGTAGCAGAAGACCTCGTCCACGCCGTCTGCGTCCACGTCCGCGGCGGCCACTTCGAAGTAGGCGTCGTACTCCTGCAGGTAGCCGGCCCGGAGGTACGCCAGCTCGCCAGTGTAATCATTCACCTGGATCTGGCTGTCATTGACCGTGGGGCTGAGGCTCGCGACTTCCGTGCGGTTCCCCTTTGCGTCAAGCGAGAATACCTTTACCGCAAAGGCGCCGCTCAGCTGCCGGTTGCCGACCATGGTGTAGTACTGGCTCCCATAGGCGCGCAGCTCGACGACGTGGTCCTTGTAGCCGCTGCCGAGGTCTGCCGAGACGCTGGTGGCATACTTGCCGCTGAATCCGTTGTTGGTAGACCCCTTGATGACGTCATTCTCGTTGTCGCTGAGCGGCGAGTAGTAGCTAACGCCCTTTTGAACCATATCCACGGCTATCCCTGAATCGCCGCTCGTACCGTAGAGCTCGTTGATAGGCCAGAACAGATAAGCTCCGCCCATCCCTCCGTAGTCGTCAGAGATCGTGGTGTAGCCAATCAAACCTTCCGCGTACGTATTGGCATCGTAGAGCTGGTTGAGCTTCCCCCGCAGCGTGTATACGTTGTTTCTGGCGCCGTTGGCTGCCATGTAGACCTCGTCGTCGCTCAGCAGGGTGGTGCTCACGTTCTCGTCGTTGCCATAGGGGGCATAGGTGCCGGCGTCACCGGTATCGTCCGAGACGGTGAGGCCAAGGGCGGAGTACGCATCGGTGCTCAGCTGGCTGCCCTCCGAGTAGGGTCCGGGGCTCAGCTCGTCGTTTGCCAGCGCCGTCATGGGCAGGGCGGCAAATGCGAGCACCGCCGCGACCGCACCGGATACGACGGGCAGCCACCGCGTGCGTGTGGGGCGCGTTGTCATGGTCGCTCCAATCCTAGAAAGTCCACCTGCTCGGCTGATTCTGCCTGCAGGCTATAGGCGTTCAGCTTCTAGGTGATTTTCGACGGCATGAAAGCAACGCGCGTCATCCCAAAGTATGAGGGCACAGCAACATGGGACGGCTGCAGCAGGCAGGCGGAGGGACCGGACACAACCGGAAGAGCGCCGTGGATACGCGCGACACATCAGGGGTCCCGGACGATTCAAAGCGCGGGACGATTCGTACCAGGTTCGTTCCACCCGGACGATAGATACGAAAACAGGCCAGAGGAAATACCCTCTGGCCTGCGAATTTATGGTGGGCGTTAGAAGATTTGAACTTCTGACCTCTTCCGTGTCAGGGAAGCGCTCTCCCCCTGAGCTAAACGCCCGATTATGTGCGTCGCCTGCGCAACGCCTGAACCACTATACGGGAGCTCGCCGACAAAAGCAACGAGAAACCTGGCTGAATGCCACCCTCCCAGCTTCTCCACATTCGGCGGTGGATTGAATTTGTAAGCGCAACACTGCATTCCGAAGCGCAACGTTTGCATCAAGTCCTGCAGAATGCGGCGGAAGCGTTGCGGCAAGGCGTGCAATTCGGCCTTCCGGAGGGCCCTGGG
>NZ_JAZGJQ010000013.1:0-62401 GCF_036408855.1 Olsenella absiana
CAACCTGTTCCTCGACGAGCTCACGCGCGAGCAGAGGCGCGCCATAGAGGTGGTGACCGCCGACGGCGCGAGGTGGATAAGGCAGCTGGTCAAGCGCCGCTGCCCCAACGCGAGGTGGGTCATGGACCCCTTCCACGTGGTCCAGTGGATGAACGACGCGCTCGACGCCGTGCGCTGCGAGGAGTGGAACGCCGCCAGGGCCGCCGCCAGGGCCGCCAGGCCCAGGCCCGAGGGCAAGCGCGGCAGGCCTGCCAAAGGCGAGCTGCCGCCCGAGGAGGTCAGGGCGCTCGAGGAGGAGGCGGCCTCCATCAAGGGCAGCCGCTACGCGCTCGTGAAGAGCCCCGAGGACCTCACCGACGGCCAGAGGGCGAGGCTCGAGGCGCTCAAGAAGAGGGCCGGCTCGCGGCTGGTCAGGGCCTGGGAGCTCAAGGAGGACCTGCGGGCCGTCTTCCGGGCAGCCGACGGCTCCGAGGCCGCCGAGCTGCTCGACGACTGGATGCACAGGGCCGCCTACTGCAAGATCGCCAAGGTCGTCGCCGTGGAGAAGAAGGTGCGCCGCCGGCGCGACGACATCATCGCCGCAGTCGAGCTCGGCATCAGCAACGGGCGCGTAGAGGCCATCAACAACAAGATCAAGGTGACGGTGAGGATGGGCTACGGCTTCCGCAACACCGACAACCTCGTGGCCCTGCTCATGCTCAGGTGCGGCGACTGCCAGCCCCAGCTCCCGGGTCGCCCGGTGAAGGCGAGGAAGAAGGGCGTGAAGGGAGCGAAGAGCGTTGCTGCCTAGGCTAGCCCCTTGTCACACAAACTACCGAAGCCTCAAGAATAGTCAAACCGGTGTCTCAAAGGCGACAGCCACATCAGTAATATCTGTCGGGGAAGCGGACTCAGAGGTAGACACGGTCTCCCACTAGTATCTCTCTTCAGACTATTGACTCCGCTCGAACGTCCGCTTGCAATCGACGAAAATCTAGAACGGCCGCTCATGGTTGAACATGTTTTCGCCGAACTTCCGAAGTATCCGGGGTTTCTTCCGCCCGTAGGCATGAAGTACTTCCACAGAATTGCGGAGAGGGCGCCCCAAGATTCATTGATGTTGTCGCGTCCAAATGGCAGGGCCCATTCACTGCTTGAGAGGTGGGAAGTAAGACGCTGGACATGTCCCAGATAAATAGGATAAGCGACATGCTGACCGAGAGCCGTAAGCCTGCAGGAGTGGGGAGAAGCCAAATCAGATTGTAATGGGGTAGAGGACAATCCGGAGTCAGCCTTTCGGCAGCTTCCGACAGGGCTGACAAAGGTGATAGTCCGATAACGTACAATTCCTTGCATACTTTAACAGAGGGAAGGTGTGCAGGCGACAAGGTGGGCGTGAACATCGCGGTATGATTCGAGTTATCGCGGCAAGAGATATGCAGAAGGGGAATATGCTCGTGCCTGTCGTAGTGTCGGGTAAGCAATACCTGAAGGAGTGCGGGGAGCAGGTTCGTCAGTCTATGGGGGACACGTTGAACGCCTACCCCGTAAGAACTGGCGCCGAATCTGTAACAACGATGCAATCAAGTGACCCGGACGCGAAATCAAGAGGTGAATGAGAGTGATCGGCACCTTCCCCGACAGGGCGAGTGCGCTCATGCTGGTGACTGTCAGTCCCGAGCACGTCACAGAGAGCGAGCGGGGGTCGCGGAGCCACCTGAAAGCATTGCTGCTAGACGTATATTCGTATCGGACGGCGAGCCGCCCACCTGTCGGAAAGTGTGAAAGAAACTTGAGGGTACCGGTAGACGAAGGATGGGTTGCTGAACTATGAATGTGCGCAGAGCGATAGACGTCGTGGACCTCGTTATTGACGAGGAGAACCCCCGCTTTGAGGCGGTGTCCACTGAGGATGATGCGATATATTCGATTCTTGTTGATCAAAGACTTGGGAATGGCAACAAGATATTGAACCTCGCTCGCGATATTGCCGAACATGGCCTTAATGCCTCCGAACTGCTCGTTGTCAGTCCGAAAGAGGGGACAAGGACCTATCTCGTTCGTGAGGGAAATCGCCGGGTAACTGCCATAAAGCTTTCTTTGAACAGCGCACGAATACCCGAAGACTTTCGCAAACTGGCTCCCCAGTTTGAGGAGCTGGCGCCGGCGATGCAAGCTCACCGCTGCATTGAGTGCTGCGTATGTGATGACGAACAGGAGATTCGTAGGCTCCTTCTGCTACGTCACGGCGGCGAGAACAATGGCATCGGTACGGTGAAGTGGAACTCAACCCAAACGACACGCTTCAACGAGGAGGCTAACCCACAAACCGCACGTGCGCTTTCCTTTGTTAAGCACCTGCAAAGAGACTATGGTCAAGGAGACTTATTCATAGCTGCTGCTGTTATTCCGCCTACTAACCTTGGTAGATTGATTACCACGCCTGAGGTTCGTGAGATGTTAAGCATCGATGTGGCAGCTAGCGATGCACGCTATCGCGGCGGTCATGATGATCTCTTGCTTGACGTACTCTCGACGCTGAAAGACAAAGGCGTTGGAGCAATCTACGACAAGCGGGCGCGTATGCGACTTGTCGAAGAAGCTGCGGAACGCATTGAGCCTGATGGTGCAAGACAGGTACGACTCTCGCTTGGCACGCCGGATGAATATGAGGGAGAGGGCAGCTTAGGAGGAAGTGGTTGCAATGTTGTTATTCCGGGGACCGAAAGAGCTCACACTAGTGCAGGCGTACCTGTCGATGCCACATCACTTGATTTCCAACACGCGACTCGTATGCAAGCGACTGCGGGAGCGCCTGAGTATCAGCAGGCTAGAGATGCCCCAGATGAGAGCGTGGCCGGCGAGGAGCAAACTGATACAGCGGGTACAAGTGGTGCGACTCGTAGGAAGCCGGTGAGCCACAGTCATGAAAAGAAGATGTTCGGTCATGCACTTCGACCAAAAGGCTGCAGGTCGAACGATTTATACCGGGGAATAGATTGGATTGATGAGCAGTATCTCAAGCACTCCGGCGAACTTGTCCATTTGCTCCCAATATTGGCCTTTTCACTACGACTGTTAATGGAGACTGTTGCTCGCGAGTACTTTGAATCTAAAGGCGAGGATTACGGGGACAAGGCGCTCACCAACTTTTTGAAGGGCGTGGCCAAGCCTGCGATTTCTGCGAAGGTAGATACAGCTGGGCGCAACAACATGGTACTTGCCTCCGAGTGGATTGATGGCAAGTTCAACTTCGAGGCCCTATTTGCAAAATGGGCACACGGTACACTTGCTGTCGATCGCTCCGCATTGGTGAGGCAATCGGAACTCGTTGCTTTGATAATCGATGAGGTTTGGACGTAGAGAGGCAAAGAGAGGTTGAAGGCCATTCGTCTATCCATTGAGGACTTCTGTCAGTTCGAGAACTGCGAGGTCGTTATCGGTAATAAGCTCACGGCTATCGCTGGTAGCTAGGCAACGTACAATTCTTTGTGCACTTTGACAGCAGCATAGTGCCCAGGTAGCAAGGAGGGCATGGCTCGTCACGGTATGATTCGAGTTGTCGAGACAAGAAGCATACAGGAGGAAAGCCATGCCCGAGCCAATCGTAACACTGAACGAGGGGAGCCTGAAGGGGGACCTGAGGGAGCTGGTCCACCAGACGGTCGAGGACACGCCGGACGCACTGCTCGAGGAGGAGGCCGACGACCTGGTCGGCGCGGAGCGGTACGAGCGCACCGCCGGCCGCGAGGCCTACCGGGCGGGCCACTACGACCGCAGGCTCGCCACGACCTCGGGCGAGGTGACCCTCCACATGCCCAAGCTGAAGGGCGTGAGGTTCACCACCGCGATCATCGAGCGCTACCGCAGGCGCGAGACCTCCGTCGAGGAGGCGATGATCGAGATGTACCTGGCGGGCGTCTCGACGCGCAGGATCGAGGACGCGGGCGAGGCCCTCTGGGGTTCCAGCGTGTCCGCGTCCACCGTCTCCAACCTCAACGAGAAGGCCTTCGAGGCGGTGGAGGCGTGGCGCAGCCGGCCCCTCGAGCGCGCATACCCCTACGTCTGCGTGGACGGCACCTGCCTGAAGCGCAGCTGGGGAGGCTCCTACGAGAACGTGGCCGTCATGGTGGCCATCGGGGCGGACGACGACGGGTACGGGGAGGTGATAGGCGCCGCCGAGGGCCTCGCCGAGTCGTCCGAGTGCTGGCGCGATTTCCTCTCCTGGCCCGGGTCGCGGGGCCTCAGGGGCGTCCGGATGTTCGTCGGGGACAAGGCCGCCGGCATGGTCGGGTCGATCGCGGAGGTGTTCCCGGAAGCCGCGTACCAGAGGTGCACAGTCCACTTCTACCGCAATGCCCTGTCGAAGGTCCCGAAGTCGAGGCGCGCGAAGGTCGCCGCGATGCTGAGGGCCATCCATGCGACGGGGTCCCGCGAGGCCTCGGAGGCCAAGGCGCTGGCGGTGGCGGACGAGCTGGGGCGGATGGGGCTGAGGGAGGCCGCGAAGGTGGTGCGCGAGGGCTACGCGGAGACGCTCGCGCACGCGGGATTCCCGCAGGAGCACTGGCGTCGCATCCGCACCAACAACGCCATCGAGCGCATCAACCGCGAAATCAGGCGGCGCACGAGGGTGGTCGACACCTTCCCCGACGGGAGGAGCGCGCTCATGCTGGCGACCGCCAGGCCCGAGTACGTCGCCGAGAGCGAGTGGGGGTCGCGCCGCTACCTGGACGTGTCGCTGCTAGACGAGTAGCCGTACCGGACGGCGGGCCACCCACCTGTCAGAAAGTGCGCAAGAAACTTGACGGTACCCCACTGTACGTCACTCTCTGCGCCTGGCGCACCTCTCTCCGCCATCAATATTACCCGCTATAAGCTGGCCTTTTGTCCATGGGCCGACAAATGAGGACGGCCCTAACCTGATGCCTTCAGGCTAAAGGGACGTCACAAAGTGGACGTTAATGGTGGCGTTCATCCCTCTGGCATTTTCATACCAGGGCTAAGCACAAGTCGTTCGGTAGCTACGTTGCGAGTACTTGAAGCGCTATAGGTAACCTCGATTTCACCAACCGTAATACCCCAGTCATCACTCGGAGCATACAGTTCGTTCACAAGTGCATCCGTGTCATAGGTAACCATCCATTTGCCACCATAAGACCGCATGCTCTTGGCCAAGACCCTATGATCATTATCGGTGAAGCTGTTCTCATACAACCCTGGTCCCTTCTTGACATATGGTGGGTCAAGATAGAGCAGAGAGTTGTTTTCCATGGCAGGCGCGATTTCTTTCATAAAGACAAGAGCGTCAAGATTGCAGAGCGTAATGTCTGCCGCCCGAGCAGCAATAGCCCGAACCTTTCTACAAAGTGTGGCTCTGTTGAATCTTGCATCAATCTTGTAAGCGCCAGTTTGCGCTTTTCCGCCGATTACACCGCCAGTGAGTATTCCGGAGCGATTAGTGCGATTGAGATAAAAGGCTGCCTTCCCTAATGCAAATGAGGGGCTGCTTGCTGACCGATAGATGTCTCGGCAGGCATACCATTGATTCATATCCAGCGGGACTGTCTCAATGTAGTCGCATAACTCGTCAGAATGGTTAACAACAGCATCCCAAATACTATAGACGGCAGGGTCATAATCATTCAGTACAACTTTCGAGACGTCGTCTCGAAGGAGGAGCTTCATTGCCAATCCCGCACCACCGCAGAAGGCTTCTGCATAGGTGCATCCGCGCAGGTCGTTAGCTTCAATCAGCGAAATGATGAAAGGGTAAATCTTGGATTTGCCTCCGGGGAATCGCAATGGCGTATAAGTGATTGGCATAATAGCACCTCCTTCCGAAAAAGATACTATCGCGTTATAATTAGGGGTTGACAGGTCGTTTAGCCGTGTCCACAGGGTCAGCTGATGTTCTTCGGGCAACGCTGTTGTAGGCAATTGTAAAAGCCTCAACGAAGCCCCATGCAGGATCAGGATTCGCGGCGACCCAACACTTGACTACACCAGCGCGGCTGAAGTCATCTTCGCAATCCTTGAGCCATTCCTTGTACTTGTTCCTGTCGGGGCTGTATTGAGCGTAAACGCTGGTCAATGGACCATTCTCGGTGATCGACCTGTAGGTATAGTCGTAACGTCCGAGGCTTTCCCACACAGGATCTGACTCATCGGCGCTGCTTAAAAAGTCCCAGATTATTTGCTCTGGTCGAACGGTCCCAGGCAACCTCACAACGTTGTTGGCTTCTTTGAGGTAATGCTTCGGAATCTTTCCAAACTGGTCGTCTGTAACATCCCCATCGAAGACGATGATTCGATCCTTCATGTAGGGGTAGTCATGCTCATATAGTTGTATCAGCGTTTTGCAACCAAAGCTCGCTTCAATGAAGTCAACATGCGGCATTAGCGTGGGAGCCAGAGTCTCGATGAGTTCCCGCATGAGCCATCTTGCCTCAGCGTCTTCGGAGAAGACGCCAACTCTTGGAGCAGACCCACCAGGCCCCCTGACAAACAAGTCGTTAGTCATCGTATGCCACGAGGGGTTTCTTTTTACCTCTAGCTTCCTGTTTGCATCGGTGAGGTAAGCAATCTCGACGTCGTTTGGTCCACTCTGGGCAAAGTGTCCAGTCTTGTCGACAAGGTATTCAAGTACAACGGTGCTGTGGGTGGTGAATATGACTTGAAAGCCGTATTTGCCTGATTCTTTCAGCAGCAAGTCAATAAGACGGCGCTGGGCAGCAGGATGCAAAGTGGCATCAACCTCGTCAATAAGAAGCAACCCACCATCCCACTCATCGCCAAGTTCGTGTTTTAGTTTCTTGAAAGAAAGAACAGCCATGAGTATCTGCCCAAGGTTATCCTGACCGGCAGAATTGGCGGCAGGACCATAGCTTCCAGTCTGCACGCCAGTTCCGTGTTTCCTCGAATGGGCAATGTCAAAGCTACTTACAGACTCAATGGATGTCGAACGAATGCTGAGGATTCCTTTGTACTTATCTATGAACCAATCACGGTCGTCATCGTTGTCCCAGTGCTGAGTGTGGCGCTTCAATGCACCTTCTGCCACCTCTCCAAATGGGTACAGCCGTGACAAGCCAAGATAGATGACCGGGGATTCAAGTTTTGACTCCGTTGTCTTCCCGTCGGACAACTGTCTTTTCGGGATAACGCGAAACCTGGTTCCCTTGTTTTGCCAAGCCGTCCTGAATACTACTGATTTATTGTTACCATGTTCGCGGTAGTCGAGACGTATCTTTCTACCTGTGGGATCGTAATCGGGTGACCCAGAGAACAGTTCGGCAAATTCCCCGCGAAACGCTTTACCGATATACGTCTTGTGCCCACGTAGCTCGGATGAGTTAGCCAATAAGCCGAGTATCGTTGACTTCCCAGTACCGTTGTTGCCGGCAATAGCAGTCAACTTATTGCCAACGACAATCTCGCAGTCATTGAATTGTCTGAAGTCTTCAATGTAGAGACGGACAGCTTTCAACCTATCGTACCTTCCTAGTACCAGCTCCTACCGAAGACCTACCTCACTCTGATCGTCACCCCGAGCGTGTTCGCGTTCTCAGTGATGGTCCTGAGCGTCGTGTCGTCGATGCCGCCGGGTACGCTTACCTCGGCCGAGAGTGTGAGGTGCGCGCTCGAGCCGCGCAGGTCGTAGAGCCGCTGCAGGATCTCTTCCACGATGGTCCCCACGTCCGAGCCCGCCGACCACTGGTCGAGAGCGGCTTCCAGCTCCACGTCGTGCATCACGGGCTTCGGCGGCTCGGATGGCGTCTCGGGCTCGCCACCGGGCTTCCCGCCCGGTTCCGCATCGGGCCTGTTGCCCGGCTGCCGGCTGCCCGGCTCTGGGGACGAGCCGGGCACGTCCGCCCCGGGCTTCCGCTCCTCCCGCTCCCGGTCGAACGCCAGCTGCGCGAGCGCCGCCTCGCGCGCCACCACGAGCCCCGAGTGCAGGTCCACCGCCGGCCGCATACCCATGCGCAGCCCCAAGAAGCGCTCGTCGCCGTCCTGCCCGTCGGCGTAGGCGAAGTAGTCCTTGCTCGCCGCCCCCTGCGCGATGGCCTCGGCCAGCACGCCCTCGTCGCGCAGCCGCCGCAGGTAGCAGTAGCGGCAGAAGTCATCCCATAGCTCGGAGGCGGCGATGCTGTCGCGTCCGGCCAGGAGCAGCGACTCCAGGTCGCGCTGCAAGAGGAACGGCGAGTACACCTCGGCCACCAGCTCGTCGGCCTTGGCGCGCTCGTAGGAGCGCTTCGACACGGCGTCGCTGCCGGGGATGGCCGCCACGTCCCACTCCAGCCGCGAGGCGTCGCCGGCGTCCTGCAGCGGGAACACGAGGTGCTTGTAGGCCCCCAGCACGAGCCGCGACGCTCGCTGCGTGGCGCTCGAGAGCTTGGCCTTCGCGTCGTCGCGGGCGTGGCGCGTCAGCTCCAGCGCGTCCGCGTCGTCGTCGATGCTCCTCCAGGCAAGCTCGCGGCGCACGGCGTCGCGAGCTTCGGAGAGCCCCGTGGGGTCGGCCGCCACGAAGAGCAGCATGTTGCGTTTCACGCGCATGCTGGCCCCGCGCGTGTTCAGGCAGTCCGCCGCCCATGCCACAGCGGCGGAGCGCCCCAGGTCGCGCGGCGCGTTGTGGGGCCTCGAGGGCGGCACCACCACGAGCGCGAGCGAGGGCTCGTCGGGCACCTCGGAGCCGTCGGCCGGGCACACGTTCACGGAGTGGAACCCGCTCGCGGCCCGTCTCTCGGCTGCGCGCACGATTTCCACCACGCGCGCGTCGATGGCGGCCACGTCCTGCCTGCTCGCGCGGTCGCGCGCCATCTTCTCCAGAGTGGGGTGCGTGTCGTACCAGTATCGCGTGCCGGTGGTGTAGAGGTAGCTCAGCTCGTCGCGCATCTTGGCCAACGCGTCGTCGTAGATGGTCACCTGCGTGCCGGGCACGGCCGCGCCCAGCCGCACGTCGGAGGTGTCGAGCCCCCGCAGGCTCTCGCCGCGCGAGGTGGGGGCGCTGCCCAGGAATATCGCCCGCGCCATGCGCCGCGCCGCCTTCGGGCCCGAGAACCGCCCGCTGCCGCGGTCGATGGCCCCCGGTATCGACTGCTCGCCGTCCACGTCGGTGTCCACCACGGCGTTCCAGGCGGGGTCGAGGTACTGCAGTATCTCCTCGCGCACCCGCGCATCCGAGAAGTCGATGGAGCCCGGCATGATGAGTGGGTCGGCGTCGTTGGCCTCCCACAGTTCGTGGATTACGGTCGCCATCAGGCGCAGCACGCCGCGCGTGCGCTGGAAGTTGGGGAGCGTGCTCCAGTCGCTGTAGAGCCTATCGAACACCTGCGGGTGGATGGGGTAGCACCTCAGCATCCTCTCGCGGTACGCACCGTCGCGGCACTCCACGGGGAACTTGTCGGGGTCGGCCGCGTAGTAGGCCATGTAGGCGTCTACCACGGGCTCGACCAGCGTCTCGTCGTAGCCTTGGTAGAGGCGTTTCTTCACGATCTCGAAGCCCTCCTCGTTGGTGGCGGCGCGCCAGATGGAGTTCACGCGCCCGAAGATCTGCTCCACGCGCTCGAGCGCCACCTTGCCGCCCTCTCCGCCCAGCTCGCGCTCGCTCTCGGGCAGGGAGGCGATGAGCATGCAGTTCTCGGTGCGCTTCACGGCCTCGGTCAGCTGCTGCATGAACGAGAGCACGTTTTCGAAGGTGCCGGCCGGCAGGTATTTGCCATCGTTGTGGTAGAGGTTGCGAGCGTAGGCCACGAACTCGTCGATGAGGATGACGCAGGGCCCTATTGCGTCGAAGAGCCGCTTGAGCGCGTCCGCGCCGGGTGCCACGCCCTTGGAGTCGGCTGAGCGCACGATGGCGTAGGGCGCGGGGTCGCCCTTCTGCAGGCATAGCTGGTAGGCCATCTCGCCCCAGAGCGTGTTCACTTTGCCCTGCAAAAACGGCGGGTTCTTCGAGGACGAGGGGTCGAGGTCGGTGCCCACGAGCGTGGCCACGTACACCTTGTCGGGCAGGCTCGGCACCCGCGCCTCGTCCATTACCTCGGCCACGCCCGGCAGCTCGCGCGCGATCTTGGAGGTGCGCATCAGGTGGTACACGGCCAGCATGCTGTGCGTCTTGCCACCGCCGAAGGCCGTCTTGAGCTCCACCACGGGGTCGCCGTCATCGTCGTCAGTTACCGACACGCGCTTGAGCGCGCTCATAAGGAGCGACCTCATGCCCTGCGTGATGTAGGTGCGCGAGAAGAACTCCTTGGGGTCCTGGTACTCGAAGCGCGCCTCGCCCTTGGCCACGTTGGCCAGGTCGATGGCGAACTCGGCGGTCTTGAACTGCCCGCGCGCAACGTCGGCCTTGGGTGCCACCACGCTCCTCCAGGGGCGCAGGGCCCCGGTACCGGTGTGCGGTTTCGTGTTCGGTGCCATGGCGCTCCACGTGGTTTCCCGCGGCTCCGGAGCGGGCACTGCCTCCACGGGCGTCATGAGCTCGCGGCGCAGGTCGCGGATGGCCACGGCCGTCTCGGGGTCAATCTGGTCCATGAAGCGCGCCATCGTGTCGAGGGCCCGTGCCGTGTCGTCGTCGGTGAATCCGTCGCCCGTGCGGTGCGCCCAGGCGTTGCGCGTGTCGATGAGCTCGCGCACCCAGGTCTGGCTCCGGCGGTCCATTACGGGGCGAAACACGTCCTTCCACGACTGCACCACCAGGCGCAGCATGAGCAGGATGTCGAGCGAGTCGATGCGCTCGGTGTCGGATGTCCCCACGTTCGCCACGTCGCGGTGCTGGTCGTCGTAGAGGTGCCCGAGCACGCCCTCGTCCCACCACCCGTCGTGGTAGTTGCGGATCATCTCGCGCATGATGAAGGCGCCCAGCGTGGGGCGCATCGCATCGAAGGCGCTCCCGACGAGCGCGTTGTTGTCCATCCCGATTGCCATGTCAGCCTCCTGCCTAAAGTACTAGAGCCCCAGGTCGAGCGTCTGCTGCACGGGCGCCTCGCGCCGCAGCGCCTCGGCCCGCTCGGTGACATCGCCCCACGAGGTCACGAGGTCGTTGAACAGCTGGGCGTCCTCGCCGCGCCCGCCGCGCTCCGCCGTCTGGAAGAGCAGATACGCGAGCGACTTGGTGCGCTCGGCCCGCGCGTCGTCGAAGCCGGCCACCACCTTAGCGGCCCCGCCCACGCCGTCGCGAGACTCTAGCGCCCCCACCTCGGCCATGAGGTCGCTCCAGCACGAGGGGGCAAGCCGCGCCTGCTTGATGTCGGCAACCTCGGTGGGCCGCACGAGCCGCACCTTGCCGCTGCCGCTCTCCAGCACGCCCGCGTCGGTGAGGGCCGCAAGCGACGCCCCGCGCGCGTTGCGCAGCGTCTCGGCGTCGCCGAAGGGCCCCTTGTCGAAGCCATACTGCGCGTACCACGAAAGGCAGAAGCGCGTCTCGCCGTCCAGGTCCTCGCCGCTCTCGCCCATGAGGGCGTCGAGCTGCTCATTGATGATGCCGAGCGCCGTGTGCACGCTCATGGGCCGCCCGTCGGCCTCGATGACCTGCGCGTACCTCGAGAACGCCGCCATGCCCGGCCCGATGGCCGCCTGGGCCAGGTCAACAGGCGCGATGGAGCCCTGCTGCAAGTCCGCGAGGCCGTTGCGCAGGCCGCGCCGCAGCGCGCGGAGAAAACCCGGACGGTCGATAACCGGTGCTTCATCTGTGCGGCGTCTACACACAAGTACGATAGACGAAGCGAGGGCGTTGACTTTACCCTTCAACGCGGTTGTCAGCTCAGTCCTCATCGGCCAAGTGCCCGTGATCTGTAGTCCAGCATCCATCAGGGCTTGAAGCATCGTTTCCCAGCCAGAGGAGGTACGGCCGTCATCAGTGCTTTCTGACTGCTTGTATGCGTAGTAGACGGTCATGGGATAATCATCCGACATGGCTTTGGTCAGTCGAGTGAAGGTCTCACGCATACCATTCTCAAAGAAGGTTTTTGCCTCCTCAGCACCGCCATCGAAGCGCCATGCGACAGCCACGAGTTCCTCAGATTTCGGCGTAAGCATTGTCCCGAAAGTTTCAGGCCATACGTCCTTCAGGCTGCGGCGCATCCATACGTAGAAGTAGTCCGACAAGTCGGAGTAGTCGATATTGTCGTAGTAGGGCGGGTCCGTAGACACGAGCAGGTTGGAAAGCCCCTCTGTCTTTGTGGCGTCACGCTGGATGGCGTCACTTGCGGGTAGAGCTGGCAATGTCTTTATAGCTTCGGCTATCTGACCTATCATGCTATGAAAAGAGCCCGACGATATAGATAGCGGATTAACTTCGGCATAGTCCCATGTCATCGGAATTGCTTGACGCCTCATGGTGTTTGCCATCGTTTCTCTAGTGGTGTGCCAGATGCAAATCGAGGAGCAGTAGTCAGACTCCTTGTCCACCATGAAGGCGAGGTAAACCGAAACCGCCTCAGCATACGCCTTAGCACCAGAGCCACCATCCTTAAGCCCGATATGGTCATCGGCCATGCCCGCAGTGCCGGCATCCAACTCGATAGTCGGCCGGATGTCAGCGACGATGTCTGAAAGAGTGGTGAGTGCTGTCAGCTGGCGATTGGTGAAGAGCTTGTCAAAGGTGTCAAAGCCGTAGGTGACACATGAGCCGCCTGTGTATTTCTTTGCCAACCTGCCAGCAGGAACATTTGATGGTCTGTGAACCTGAGCAGCCAGTAAGTCCGATTCGCTGGGGCTTGAATACCATCTTCCTTTTCCGAAAGGGCTCTCGCTCACGATGGCCATAAGGTGGCTACCGAGACCATGTTCACGGCTCTCGGCACGAATGTAATCAAGCGAGATAGGAGAACCGCAGTGTAGGCATATTGCCCCATGGCGATCAACGGTGCTGCCATGGACGTGCTCGAAATCAGCAGGACTGCCATCGCCCTCAAAGTGCACCTCATAGCGCATTTGACCATCGCTGGCAATCGGTTCTACATAAGCAAGATGAGCCTTCTTCTTTGACAACCAGAAAGACTTCACGAGCGGCGTCTCATGGCGGCAGGCGGGGTTGGGGCATGTCACTGTGCGCGCCCAGATGTAGGCGATGGGCGTGGCCTTTCTGGTCACGTTTCCCTTCGTCACCTCAACGTCGGGGTAGTTATGGCCGATGCGCTCTTTGGCGCGCTCGCGCATGACGTTTGCGTAGTACTCCACGTCGGAGGCGAGGCCCGTGGCGCGCGGGTAGGTGCCCTTAAGGCCGCTCCTACGGGCCTCGGGGTTCACGGGGTCCTGCCCGCAGAACCGGGCCGGGATGTCGATCATGGCCCGGTTGATGGTCACAGGAATCGGGTTGAGGTCGGCCGCGTGTGCTTTAAGCCCTAAGCGCTGAGCCTCGAGCGGTAGTGCACCACCCCCCGCGAAGGGATCGAGGAACTCGGGCAGTTTCCCGTCGGGGGCGTACTTCACCATCTCGGCGTGGGCTTCTTCGTAGAGCCGTTCGTTGCCGATGTTGTCCCAGTCGGCGAGCCGCTTGATGATACCGAAGAGCCTGTCGCGCTCCTTGTCCTGCTCCTCCTGCGTAGGGAAGAGCTCGGGGTGCTCGCTGGGGTCGTCTACCATGCTCGCGAAGATGACGCAGCGCGCCGCCGCGAGCGGCCGCCGCGCCCACCACAGGTGCAGCGTCGAGGGATGCCCCTTGCGGATGGACTTCTCCCTCACGGCCTGCGCGTTGATCTCGTCCAGCGGGATGGAGGTCTCTATCAGCTTCTTCGCGTGCATGTGCTTCCCTCGATGTCGTAGGTCTCGGTGCTCGCGGCCCGCCGCCCAAGCTCGCTGAGCTTGAAGGGGTAGGAGTCGAGCGCCTGGTTGTAGTCGTTGCGGATGGCGTCGTGGTAGTAGGTGGTCGTGGAGCCGGAGCCGTGCGGTCGCGTCACGGCGAGTACGAAGCTCGCGCGGTTGCCGGCTGCCTTCAACACCTCATTGGCGGAAAACGTCACGGTGTCCGCGTCCTCGCGCACGCCCTTGCTCTCGATGAAGAGGATGTCCTCGGTGCCGTCGGCGTGGGGCACACGCGACTCCACGTCCCAGCCCACGTTCTGGCGCGAGACGTCGGTGGGATCGTGCCCGAGAGAGTGCTCGATGAGCATCACGGCGTCCATGCCGCGCTGCTCGCTTGCCTTGCGTGCTTCGAAGGCGTCCTTGGCGGCCTCCGGCGCCTGCCGGAGCATCCGCGAGGGGAACACAATCGCCGCCTCCACCAGGCGCAGGGGCTTGGGCCGCACGACGCGCTGGCCCTCCAGCTCGCGTAGCCGCACCTCGCGGCGCATCTTGAGCTGCTCCAGGTCGCGCCGGCGGTTCGACGCGGTGAGGCGCGCCCCTTCGTCGCCCCGGCGGGCCTTCTCGGCCCAGCGCTCGGCATCGGTGCTCGCGGAGGCGATGGCATGGTTGAGCCGCTGCCGCACGGCGTCGGCCACGCGGTCCACGCGCTCCTGGCGCTCAGCCCCGAGCCTGCGCACGTCCTCGGCCACGGGACCAGCCATGAGCAGCGCCTCCGCCCGCTCCTCTGCGTCGGTAGGAATCGCGAGAGGGTCGGCCACGCCGCGATCTATGGCCGCAGCCTCGTCCTCGTTGGGCGCGCGGTAGTCGATGTAGGGTGCCTGTCCGAAGGTCGCGGGCTCGTGACCCTGCTCCACCTCAACGTAGTAGATGCGCCGCTCCACCTCCTGGCCGCCTCCGTCGGCGAGCGAGAGCGAGTACGCGAGCATGAGGCGCGGCCCCAGCGTGCGGTTGCCGTCGTCCACGAGCACGGTGCCATGGTCCAGCGCGCCCGCGTGCTTGGCGAGCGTCTCCTCAACGGCAGCGTCCAATAGCGGGTGCCCCACGGCCACGAGGTCGGTCCTTCCCGGGTCGGCCACGTCGTCCTTGTCAAAGGCGAGCGAGGCGTAGCCGTCCGAAAGCGGCCGGCGCGCCCCGGTGGCCGAACTCACGCGCAGCGCGAGCGGCACCCGGCGGATGCGCCACGTCCCATCGCGGTTCGAGGCCAAATGCCCGCCCAAGTCCTCAATCGCTCGCGCGAAGAAGCTCTGGATGTAGTGGGGCTGCAGGCGCGCGGCGTTGGCGCGCTCGATGTCGGCCCGCACGCGCCGCACGTCCTCCACGTCAAGCGAGTCGGTGGCCAGCACGTCGCGCGCCATGATGCGCCGCAGGCTCTCGGTGTCGAGCGAGCTGTCGATCACGGTGTCGAGGTAGGCCTGCCGCGCGGGCGTCTGGTCCTCGCGGATGGATTCGAGCAGCAGGTCGCCGAGCGACTTGTCGTCGTAGGTCACCTGGCCCAGCACGTCGAACACGCGCCCGTTGAGCGTGGCGCTCTCCTGCTCCAGCTTGTCGAAGAGCCGGTGCCACACGTCGCCCTCGCGCGTGCCGTCGGCCACGAGGTTGTACATGTAGCAGGTGTGCCGCTGGCCGATGCGGTGGATGCGCCCGAAGCGCTGCTCGATGCGGTTGGGGTTCCACGGCAGGTCGTAGTTGATGAGGATGTGCGCCACCTGCAGGTTGATGCCCTCGCCGGCGGCGTCGGTGGCCACGAGCACGCTCACCTTGGGGTCCTGCTTGAAGTCGGCCTCCACGCGCCGCCGCTCGTCGCGGTTCATGCCACCGCGTATGGCGCGCAGCCGCTCGGCCGAGCCGAGGTAGCTCGCGAGCTTGCCCTCAAGGTACTCAAGCGTGTCGGTGTACTCGGTGAACACGAGGAGTTTCTCGCGACGGCCCTCCGCGTCGCGCATCTGCGGGCTCTCAAGCAGGCGCAGGAGCTCGCGCCACTTGCGGTCCTCGCCCGCGTGCAGCACGTCGGCCGCCTCGGCCTCCAACGCCTTGAGCTCGGCGATCTCGGCCTCCAGCTCGTCGAGGGTTTCCGACGCCGTGGCGTCGTCGAGCATCACGGTGTCCGTGTCCTCGAAGTCCTCCAGGTCGTCGGCGTCCCACTCGTCCCAGTCGGGCGAGCCCTACCCGTGGCCTCGGCCGTGGGCGGTGTAAGTGCCGTGTTCGCGCACCTCCTGTGCCAGCTCCTCCAGCCGCTTGCGTCGCCGCCCGAGCGAGCGCCACGCCGCCATGGGCGAGGACGCGAGCCTACGTTGCAGCGACGTGAGCGCGAAGCCCACGGCGTTCTTGCGGTCGGCGCGCACGATGGCCTCGGCGCGGTTGAAGCCCTCGCGCACGTAGTCGCTCACGTGCTCGTAGAGCGCCTGCTCGGCGGGCGTGAGCGTATAGGCGGCCGTGCGCGCCTCGCGTATCGGGAAGAGCGGCTTGCCCTCGAAGGACAGAAGCTCCTCCTTCTGCAGGCGCCGCATAAGGCCGCCGAGGTCGCGGGCGAGACCGGAGCGCGCCCCGCCCTCGAAGCGGTCGGGGTCGAGAAGCTTCATGAACTCCTGGAAGTCGGCCTCCTTGCCGTTGTGCGGCGTGGCGGTCATGAGCAGGAGGTTGCGCGTCGTGGAGCTGAGCAGCTGGCCCAGGCGGTAACGGTGCGTGTAGTCCACCTTGCGGCCGTTCACGTGCGCGGCCATCTTGTGCGCCTCGTCCACCACCACGAGGTCCCAGCTCACCTCGCGAAGCATTGCCTGCAACCGCTCGTCGCGGGCGAGCTTGTCCATAGAGGCCACCATGAGCGGGATGTCGCGGAAGGGGTTGTCCGTGCGCGTGGAGTCCACCACGTCGTTGGTGAGCATCCGGAACTCAAGGCCGAACTTCGGTCCGAGCTCGTCCTCCACCCACTGCTGCACGAGGCTTCCCGGGCACACGATGAGACAGCGCTCCACCTCGCCGCGAATCATAAGCTCCTTGATGAGGAGTCCCGCCATGATGGTCTTGCCCGCGCCGGGGTCGTCTGCGAGGAGGAACCTGAGTGGCTGCCTGGGGAGCATGTCCTCGTACACGGCCGTGATCTGGTGCGGCAGCGGCTCGATGATGGAGGTGTGCATGGCGAGCCGCGGGTCGAACACGTAGGAGTAGCGTATGCGCAGCGCCTCGGAGGCCAAAAGGAACGCGTCAGGGTCGGCGTCGTAGCGCCGCCCGGACTGCGCCGTGACCGGCCACACGTGCGCGAGGTCGTCCGGGTAGAGCGACACGGAGTCGAAGGAGCCGTCGAGCCGCTGGTACACGAGGTTGGTCGCGCTGCCCCTGGGTGTCACGGCCACGACTTCCACCACCTCGGTGGGGAGCACACCCTCCACGCGCATTCCGGCCTTGAGCTCCTCCAGCCTCACCGCATCCCTCTCTCCGGACGAAAATCGATAGAATCAAATATCATCCAATATACCGCAGCGAGCTGCGAGCGGCCAGAAGCCCTCCGGCAGGGGCGCCGACAACCAGGCGATTGGCACCATCCGCGAGACGACCCCTTGCAATCCGCACGAGATTCTACTTTACGCGATGTGGCCACATGGCAGCAGCGGACGAGCCCGCAAGCGCATCGGAGCCTCGGACAACGCACAGCAACCGCTGGTTGAATCCAAATCTCATCCGAACGAATGAGCCCAAAGGGGCGTTCCCGCACTTATCGGAACGCCCCTTCGTCTTGCTGGAAGCTCCAGCGGCACCGTTCTCCCAGATGATGGGCCTGTGGAGGGACGTTCGGATGAGTCTTGGCACAAGGGTGTCCCCAGCCGCCCGGGGCACGTCCAAAGGCCAGCCGAATGGTCCGACGAGAACCCGTCAGGTTGTCAGTAGGCTGGCTAGACGAGCGACGCATCGCCCCTTCGCGCACGCTCGCGCTCGAGGCGCCGGGGCGTGAGGTCGAAGTCGGCCGGGGCTATCCTCTCGATGCCGAAGGCTTAGAGGAGGTGCTCCGCGTCCTCCCCGAAGGTCTGGGCGAAGAGGTCGCAGGGGCAGAGCCAGGCGAGCTTGCCCCTGGGCTCCGAGTTGACCTCGCTCATCAGAAGCGATGCGTCACGCCTCGTGAGGAGGTCGAACTTTATACCCTTGCCCTTGGGCAGCAGCTTGCGGATCTCGGAGTGGTTGCGCTCGCGGCCGCCCTCCTGGTCTGCGCGGCGGGGGCCGCAGCAGTGGAGCCTGCACTCCCCGTCGCGCTCGCCGAGGGCATGGGCCAGGGCTTCCTCGTCCGCGGACTCGCCGCCATTGTCGTTGAGCGCGAGCGAGAAGACGCGCCTCACGGCCACCTCGGACCCCAGGGCGCCCCGGACGAGGCCGAGGCCATGGAGGACCGAGGGGGAGGTCTGGTTCCTGATGGGAAACGCTAGCTGGAAGTCGGAAGGCCTGTGGTAGAGCGCGGGCAGGCATTGGGTGTCCACCTTCCTCCCCTCGACGGCGTCCATCTCCCAGGCGCTCTCGCGCACGTCCCCCCGGCAGCCTCAGGAACTCGTCGTGCGACCTTCACGGGGGTGCCTGGCGGGGCGTCTGGGAAGCGAGCGGTGGCGGGGCTTGTAGGAGGCCTTCCTCCTCAGGTCCATGTTGCCCTTGCCGGCGTCCCTCCTGTCGATCCAGCCGTAGACGGTGGACTTCGAAAGCCCGAGCTCCGGATGGATGTGGACGATCCGCTCGGGCGAGATGCCGCGCGAGAGGCAGTCCCTGACGACGCGGACCTTCTCCTCGAACTCCCGCTCGTCCTCGTCCACGCCGAGCCTGGCCTCGCTCAGGGTCGCGTCTGCCGCCCTCTGGGCCATCGAAGCCCGGTAGTAGACCTTCGGCCTGATGGGGCGTCCGTAGCCGCCACGCCTCTTGCAGCCGTTGCAGCACCTGGCCACCTTCCGAGACGCGCGCAGACCACCTCCAGGTCCCTTGGGGTCGGGTCTCCGTAGCGTGCCATGGGCGAGGTCACGAAGCGGTGGCGCATGACCTCGTCGTGGACGGTCGAGACGGACTTGCCGACTTCGTCGGCGATCTTCCTGATCGACAGGTTGCGGTCGAGGCCCTCCTCGATGGACCTCCTGTCAGCCTTGGTGAGGCGCGAGTACGTCCTCTCCCGCTTCCCCCTCTGCCTGCTTGGCCTCTTTGCCAACTATGGTCATCCCTTTCCGGCGATGTCTCAAGGCGGCGTCACTGCCGCCCCGATATCACTGATGTCCACAACACAGCCGTACTAGTTCGGATGACTTTGAGAAGCGTTCGGGTGAAGTCTGAATTCGGGGGACTTTGCACGGAACGTGGCGAAGGGGGCGCCCGTCCAGGCCACGGCCCCGCCGCGCCCTAGAATGTGGGGGCACGCGACATCAAGGATGCGAGGTATCGGAAGTTGGTCTACTACTTCTCCGCGACGGGGAACAGCAAGTACGTGGCCGAGGGGATCGCCGGCGCCCTGGGAGACGAGGCGCAAAGCATCCAGGGATGCGACGGGCGCCTGCCCAGGGCGGACGTTCTCGGCCTCGTCACGCACTCCCGGCTTCACGATTCAGCAGGTTGCCGGCGCCACTTCCTGGACGCGCTCTGTAACGTGAGGATACCGGGCAAGAGTCCGTAGTGGAGAGAAACGACTCCATCGTCGGCATCCATTCCCTTGCGTGTCCAAGTCCATCGCGGCGACCACGCCCCGGGGAGGGTAGTGGTCGCCGTAGCAGCATACCTTTCGTGTCGCGCTACTCGCCAGTGGGCTCCGCCACGCAGCGCACCAGCTTCAGATACTGACCGTCACTCACGGTCACGTACGTGGTGCCGGTGAAGTTGTCGTTGCCCACAATCTGCGCATCGGGCGCGGATGAGTTGGTTACTGCCCAGTAGGCGGGCACGGTGTCGGTACAGGTCAGCTTGTACTCGCCCGCGGGGAGATCGCTCCCCACCTTGTACGTCCCCGTGCCGTACTGCTTTGTTGCCTGAGGGTCAGTCCCGTCGGATTCACTGCTGGTTTGCGATGTTGTCTCGTCGGAAGTGTTGGTCCCAGAAGAGGAGTTCGTGCCGTTTGAGGAGCCGTCGCCCGTGCTGCTATTCGCCTTGGCAAAGGCCTCATGGTAATCAATATTTGTCTGAGAGGAGTCGTATTCGATGGTCGCCACAATCTTGTCGAACAGATTCTTCTGCTGGTCCTCCGTAGAGCCGTCATTGGCAATGGTAAGGTTGAGCAGGAAGCCCCTCCCAGTCGCGGAGTCCGATCCGCTCAGCAGGTAGATGCGTCCACCGGAGGTCTCGTAATAACCGGAAGCGTACGTGACGCCGTCCTTCGTCCAGGTGTCGGTCTGGATAGGTGCGTCAACTGAGGCATAGTATTCCCTGAAGGCACCCTCCAACGTCGCGGTCTGTCCGTGGAGTGCCGTATGCACCCAGATGTGACGGGGGCTGTAATGTGTCATTCCGTCAAAGAAGACGGTGTACTCATAATCGTCCGCGGATGCGTCCCAAGACGGGTCACCGAGAAATGCCACTCCCTGGTACGAGAAGGTCTCAGTCAGATTGAAATCTTGGATGTCTCGTTTCTCGACCGAGGAGGTCGCCGAGCTGGAACCACCTTCTGCAATCGCGGCAGACTGTGCCTTCCCGCAGCCGGCGAGCGGCAGCAGCGAGAGGCTTGCCGCGAGCACAATAGGGATGACCAAGGGTCTTCTCATATCCCACTCCTCATTTGCGGGAGGCAGTTAAAACAACCTAAAGATACCTTAATGCCCTTAACCCGTTTTAGCGGAAACGTATCCCGCCCGGCGCAGAAAGAGGGGGCGCGGCCCGTCCGGGTCGCGCCCCTCGCCTCGCTCGCGGGGCCCCGGGCCCCGGTCCTTCTTGCCCTGCGCTACTTGGCGGCGTCGGTGCCGGCCGCGTCCGTCTTGGGCAGCGTCGGGGCAAAGCCGTCGTCGCGGGTGAAGATCTTCATGAACTCCTCGCCCGTGATGGTCTCCTTCTTCTGGAGGTAGCGGGCGATCTCGTGGAGCTTGAAGCGGTTGGCCTTCAGCGTGTCGAGGGCCTTGGTGTGGCCCTCCTCCACGATGCGCTGGACCTCCTCGTCGATCTCCTGCGCCGTGCCCTCCGAGCAGGTGAGCTCCGCACCGCCGCCGAGGTAGCGGTTGCGCTGCTCGCCGAGCTGTACCATGCCGAAGCGCTCGGTCATGCCGTACTGGGTGACCATGGCACGCGCGATCTTGGTGGCCTTCTCGATGTCGTTGGAGGCGCCGTTGGTGGCCTCGCCGAAGATGAGCTCCTCGGCCGCGCGGCCGCCGCACAGGGTGGCGATCATGTTCTCCATGTCCTGCTTGGTCTGCAGGAAGTGCTCGTCCTCGTCCACCTGCATGGTGTAGCCGAGCGCGCCGGAGGTGCGGGGCACGATCGTGATCTTGGAGACGGGCGCCGTGCCCTTCTGCGAGGCGGCGACGATTGCGTGGCCGGTCTCGTGGTAGGCGACGACCTGCTTCTCATGGTCGGAGAGGACCGTGCTCTTGCGCTTCTCTCCGGCGATGACGACCTCGACCGACTCCTCCACGTCATCCTGGCTCACGCGGGTGCGGCCCATGCGCACGGCGCGCAGCGCGGCCTCGTTGATGATGTTGGCGAGGTCGGCGCCGGAGGCACCGGGGGTGGCGCGCGCGATCACGTCGAGGTCCACGCCGGGCTCCATCTTCACGTCGTTGGCGTGGAGTTTGAGAATCGCCTCGCGGCCCACGAGGTCCGGCAGCTCGACGGGGATGCGGCGGTCGAAGCGGCCGGGGCGCGTGAGGGCGGGGTCAAGGGTGTCCGGGCGGTTGGTGGCGCCCAGCACGACGATGCCCTTGTTGTTGTCGAAGCCGTCCATCTCGGTCAGGAGCTGGTTGAGCGTCTGCTCGCGCTCGTCGTTGGAGTTGATCGAGGTGTCACGCCTCTTGCCGATGGTGTCGATCTCGTCGATGAAGACGATGCAGGGCGCCTTCTCGTTGGCCTGCTTGAAGAGGTCGCGCACCTTGGCGGCACCGCGGCCCACGAACATCTCGACGAACTCGGAGCCGGAGATGGAGAAGAAGGGCACCTTGGCCTCGCCTGCGACGGCCTTGGCGAGCAGCGTCTTGCCGGTGCCCGGAGGTCCCACGAGCAGCGCGCCGCGTGGGCAGCGGGCGCCGATGTCCTGGTAGCGCTGCGGGTTGTCGAGGAAGTTGGCGATCTCCTGCAGGGACTCCTTGGCCTCGTCCTGGCCGGCCACGTCCGCGAAGGTGACGCCCGTCTCCTTCTCGCCCACTATCTTGGCGTTGGACTTGCCGAGCCCGCCCCCGCCGAAGCCGCCGAAGCCGCCCGCGCTGAAGTCCATGGACGGGTCGTCGCCCATCTGCTTGCGCATGCGCCGGTTGAGCCACCAGCCGAACAGGAAGAAGATGATGATCGGCAGGCCGTAGTAGAGGAACATGAGCAGCCAGATGTTGTCGCCACTCTGGGTGGTGATGTTGGCCGAGAAGTTGACGTCGTGCTCGGACAGCCTCGTGACGAGCCCGTCGTCGTTGGGGAAGACGTTGGTCTCGTAGACCTTGCCCTCGCCGTCTTGCTTCGTGGTGAAGCGGATCGTGGAGTCGCCTGTGTCGAGCTCGACCTCGTCCACCTTGTCGCCGTCCACCATGGTGAGGAAGTCGCTGTAGCTGACCTGCTGCACCTGCTGGTGCTGCACGACGCTCGACCCCTGGTTGATGGCGAAGAGAATGGCGATGGCGATGATCACGTAGAGGATCATCGACTGTCGTCGCTTCTTGTCGTTCATCTCCATACCGTTACCTCTCTCCCCGAGACCGGGGATTGCCTGTAAGTTGGCGTTGGCTTATTAGGTACCCAAACCGCCCGGCTCTACGCACCGGGCGGGCAGGCGCGGGCGGACCTGCGCACGCCATTCACACGCTCCCTTCGCCCGTTGGACGCGCTAGCACCATGCTAGTAGTATGAGGTCCGTTTTCCATCGAACAACTCGCGCCCCGTTTGCGGGGCGAAACACGGTTTGGAGGGCTCATGCCAAGCACGAGGAGGAGGTCCGCCGTCGCGGCGGCGGCCATCGCCGCCACCCTCGCGGGGATCGCGACCCCTGCGCTCGCCGTCGAGGCGACCGGCGCCGACGCAGCGGGGGAGAAGGTCTCGAGCTCGCAGCCCGCCGGGTCCGGGCAGGTGGCTGCCGCGCCCGCAGCCGCGGATGCGACGCAGGCGGTCGCCGCGGAGCAGGACGCGCAGCCCGCCGCTGCGGCACAGGCCGAGAAGGACGCGCAGCCCGCCACCGCGGCACAGGCCGAGAAGGACGCGCAGCCCGCCGCGACCACCGGCGACGCCACCGCGGCCGGGGCCGTCGAGCCCGCCCAGGACGCCGAGCCCGCCCAGGCCGCCGTCCCGGCAGAGGCCGCCGTGGTCCGCGCGCACACCTCCGCCCTCGTGGCCGCGCAGTCCGAGGCCGAGGCCGAGGGCTACGTCGACGCCAAGGTCGCAGACGGCCTCTACGACATCACCTCCGGCGTGGCGGACGACCGCCATCTGGACGTCTCTGCCGGCGCGACCGGCAACGGCGGCGTGGTGCAGACGTGGTCGGGCAACCAGAGCGCCGCCCAGCGCTGGCGCATCTCCTCGGCAGTCGGCGGCTACTACACCGTCCAGAACGTCAACTCAGGCAAGTACCTCGACGTCGCCAACGGCAGCGCCTCCTCCGGCGCGACCGTGCAGCAGTACGAGGGCAACGGGACCCCGGCCCAGCTCTGGAGGATCGTCTGCGACCCGGTCCGTGCCGGCCGCTACCTCTTCCTCTCCAAGCTCGGCGCCGGCGGGGGAGACGGGCTCGCCCTCGACGTGAGCGCGGCCTCCAGGGACCTGGGCGCGCGAGTGCAGCTCTGGACCCCCAACGGCACGGCCGCGCAGAGCTTCGGGCTCACCTCGCTCGGGCCGCTCGTGGAGGACGGCGTCTACACCATCGCCAACGCCGGCTCCGGCAAGGTGCTCGACGTCTCCGGCGCGAGCCTCGATGACGGCGGGAACGTCCAGCAGTACGCCGCGAACGGGACTCAGGCCCAGGAGTTCCAGCTGACCTACGACGCGGAGAGCGGCTACTACACGATCCTCTCCGCCGTGTCCGGCCGCGCCCTCGACGTCGACGGCGCCCGCGATGCCAACGGCGCCAACGTCTGGCAGTACTCCTCCAACGGCACCCGCGCCCAGCGCTGGGCGCTCGTGGCCAACGCCGACGGTACCTACTCCTTCGTCTCGGCGCTCGGCGACGGCCGCGCGCTCGACGTCAGTGCGGCCTCCGCCCAGGACGGCGCCAACGTGCAGATCTTTGAGTCCAACGGCACGGATGCCCAGCGCTGGACGCTCTCGCGCGTAGCGCGCGCCGTGGCCGAGGGCACCTACCGCATCGTGCTCGAGAACAACCACGCAAACGCGCTCGCCGTCTCCGGCGCGACCGCCGAGGACGGCTCGCCTGCCACGAGCGCCGCAATCTCTGAGGCAAGCCTCTCCGAGCGCTGGTACGTCTCCTACGACGGCGACAAGGTGAAGCTCGTTAACGTGGGCTCCGGCAAGGCGCTCGACGTCTCCGCGGGCTCCACCGCGCAGGGCACGGTAGTCCAGCAGTACGCCGACAACGGCACGCAGGCCCAGAGGTGGTACTTGAAGCTCGGCGCCGGTGGCTGGCAGCTCGTCTCCGCCCTGGACGGCGGCGTGGCGCTCGACGTGAACGGCAACTCCACCAAGGCGGGCGCCAGGATTCAGGTCTGGGGCACCAACGCCTCGGCGGCCCAGCGCTTCCACTTCGTCCCCTGCGACGTCCTCGCCTCGGGCGAGGTCTACACCATCGTGAGCATGGACGGCTCGGGCGACCTCGTGGTGGACGTCCCCGGCGCGAGCGACGCCGACGGCGTGGCGCTCCAGGTCTTCGAGGACAACGGCTCCGCGGCACAGCGCTTCAAGGTCGTGAGGCTTCCCTCCGGCGGCTGGCAGATTGTAAACGTCAAGTCGGGCAAGTACCTGACCGCCGCGGGCGAGAGGGTCGTGCAGCAGGGGGCCAGCGGCTCGGACGACCAGCTCTGGCACGTGAGCTTCGACCCCACGACCAACGCCATCAGGATCGTCACCGCCAAGGCCGCCGCCCAGGCGGCGGGGGAGGGCGTCAAGGCCGGCGGCACCACCTCCGGCTCGGCGCTCGTCCTCGGCGACACGTCCTCCTCCAAGGGCTTCCTCTTCAAGGCGGCGCGCAGGCAGGCGGACAGCGCCACCACGCTCGACGGCGTCGACATCGCCATGAGCTACGACGGCCACTTCGACCCCTACTCGGTCGCAGGCGACTTCGTGGTCATCAAGACGACCGAGGGCACGAGCCTTCAGTGGAGCGACGGCGTGGGCGAGGCCTCGAGCTACACCTCCATGGCCGACCGCGTACTCGACGCGGGCAAGCTCCTTGGCTTCTACCACTTCGCCAAGGCCGGCGTCTCCATGGTCGAGCAGGCCAGGGCCTTCGTGGACTCGGTCAAGGACTACCTGGGCAAGGCCGTGCTCTTCCTCGACTGGGAGAACACGAGCTACAGCGACGTGACCTCGCTCGGCGTGGGGGCGGCAAAGAAGTGGCTCGACACCGTCTATGGGCTGACCGGCGTGCGCCCGCTCATCTACATGAGCAGGTCAGTGGTGAACCAGTACGACTGGAGCTCGGTCGCGGATGCGGGCTACGGCCTGTGGTGCGCCCAGTACCCCGACATGGACGCCCAGTACGGCTACCTCGGGTCCCCGTGGATGGGGAACAGCTCCAGCTTCGGCGCGTGGGAGCGGCCGACCGTCTTCCAGTACTCCGCGACGGGCAGGCTCGACAACTTCAGCGGCGACCTCGACCTCGATAAGTTCTACGGCAGCGCGGAGGACTGGCTCGCCCTGGCGTCGCGCTCGTAGCGGGGCGGCTACCGGCGCCGCGCAGCGTCAGAGCCGCGATTCCGAGCCGTGCTGTTAAAAACTCCGTCGGAGGGTATACTACGAGACGATGGGCCCGGGATGACCGCTGATTCAAGTCACCGGGCCTAAATCGTGTCCATAGGAGGGGACGGCTGAGCGAGGAGAGGGACGAGGCCGTGAAACCGGATGTGGCACAATCCCCTGCGAACGCCGAGGGTGTGGCGGAAGAAGAGCGGCCTTCGACCCTCGAGTGGGCGAAGAGGTGGCTCTCGCCCGCGCGCCTGGCTCCCTACCTCGCCGACTGTGGCGGCGACGTGGAACTCGCCCTCGCCCTCCACGAATGGAACCTTGCGCTCGGCAGGGCTGTGATGATGGACGTCGCTCACTTCGAGCTTGCTCTGCGTAACTCCTACGCTCGCGTGCTTCGCGATGGCTTGGGGGACGGATGGCTGCTGGACGACTCCTCGCCCCTCAGGGCGCCCATCATGCGCATGAGCAAGGCCAAGAAGCAGCGTGACGTGAACCTCGTGAACCGCCGCGCAATCGACGATGCGCAGAGACGCGCGCGCGACCATAGCAACGCCGACCAGGTCGTGGCGGGACTCACGCTCGGCTTCTGGGTGCACCTCACCGACCGCAGTCGCGAGCGCGACCTGTGGATTCCACACTTGCACAAGGCGTGGCCTGTCGGGTCTGACCGCAACGACCTCAACGCCCGCCTCTATGCCGTGAACCAGTTGAGGAACAGGGTGGCACACCATGAGCGTCTCTTCGACCCAAAGGACAAGGGACTCTCGCCGAGAGCCGTGGACGCCGACGCGGTGGCGCTGCTGCGCGACCTGCATCCCGAGGCCTACGATCGCCTTTTCGGCGAAGACCCCCGCACGGGCGTCGAGCGCTTCCTCGACGGCGACCCGGCGCCCGTGGGCGTGGGGTTGTAGCGGCAAGAATCGAGTCTTTCTGGGGCCTCTCGTGGCGTGCAAGAGGCCATTTCACTGCTTGTGACCATATTCGATGACTCAGGCTTCCGGCGACGCCCGTGGAGAGTCGCGATTGGCGGCGCCACTGCGCCCGGGAGGTGCTAGAATCACCCCCGTGGCTTTGATGAGGAGGAGTACCTCGGGTCACGCAGGCAAGAGCGAGCGGGGACGGTGTGAGCCCGCGCCGGCGTCCGGGAGAAGATCACCTCGGAGCTGCGGCCCAAAAGCGGGCTCTGCCCGCGAGTAGACGTCGCCGGAGTGGCCGCCGAGACAGGCCAGCCGAGTAAGGCGGATATCCGCTCGCTGGGTGGTCTACAAGCGAAGTGTACCTGGAGGCGCTTCGTCCCAGCAGGAGGGACGGGCGCCTCTTGCGTGGTGCCCGCTAGACGGAAGGAAGAGGAGTGGCAAACAAGTACAAGAAGACCATGAACCTCCCCAAGACCAAGTTCTCGATGCGCGCGAGCCTCGCCCAGAACGAGCCGGCGCGCCTCAAGGACTGGGAGGACAATGGCGTCTACGAGCTCCTGCTCAAGAAGAACGAGGGGCACGAGAAGTTCGTCCTGCACGACGGCCCCCCGTATGCCAACGGCCCCATCCACCTCGGCCACGCGATGAACAAGATCTCCAAGGACATGATCAACCGCTACAAGGCGATGCGCGGCTACCTCACGCCCTACGTCCCCGGCTGGGACTGCCACGGCCAGCCCATCGAGCACAAGGTCGAGGAGCAGCTCGGGACCGAGAAGTTCAACCAGCTCCCCAAGGAGAAGATCCGCGAGATCTGCCGCAAGGAGGCCGTCTCCCAGGTCGACACCCAGCGCCAGGGCTTCAAGCGCCTCGGCGTCCTCGGCGAGTGGGACAACCCCTACCTCACCTACGTGAACGACTACGACGCCACGGACATAGAGATCTTCAAGGCCATCTACGACAAGGGCGCGATCTACCGCGGCCGCAAGCCGGTCCACTGGTGCAGCCACTGCCACACGGCCCTCGCCGAGGCGGAGATCGAGTACTCCGACGAGGTGTCGCCCGCCATCTTCGTTCGCTTCGAGATGACGACGGTGCCCGCGGGCCTCGAGGCCTACGAGGGCAACCTCTGGGTCGACATCTGGACCACCACGCCCTGGACCCTGCCTGCCGATGACGCGGTCATCCTGCATCCCGAGGCCTCCTACGTCGCCGTCGTGGTCGACGGCCGCTGCGAGATCCTCGCCGAGGCCCTCGTCGAGCGCGACTGCGCCAAGTTCGGCTACGACTCCTACGAGCTCGCGCGCACGGCCTCGGGCGAGGTCTGGCGCATGACTGGCGAGGAGCTCTGCCACAACCGCTACAAGCAGCCGATCTTCGGCGACCAGGGCGTCGAGGGCGAGTTCATCTACGCCGACTACGTCACGCTCGAGGACGGCACCGGCATCGTCCACACCGCGCCCGGCCACGGCGTCGATGACTACAACGCCGGCATGCGGTTCAACATCCCCATCGTGATGCCCGTCGACGACGACGGCCGCTTCTACAAGGGCGATAAGATCGGCACCGGCGGCCCGTGGAGTGGCATGGAGGTCAACGAGGCCAACCCCAAGATCATCGAGTGGCTCCGCGAGCGCGACGTCCTTATCCTCCATGAGGACATCACGCACAGCTACCCGCACTGCTGGCGCTGCAAGCAGCCGGTCATCTTCCGCGCCACCAACCAGTGGTTCGTCTCCATGGACGAGACGGGCCTGCGCAAGCAGGCGCTCGACGCCCTCGACCACGTGCGCTTCTACCCCGCGCACTCCGTCAAGCGCATCGGCTCCATGGTCGAGCAGCGCCCCGACTGGTGCATCTCCCGCCAGCGCTCCTGGGGCGTGCCCATCCCGGCCTTCACCTGCCAGGACTGCGGCGAGACCGTCGTGAACGACGACACCCTGGACGACGTCATCCGCCTCTTCCGCGAGAAGGGCTCCGACGCCTGGTTCACCGACGACCCCAAGGAGTACCTGGGCGAACACTGCGTCTGCCCCAAGTGCGGCAGCCACGAGCTCAAGGCCAACCAGGACATCCTCGACGTCTGGTGGGACTCCGGCGTCTCCCACACGGCCGTCTGCAAGCACCGCGACTACCTGCAGTTCCCGGCTGACATGTACCTCGAGGGCTCCGACCAGCACCGCGGCTGGTTCATGAGCTCGCTCATGACCTCCGTGGGCGCCTACGGCGTGGCCCCCTACAAGTCGGTCGTCTCCCAGGGCTTCACCCTGGACGGCCAGGGCCGCAAGATGTCCAAGTCGCTCGGCAACACGATCGACCCGAACAAGGTCTGCGACACGCGCGGCGCCGACATCGTGCGCCTCTGGGTCTCCTCGGTCGACACCTCGGTCGACGTGGCCTGCGACGAGCAGATCCTCGACCGCGTGGCCGACGCCTACCGCCGCTTCCGCAACACCCTGCGCTTCCTGCTCGGCGAGCTCGAGGGGCAGTTCGACCTGGCGACCGACGGCCTTGCCTTCGAGGAGCTCACGGCCTACGACAAGCTCAACCTCGCCCGCATGTGCCAGGTCCACGACCAGGTCACCGAGGCCTACGAGGGCTACCGCTTCAACGTGGTCTACCGCACGCTGTACGACTACGTGGTGACCGAGCTCTCCAACGGCTACCTCAACGCCACCAAGGACCGCATGTACTGCTCGGCCGCCGGCTCCAAGGAGCGTCGTTCCGCGCAGACGACCTGGTCGTACCTGCTGTCCATGCTCGTCCACGACCTGCAGCCGATCCTGGCCTACACCACCGACGAGGTCATGGCCTACCTGCCCGAGTCCCTGCGCGAGGGCCAGCGCTACGCCGCCCTCCTCGACTGGTTCGAGGCGCCGCTCGACCGCGCGGGCTACGAGCGCTATCTGGGCGCCTACGAGGCCATGCTCGAGGCGCGCAACGCCTTCACCAAGGCCTACGACAAGGCGCTCGAGGCCGGCACCATCGAGGAGAAGACCACGCAGGCCGCGCGCGCCGAGCTCACCGTGCCGCACGACGCCTTCGAGGCGCTCTCCGGCGTGGAGGGGCTCGACCTCGGCGAGGCCTTCGTCTGCTCCGACGTGTGCCTGCACGAGGGCGAGGAGCTCGCCTGCGAGTGCCTGCCCGCCGAGGGCCACAAGTGCGAGCGCTGCTGGAACTGGCGCGAGGTCGGCGAGGACGGTCTGTGCGAGCGCTGCCGCGAGGCGGTCGCCGAGACGGAGTAGGCGGGAAGCGACGGATGGACTCTAGGGGCACAAGCGCGAGGGGCCTGAGGCTCGTCGTATTCTGGCTCGTCGTCGGCGTCGTCGCCCTTGTCGACCAGGCGACGAAGGCCGCGGTCCGCCAGGTCGTCGTGCCGGGGGGCCAGCCCTTCGTGCCCGGTGTTCTCGATCTCGTACTGGTCGAGAACACCGGTGCCGCCTTCTCGATCGGCCTGGGCGCGGGCGCGCTCTTCGTACTCGTCGCCCTGGCCGTCCTGGCCTGCGCGAACGTGGTCGTCTGGTGCCACGCCGACCTGCCGCTTCCCCTGGTCGTGGCCATCGGCCTCGTCGCTGGTGGCGGCCTGGGCAACATGATCGACCGCGTCTGCAAGGGGTCGGTGACGGACTTCCTTGCCACGACCTTCATGAACTTCCCCGTCTTCAACGTCGCGGACGTCTGCGTGACGGTCGGGGTCGCCGTGGCCTTCGTCCTCTACCTCGCCTGGGACCGAAGGCGCGGCAAGGGCGGGGAGGAGGACGCGTGATCGTTAGCGCCCTCGTGGGGCCAGAGGCCGACGGGACGAGGCTCGACAGCTTCCTCGCCGCGCAGGTGGGCTGCCCCTCCAGGAGCGCCTGCGCGAGGCTCGTCGAGGGCGGTGCCGTCACCATCAACGGCACGCTTGCCACGAGCAAGAGTGAGCGCGTCCTCCTCGGCGACCGCGTGCAGGCGGAGGTCCCCGAGCCCGAGCCCGCCCCCGGCCAGCTCCCGCCCAACCCGGACATCCCCCTCGACATCCGCTTCGAGGACGAGCACCTGATCGTGCTCTCCAAGCAGGCGGGGCTGGTCTGTCACCCCTCGCCCGGCCACGTGAGCGACACGCTGGCCAACGCCCTTGTCGCCCACTGTGGCTACGAGCACTTGGGGCACCTGCAGGGGGAGGAGCGCCCCGGGATCGTGCACCGGCTCGACATGGACACCTCGGGGCTGATGCTGGCCGCCAAGGACGACGTCACCCAGAAGGCGCTGCAGGACCTCATCCGCCTGCGCGTGCTGGACAGGCGCTACGTCACCCTCGTGCAGGGCTACGTGGCCCCCGACGAGGGCACGATCGAGACGGGCATCGCGCGCTCCACGCGCGACCGGCTCCGCATGGCCGTCTCCGACGCGCCCGGCGCGCGCGAGGCCATCACGACCTTCCGTACCCTCGAGCGCTTCGAGGCGGGCAGGCGCGACGAGGGCTACTCGCTCCTGGAGTGCCACCTCTACACGGGGCGCACGCACCAGATCCGCGTGCACCTGCGCCACGTGGGGCACCCCCTCGTGGGCGACCAGCTCTACGGCCGCGGCGACGACAGGCAGAACCTGGGACTGCGCCGGCAGTTCCTCCACAGCTGGCACGTGCGCTTCGACCACCCCGTCACGGGAGAAACCATCGAGCTGGCTGACTCCCTGCCGCACGACCTGTACGGTGTACTAGAATCTCTTCAGGAACGCTCGATGGGCCGCACCGAGGCGGGCGCGGCCATCTGCCCGCGGCTCGCGCCGGGGGAGTAGCGCGCCCGACAGGGCGAAAGCCCGCTCGAGAGAGGCGGAGTCAAGGTGGAACTCAACCGCATGGGCCTGACGCCCATCGTCATCTTCAACTTCATCATCCTGCTCTTCTTCACGCTGGCCTACTTCTACCAGCTCGTGTTCCTCATCCGCGGCCTCATCCACGGCGACGTGGTGCTGCCCAAGGCCAAGAAGAACCACTCCTACGCCTTCGTGATCGCCGCGCACAACGAGGAGCCGGTCATCGGCAACCTCGTGCGCTCGATCCTCACGCAGAAGTACGACGGCCTGATCGACTGCTTCGTGGTCGCGGACGCCTGCACGGACAACACCTTCGAGGAGGCGCAGAAGGCCGGCGCCATCGCCTGGTCCAGGAACGACCTGGTCCGCAAGGGCAAGAGCTGGGTGCTCGACTACGCCTTCAACCGCATCCTGAACGAGTACGGCGACAAGTACGAGGCCTTCTTCGTGATGGACGCGGACAACATCATCGCCCCCAACTACGTGGAGATCATGAACCAGGCCTTCGACGCCGGCTATCTGGTCTGCACCAGCTACCGCAACTCCAAGAACTTCGACTCGAGTTGGATCAGCTCGGCCTACGCCACCTGGTTCCTCCGCGAGGCCAAGTTCCTGAACAACGTCCGCATGATGGTGGGCACGAGCTGCGCCATCTCCGGCTCCGGCTGGCTCGTGTCAGAGAAGATCATCAAGGGCATGCACGGCTGGAACTTCCACGTGCTGACCGAGGACATCCAGTTCTCGACCTTCTGCTGCGCGCACGGCATCCAGATCGGCTACGCGCCGGCGGAGTTCTTCGACGAGCAGCCCGTCACCTTCAAGGCGTCCTGGACGCAGCGCATGCGCTGGACCAAGGGCTTCTACCAGGTGTTCTTCTCCTACAACCGGAACCTGCTCTCAGGCATCATCAAGGAGAGGCGGTTCTCCTCCTATGACATGCTGATGACGGTGGCCCCGGGCATGATTCTGACCCTGCTCTCTGCCTTCGTGAACGGCGCGTACCTGGTCATCGGCTACTTCAGCCACGGATTCATCGCCACCCAGGGCGAGCTGCTGATGTGCGTGGGCTCGCTGGTCATGACCTTCGGGTCCATGTACATCGTCTTCTGGATCCTGGGGCTAATCACGACCATCTCCGAACGCAAGCACATCCACTGCCGCAAGAAGTGGCGCATCGTGACCAACATATTCACCTTCCCGATCTTCATGCTGACCTACATCCCCATCACGGTGGTGGCGCTCTTCAAGAAGGTCGAGTGGGTACCCACCAAGCACGACATTGCGGTCAACTTCGACGACGTGATGAGCGAGGGGTAGCGAGCGAGCGGGGGGCGCGGGGCGCAGCTGCCCGGCGCCCCTCGTGCGTCCGGGCGCGCGGCGGGCCCTCGGTCCCGCCTCCTCCACGTGGACGAAAGCGCCGTCGGATGTTGCCTTTGTGTACCAACCTCCGACGGTGCTACAATCGCAAAAATTATTGGAAGCGGCAGAAGGAGACCACAAACTATGGCAACGTTCTTCGAAGGGGAGTCCCACACCTTCTCTGAGTATCTTCTCGTCCCAGGCTACTCCTCGCATGAGAACATCCCTGCCAACGTCTCTCTCGAGACGCCCCTGGTGCGCTTCCGCAAGGGCGAGGAGCCCTCGATCAAGCTCAACATCCCCATGGTCTCCGCCATCATGCAGGCCGTCTCCGGCCCCAAGCTGGCCGTCGCCCTCGCCCAGCAGGGTGGCATCTCCTTCATCTACGGCTCGCAGACCCCCGAGCAGGAGGCCGCGATGGTCGAGGAGGTCAAGAGCTACAAGGCCGGCTTCGTGGCATCAGACTCCACCCTCACGCCGGACATGTCCCTGGAGGACGTGCTCGAGCTCAAGGAGCGCACGGGCCACTCCACCATGCCCGTCACGGACGACGGCACCGCGCACGGCCACCTCGTCGGCATCGTGACCTCGCGCGACTACCGCCTCTCGCGCGATGACCGCGCCAAGAAGGTCTCCGAGTTCATGACCCCGGCCGACAAGCTCGTCACCGCCCCCGAGGGCACGAGCCTGCACGACTGCAACGACATCATCTGGGAGCACAAGCTCAACGCCCTGCCCATCGTGGACAAGGACGGACGCCTGACCTCCATCGTCTTCCGCAAGGACTACGACTCCCACAAGTCCAACCCCGACGAGCTGCTCGACGAGCACAAGCGCTACATGGTCGGCGCCGGCATCAACACGCGCGACTACGCCGAGCGCGTCCCCAAGCTGATCGACGCAGGCGTCGACGTGCTCTGCATCGACTCCTCCGAGGGCTTCTCCGAGTGGCAGAAGCTCACGATCGACTGGATCCGCGAGCACTACGGCGACTCCGTCAAGGTCGGCGCGGGCAACGTGGTGGACGCCGAGGGCTTCCGTTACCTGGCGGACTGCGGCGCGGACTTCGTGAAGGTCGGCATCGGCGGCGGCTCCATCTGCATCACCCGCGAGCAGAAGGGCATCGGCCGCGGCCAGGCTTCCGCGCTCATCGACGTCTGCGCCGAGCGCGACCGCTACTTCCGCGAGACGGGCATCTACGTGCCGGTTTGCTCTGACGGCGGCATCGTCTACGACTACCACATGACGCTGGCCCTCGCCATGGGCGCCGACTTCCTGATGCTCGGCCGCTACTTCGCCCGCTTCGACGAGTCCCCGACCCGCCGCCTCAACGTCAACGGCTCCTACGTCAAGGAGTACTGGGGCGAGGGCTCGGCCCGCGCGCGCAACTGGCAGCGCTACGACCTCGGCGGCAAGAAGGGCATGTCCTTCGTCGAGGGCGTCGACTCCTACGTGCCCTACGCCGGCCCGCTCAAGGAGGGCGTGGACGGCTCGCTGACCAAGGTGCGCTCCACGATGTGCAACTGCGGCGCGCTCGACCTGGCCGAGCTGCGCGACAAGGCCAAGATCACGCTGGTCTCCGCGACCTCGCTGGTCGAGGGCGGCGCGCACGACGTCATCCTAAAGGACAGCAACGCGGACACCAACTACCGCGGGTAGCGGGCCTCGGCGGGAGTCGGCCTTGCCGCCGGGACTGCAGGCCTGGCCGCGGGGGCTGCGGGCCGCCGGGACTGCAGGCTGGCACCCGCCAGGGGAGAAGGACGCGTAAGTTGAGGGGCTGCCGGGATTCCGGCGGCCCCTCCTGCGTGATGCGCGTGCTTGCGGAAGCCCCGATGGGGTCTCGGGCGCCGCCGGCGCCGGCGCCGGAGGGCCTCGCCTCGCCAGGTCCGCCTCGCGGCCCCAGGTCCTTCTCGCGGCAACTCGTGGATCCCGAATTACGCACGACTGAGGGTGAGGCCGACAAAAGCCCAGCACTCCACAAACCTTAAACGCAGCCGTGCGTAGTTCCGGCGCGGGAGGGGGCGCTGGAGGTCCGGGTCCAAGCGCGCTGCGCGTGCTTTCGGTGCGAAGGGGCGCTCGGGGCGCGGGGCCAAGCGCGCCGCTGCCCCCCGCGCAGCCCCCCGCGTCCCCGCGCAGCCGCCGCAGCCCCCGCGCCTCAGCCCACCGTGCCGCCGCCTGCGCAGTATGTCGAGCAGGTTCCGCATCGTCGCCGCTCCGTGGGATACCTGCTAGAATCGACAGGCTATGCAAAGTAGCGAGAAGGGGTTTCACATGTGCGACAGCACTCAGCAGAACGACTTTGAGGTGCCTGCCTACGACGCGCAGGCCATAGAGACCAAGTGGCAGAAGACCTGGGAGGACGAGGAGCTCTACAAGACCGACGAGGACCCCTCCAAGCCCAAGAAGTACGTGCTGGAGATGTTCCCGTACCCCTCGGGTGACCTCCACATGGGCCACGCCCGCAACTACACCATCGGCGACGCGATGGCGCGCCAGGCCCGCATGAGGGGCTACGACGTGCTGCACCCAATGGGCTTCGACGCCTTCGGCCTCCCCGCGGAGAACGCGGCGATCAAGCACAACACGCAGGCCGCCAAGTGGACCTACAAGAACATGGACACGGCCATCGCCACCATGAAGCGCATGGGCTTCTCGTACGACTACGACCGCCTGGTGCGCACCTGCGACCCCGAGTACTACAAGTGGGGCCAGTGGATGTTCCTCAAGATGTACGAGAAGGGCCTGGTCTACCGCGCCACCTCGCCGGTCAACTGGTGCCCCAGCTGCAAGACCGTGCTCGCCAACGAGCAGGTCGTCGAGGGCCGCTGCTGGCGCTGCGGGAGCATCCCCGAGAAGCGCAACCTCTCCCAGTGGTACCTCAAGATCACCGACTACGCCCAGGAGCTGCTGGACGACCTCGACAAGCTGACCGGCTGGCCCGAGCGCGTCAAGGCCATGCAGCGCAACTGGATCGGCCGCTCCGAGGGCGCCGAGATCGACTTCACCCTGGCGGACAAGGACGGCGTGACGCCGACCGACCGCAAGATCACGGTCTTCACCACCCGCGCCGACACCCTCTTCGGCGTCTCGTTCATGGTGCTGCCGCCCGAGAGCGAGCTTGCCGCCGAGCTCGTCGCCGGCACCGAGTACGAGCCCGCCTTCCTGGAGCTCAAGGCCGCCACGGAGAAGGTCTCCAGCGTCGACCGCCAGGGCTCCGACCGCGAGAAGCACGGCGTCTTCACCGGCCGCTACGTGATCAACCCCATCAACGGCAGGCCCGCGCCCATCTGGGTCGCCGACTACGTGCTGCTCGACTACGGCACCGGCGCCGTCATGGGCGTGCCCTCGGGCGACCAGCGCGACTTCGACTTCGCCCGCAAGTACGGCCTGCCCATCCCGCCGATCATCTGCGAGAAGGACGACCCGCTCTACGATCGCCTGAAGGACGTGCGCGACCTCGAGGTCACCGACGTCGACTGGGACGGCGCCATGGCCGCCGAGGGCTACCTCGTGCAGTCCGGCCAGTTCACCGGCTTGCGTGGCGGCAAGCACTCCGAGGCCGTCGACGCCATGATCTCCTATCTCGAGGAGCGCGGACTCGGCCGCAAGACGGTGCAGTTCCGCCTCCGCGACTGGCTGATCAGCCGCCAGCGCTACTGGGGCAACCCCATCCCGATGATCCACTGCGACTGCTGCGGCGACGTCCCCGTGCCCTACGAGGATCTGCCGGTCAGGCTGCCGGAGAACCTCGACCTGGGCGCCGGCGAGACCCTTGCGGAGTACGCGCCCTTCTACGAGACCACCTGCCCCAAGTGCGGCAGGCCGGCCAAGCGCATCACCGACACCATGGACACCTTCACGTGCTCCAGCTGGTACTACCTGCGCTACTGCGACCCGCACAACGACGAGCTGCCCTTCTCCAAGGAGGCGGTCAACCGCTGGATGCCCGTAGACAACTACATCGGCGGCATCGAGCACGCGATCCTGCACCTGCTCTACTCCCGCTTCTGGACCAAGGTCTGCCGCGACCTGGGCATGATCGACGTGGACGAGCCCTTCACCAACCTGCTCTGCCAGGGCATGGTCAAGGACGAGAACGGCGACACCATGTCCAAGTCCAAGGGCAACGTCGTGCCTCCCTCCAGCGTGATCGGGCCCTACGGCGCGGACACCATGCGCCTCGCCATCCTCTTCATCGCTCCGTCGGAGAAGGACTTCAACTGGGATCCCGAGGCTGTGGCCGGCGCCAACCGCTTCATCAAGCGCGCCTGGCGCATCGTCTGGCTGCTCACCGAGGGCGCCGCGGCCGGCACTGCGGCCGGCACCGCGGCCGGCAGCCCCGCGCTCGACCCCTCCAAGCTCTCCGGTGCGTCCAAGGAGCTGTGGCGCCAGCTCAACGAGCACGGCGTCAAGTGCACCGAGGACTTCGACCGCGGCCAGTTCAACACCGCCATCTCCGCGGTCATGGAGCTCGTGAACGCCGCGAGCAAGTACGTGAACGACGTACCGGTCGCAGAGCGCGACGCGGCACTCTGCATGAGGGTCGCACACGACGTGGTCGCCATGCTCGCCCCGATCATCCCGCACTGGGCCGAGGAGCTCTTCCACGCGGCACTCGGTCGCGAGGGCTCGGTCTACAACGAGCCGTGGCCCGAGTTCGACCCCGAACAGGCCAAGAGCGACGAGATCCAGATCGCGGTGCAGGTCAAGGGCAAGGTGCGCGCCCGCATCGACGTGGCGGCCGACGTCTCGAAGGAGGAGCTGGAGGAGGCCGCCAAGGCCGCCGTGGCCGACCAGCTCGTGGGCAAGACGATTAAGAAGGTCATCGTCGTGCCCGGCAGGCTCGTGAACATCGTGGCCATCTAGCGCTTCCGCGCTACGGCGCGGCGTGGCCGCGCTGTCGCACGCCCGTACGGGCGCACGACCACGTGTCCGCGCCCGAGACGCCCGCACGGCCGAGATGGACACACCCGAGACGCCCGCACACCCGAGACGCCGGACGGCCGAGATGGTAGGCCCACGGGTCGCCTCAACCAGGTATGCCAGGCTAGCCGGCACCCCCGCACCTCGCGAGGGTGCCGGTTTTCCTTTGCCTTGAGCTGCTAGTTTCTGATCGCCAGACTCCTTAGGGCCCCGCGGCGCAGCCCCGCCCGTGCGCCCGTGCGTCTTTCGGACTTGTGGACGGGTCGGGGCCGCCCCCGCCGGCTCCGACCGCGCCCGCTGCCCGCCCGGCGCACGCGCTTCCCGGGGTCACGCCCGTCCCGCAGCGCCGGGGGCCGGCCCGCGGCGCCCCGGGGGCGCCCGGCCGCACGGGGGGCCGTCCACAACTCGGGAGGATGCACGCCGTGGCCCGCGTGGCTGCGCCGGAGCCGGGCGACCCGACCTCAATGCCAACGTATGCCCTGGTTCTGTTGTCCTGAAGAGACTTCGGCCCCGCTTGTTCCGCAGCTATGCGGGCCGAGTGGAGCCTTTGCTGCCATCCTTGGCTGTCGCTCTTTGGTTCCTGGCGGCGGCTTCGGCATCGCGTCGCTGGCCCGAGCTGTGGAATGGCCTCGCGAACAGGAACTGGCTAGAGCTGAAGGCGTAAGGCCTTCCCTCGGCTCGCCACCACGCGAAGGCTACGCCCAGTAGCAAGGCTACGCCCAGTAGCGGCAAGCCTCCATGAATAGCCTATGGTGAGTTTCCGCGTAATTGGCTGGAAGGCGGTAGGCGCGAATGCCCGTGTTCTTCCGAATAGCTCCCGCGATTTCGTCTAGCAGGTCGACGCGTCGCAGGTGTCTTGGCTTCACCACGGTTACGCCCATGCCGAGGGCGGCGTAGGCGTTTCGGCGACGCTCGTCGGCGTCGTTCTCGGCCTTAGTCGAGTGGTAGAGCGTGCCGTCGTACTCGACAGGATATCGGGCCCGGCTCCAATAGAAGTCGGGCCTTATCGTCATCTGGCCTCCAAGAAGTCGCGACGCCCCCTTGTTCAAAGTGATCCTGTGGTTGAGCAGCGGATTACCGAGGCCGTATCCACCGTAGTACAAGGGAAGCCGGAACATGATCGAGAGCGCTGTCTCCGCCGGCGAGCCCGAATTGTCAGCCAGATACTTACAGGCGACCAGGGCGCGTTCTCTTCCACGGATGCCTTTCGCCTTCTTGACATAGCTCCTGATGGACGAGACGCAGGTAAGTGGTTCGGTGTTGTACGTCGGTCCCGAGCCCGTCATCCTGTAGGTGCCGCAAAGCTCGTGTCCAAGCTCGAGCAGTCGGACAAGCGACATCTTGGATGCCGCCATGAGGAACAGCAGCTCAGGCGTCACCACGTAAAGGTCCCCCGTCACACGTACGAGGGAACGGCTCGGAACCTCGCTCGAGATGACCCTGACGCGCGCTCCCTTGAGTTTTCGCTTCGAGGAAGTCTTGCCGACAAGAAGACAGACGGTCCCGTCTCCGCAGAGGCCTAGCTCCTTTACGTCCCTGACGATCGCCGCGGAAGGGGCGTCGACACAGAGGCGGCCGCGGCGCTTCGGAAGAAGCGGCCCTCTACCGAGGGTGGAAGCCGTAGCGTCAACATGAGTTCTCCAGTAGTGAAGGGCGCTTCCATCGCAGAGAATAGCTTCCATTGGCATATCCTCCATTCATTAGGATTACCCTTATAACCTGCGTAAACACAAAAAGCAAGATAAAAGATTGATGCTTGTTTTGTGCCAGCGCACCGCAAGTGAGCCCTGGCGGTGCAGATGGTCCCCGCATCATGCGAACCACGGCTTAGACAAGCCGCCAATTCTGCGCGAACGGTGATCAGGGCGAGGTCGTGGACGTGTACAAAGGGCTCGGGGGCAACGGCAAGGGGTCCATCGCAGATCTCACTATTGATATGTGCGCCTTTCGGGTTTGTGGATGGCCCGAGGCCGTCTCCGCCCCGCTGCCCGTCATCCGGCTCGGCACGGGCCGGCGGCCGCCCCGCGGCCCCGCGGCGCAACCCCGCCCGCGCGCCCGTGCGCCTTTCGGACTTGTGGACGGGTCGGGGCCGCCCCCGCTGCCTCCGGCCGCCCCCGCGGCCCGCCCGGCGCACGTGCTTCCTGGGGTCGCGCCCGTCCCGCCGCGCCCGGGGGCCCGCCCGCGGCGCCCCGGGGGCGCCCGGCCGCACGGGGAGCCGTCCACAACTCGGAAGGATGCACGCCGTGGCCCGCGTGGCTGCGCCGGGGCTGTTCTCCTCCCTGGCCGAACCCACGTGGTTCCCCCCAAGCGTCTACGTCTGTCCGCCTAGCTCCACCGAACCCCGCCTTCGCGCGCGAAAGCACGCCGAAAGCATCGCACAACGTTTCAGAAACAATGGTGACTCGTCCGTATAATCCCAGCTTCAGGCCTGGTTAACAGTGTTACGGGCGCATGTAGCCCCCCTTGCACTCCAGTAAAACCGCGTCGGCGAAAACTCCACGAAACGTCCTCCGTGGCACTCTGTCAGCGTCCGGTCGGCAAGCCCCTCACCTGCGAGGCATCGCCAGCGAGGCCGGGGCCGCCCCGCGCCGCGCCCGCGCCGCGCAGGTCTCCGAGGGCCGCCGACAGAAGCGAGCCAAGAGGCTCCGTACCCAAGGGAGGATCGTATGGGTATCTTTAGCTCAGTCGATGTTGGTTGGACGTTGGTCGGCGCGTTCCTTGTCTACTTCATGCAGGCCGGCTTCGCGCTCTGCGAGGCAGGGCTCACGCGCGCCAAGAACACTGGCAACATCCTGATGAAGAACCTCATGGACTTCTGCATCGGAACGCCGTGCTACTGGGTCGTCGGCTTCGGCCTCATGTTCGGCGGCACTGGCGCCCTGATCGGCCGCTTCGACCCCTTCATCCTGGGGAGCTACGACTTCGGCGGCCTGCCGGTCCTTGTCTACGCCATCTTCCAGACCGTCTTCTGCGCGACGGCTGCCACGATCGTCTCCGGCTCCATGGCGGAGCGCACCAACTTCAAGGCCTACTGCCTCTACTCCGCCGCGATCAGCCTGATCGTCTACCCGATCTCCGGCCACTGGATCTGGGGCGGCGGCTGGCTCTCCGCGCTCGGCCTGCACGACTTCGCCGGCTCCCTCGCGGTCCACTTCGTCGGCGGCACCACGGCCGCCCTCGGCGCCGCGATGCTCGGGCCCCGCATCGGCAAGTACGACAAGGACGGCAACCCCCGCGCCATCCTCGGCCACAACATGACGGCCATGGCCCTCGGCGTCTTCATCCTCTGGTTCTGCTGGTTCGGCTTCAACACCGGCTCCACCGTCTCGCTCACCGGCGACGACACCCTCGTCTCCGCCGGCCTGATCGCCTTCAACACCAACCTCGCCGCCGCCGTCGCCACCGTCGCCGCGATGATCTTCACCTGGGTCCGCTACGGCAAGCCCGACGTCTCCCTCACCTTCAACGCCTCGCTCGCCGGCCTCGTCGCCATCACCGCAGGCTGCGACGTTGTCGACCCCTTCGGCGCCTTCTTCATCGGCCTTGTCGCCGGCATCCTGGTCGTGCTCTCCGTCGAGTTCTTCGACAAGGTCGCGAAGATCGACGACCCCGTCGGCGCCATCTCCGTCCACTGCGTCAACGGCGCCTGGGGCACCCTCGCCGTCGGCCTCTTCTCCACCTCCACCGGTCTGTTCTACGGCTACGGCCCCGCCGCCCTCGGCGTCCAGCTCCTCGGCATCCTGGCCGTCGGCGCCTACGTCCTCGTCGTGATGTTCGTGATCTTCACCATCATCGACAAGACCATCGGCCTCAGGGTCCCCGAGCAGATCGAGATCGACGGCCTGGACTACGCCGAGCACGGCCTGCCCACCGCCTACTCCGGCTTCGCCATCTCCGACCCGACCTACGCCAACCTCGACATCGTCGACCCCAACGAGGGCACCGACCTCGGCGAGCCCAGCTACGAGGCAGCCAGCCCCGCCAAGCGCGACGCCGCCGTCAAGGTCATCGGCGAGCCCGACCTCACCAAGCCCGGCACCATGCACAACGTGACCATCATGTGCAAGGCGTCGATGGTCGAGCCGCTCAAGGTCGAGCTCAACAAGCTCGGCGTCACCGGCATGACCGTGTCCCACGTCACCGGCTTCGGCATCCAGAAGGGCGCCAACGCCATGTACCGTGGCCTCCCGATCGACGCCCGCTTCCTGCCTAAGACCAAGGTCGAGGTCATCGTCGGCAGCATTGCGGCCCAGCGCGTGATCGACTGCGCCAAGAAGGTCCTCTACACCGGCCACATCGGCGACGGCAAGATCTTCGTCTACGGCGTCGAGCGCGTGGTCAAGGTCCGCACGGGCGAGCAGGACCTCGAGGCCCTGGTCGACCAGGACGCGTAGGCCCGGGCACACCCCGACCAGCGTCGCGTTGCCCGCACGAATCGGGGTCCGCACCTGGGACAGTCTCCCGGCGCAGACGGCAGGGGAGAAGGACCCGCGCGCAGAACGTCCGCAGAACCCGCCCGCCCGTCGACCTCCCCGACGGGCACCAGATCCGCCGGCCGCGTCACCCGACGCGACCGGCGGCCCCTCTCTGCGTCGGTGCCGCAGCACGCCGCCGGTCGCAGCGCGCCGCCGGTCGCGTTCCGGCGGCTACTCCTTGGACCGGTCCGGCGCCGCCGAGATGGTGGGGTTCTCGCGCACGATGCGCTTGAGCTCGTCGATGTAGGCGAGCAGAAGCCGCGAGGGCTTGCGGTCGCGGTGCATGAGGTAGCCCACCCGCATGGTCCTGCTGGTGTCGAGCGGCACCGACACGATGCCCTGCTGCATCGCGCTCGTGAGCACGCCCGTCGCGAGCGTGTAGCCGTTGTGGTGGATGAGCAGGTTGGTGAGGGTGCTCCTGTCCGAGATGCGGATGTTCTTGGCGTGCGGCAGGTAGCTCAGGGGCTCCTCGGAGTAGTAGAAGGAGTTCTCGCGACCCTGCTCGAAGGAGTAGCGCGTGAGCCCCTCGAGGTCGGAGAGCTCGATCAGGTCCTTCCTGGCGAGCGGGTTCTTCTCGCCCACGAAGACGTGCACCCCCGCCTCGAAGAGCGGCTCGAAGACGAGCCGCGCGTCGCGGAAGGCCTTGCCCAGCACGTGCGAGTTGTACGAGTCGAGGTAGAGGATCCCTACCTCGCTGCGGAAGCTCGCCACGTCGTCGATGATCTGGCCGGTGGAGGTCTCGCGCATGGTGAGGTCGTAGTCCGCGTCCTCGCACTCGTCGAGCAGGTTGATGAAGGCTTGCACGCTGAAGGCGTAGTGCTGGGTGGAGACGGACAGGCGCAGGGCGTCTTTGCCGGAACCCTGGTAGTGAGCCTCGAGCATGTCGGCCTGCTCGACCACCTGGCGCGCGTAGCCGAGCAGCTCCGTGCCCTCGGTCGTGAGCGTGACGCCGCGGTTGGTCCGGTTGAAGACGGTGATCCCCAGCTCCTCCTCGAGCTCCTGGATGGAGGCCGAGACGTTGGACTGGGTCGTGTAGAGCCCCTGGGCGGCCGCGTTTATCGAGCCGCGCTCCGCGACGGCGATGAGGTACCTGAGCTGGCGTAGGGTCATGTTCGCTCGCTTTCTCTCTCGCACCAGTCTAGCCAAAGCCGGCGGTTTTCCTCCACATGTCCTTGACTTGCGAGAAACCCGTGTTATAGTGCAATGGACTATGTAGGTAGCTGTAAGGAAGTGGGGTGGAACTTTCGCCCCGCTTCCTTTCTGTATGTAGCGCAGGGGTGCAAGGCACCCGGATGGGAGGGACGGCCAATGTCTGCGGCAACCTTTGACGCCCTGGCGGAGCGCATCCTCGCTCGCCTCGAGCAGGAGGCGCCTGCCCACGACGTCGACATCGTGAGCGTCGAGGTGGTCGGCGCGAGCGGTGCGCCGACCGTCCGCGTGCGCATCGACCACGCCGACGAGTCTGCCCCGTCGATCTCGCTCGACGAGGTCACGGCGGAGACCGCCTGGATCTCCGAGCTGATCGACGAGATGGACCCCGTGAGTAGCTCCTTCACGCTCGAGGTCTCCTCGCCCGGCCTTTCGAGGCCGCTTCGGCGCCCGCATGACTTCGAGCGCTTCGCAGGCGAGCAGGTCTCGCTCAAGACGCGCGCCCGCGAGGGCCGGCGCCACTACACGGGCAGGCTGGTCGGCTTCGAGGACGGCAGGGTGCTCCTCAGCTGCGATGAGGGCGACGTCTCGTTCCCGCTCGAGGAGGTCGCGTCGTGCAACGTGAAGCCCGACCTCGACCCCAAGCCCAAGCCGGGCAAGGGCCCCGGCAAGCGCAAGGCCGCCGGCGCCGGCAGGCCCGCGGCGGGGGAGAAGGACGCCGGCCCCGAGCCGGGCGCCAGCAAGAAGGACAAGGCCGCCGGCGGCACGTCCGGCCAGGCCTCGGAATAGAGGGAAGGAACCGATTTCATGGCATCTGAGATGATGGAAGCTCTCATGGCCCTCTGCCAGGAGAAGCATATCGACGAGCTGTACCTGCTCGACCGCCTCGAGCAGTCCCTCGCCAAGAGCTACGCCGAGGTCCTGCACCTCGACTTCGGCGCCAAGGTGACGATCGACCGCGCGACCGGCAAGGTCTACGTCTACAAGCTCATCCCGCGCGACGACTCCTTCGACGAGGAAACCGGCGAGTACACCGAGTTCGACGAGGAGGACGTGACGCCCAAGGGCACGAGCCGCATCGCGGCCCAGCACGCCAAGGCCGAGATCAACGCCATCGTGCGTAACGCCGCCCGCCAGCAGATCTACGAGGAGTTCTCCCAGCGCGTCGGCGACATCATCACCGGCACCGTGCTGCAGTCCACGCCGGACTTCACGATCGTGAAGATCCGCGAGGGCGTCGAGGCTGAGCTGCCCCACTTCGACCTCAGGCGCTACCCCGAGGAGCGCAACGAGCGCCCGGTGGGGGAGCACTACTCCCACAACCAGCGCCTGAAGGCGGTCATCGTAGAGGTGAGGGACCCCAACAGCACCCAGCCGCCCGTCCGCGGCGAGCGCCAGAGGCCGCCCATCGTGATCTCGCGCACCCACCCCGACCTGATTAAGCGCCTCTTCGAGCTCGAGGTGCCCGAGGTCTACGACGGCATCGTCGAGGTCCGCTCGGTCGCCCGCGAGCCGGGTATCCGCTCCAAGGTCGCGGTCTCCTCGCTCGACAGCCACCTCGACCCGGTGGGCGCCTGCGTCGGCCCCAAGGGCTCCCGCGTGCGCACGGTCGTCTCCGAGCTGCGCGGCGAGCGCGTCGACGTCGTGCTGTGGAGCGACGACCCGGCCCGCTGCGTCGCCAACGCCCTCTCGCCGGCGCGCGTCTCCCGCGTGCTCGTCGATCCCGAGGACAACCACGCCACGGTCATCGTGCCCGACGACCAGCTCTCGCTGGCCATCGGCAAGGAGGGTCAGAACGCCCGCCTGGCCGCCCGCCTCACCGGCTACCACATCGACATCAAGAACGAGTCGCTCGCCAAGGACATCCTGCACGACCTTCCCCAGCGCCCCGAGGCCGACCTCCTCGACGAGGAGGACGAGGACGGCCATCGCTGCGAGTACGTCGGCCCGACCGGGATCCAGTGCCGCAACATGGCGCGTCCCGGGTCCAAGTACTGCGGCATCCATGAGAAGCTCATGGAGCTCGGCACGGACGACGTCTCCAACGACCCCGACTCCCTGATCTAACCCGCGGCGCCCACCGAGCCCGCATCGTCTGGAAGGTTGATAAATGGCCAAAACTCGCGTACATGACCTCGCCAAGGAGTACGGCATGAGCAGCAAGGAGATGCTCGGCCACCTCCGCGAGATGAAGATCCCCGCAAAGTCCGCCTCCTCCACCCTGGAGGACGCCTACGTCTCCATCGTCCGCAAGAAGCTGAAGCCGATCCTCGAGGCCCGCGCCCAGGAGATCGAGGCCCAGAAGAGGGCCGAGGAGGAGGCCAAGGCCAAGGAGGAGGCCGAGGCCAAGGCCAAGGCCGAGGCCGAGCGCCTCGAGGCCGAGAAGCGCCGCGAGGCCGAGCGCGCCGAGGAGGAGCGCAAGCGCGCAGCCGCCGAGGCCGCGCGCAAGAAGGCCGAGGAGGAGCGCGCAGCCGAGGAGAAGCGTGCCGCCGAGGAGGCCGAGCGCAACCGCGTCCGCGACAACGCCCCCAAGTCCGTGCCGTCCTTCACGAGCCTGCTCGAGCAGATCGCCCAGCAGGACAAGATCATGAAGGAGCGCGCCGAGGAGGAGAAGCGCGCGAAGGAGCGCGCCAAGGAGGAGGCCCGCGAGGCCCGCTCCGGCGACAGGCGCTCCCGCTCTCAGCGGGGCGAGGGCGAAGGCGACGACTCCCGCCACGGCAGGCGCGGCGGCGCCGATCGCTCCGGCGCACGCGGCGCGGCTGAGGCGCCCTCCGAGCGCGACGCGGCCGGGCGCGGCCACGGCCACGGCCACAAGGGCTCCCGTCGCTCCGGCGAGGGCGAGGACCGCTACAGCCGCATGGCGCGCGAGGCGGAGGAGTACAACCGCGAGCGCGTGCTCGCCGACGCCCGCGAGGCCGTGAAGGAGGCCACCGAGGAGTCCGCCGGCCGCAGGCGCAAGCGCAAGGAGCGCCGCAAGAAGCAGCAGGCGGAGGCCGCGCAGGAGGCCCGCATCGAGAAGGCCATCGCCAACGACCAGGACCTCTCGCAGCTCGACACCATCAAGGTGCCGCAGGGCTCGACGGTCGCAGAGCTCGCCGACCTCCTCAAGGTCCCCGCGAACGACATCATCAAGCGCCTGTTCCTTCTCGGCACGCCGCTCACGATGACCCAGTCCATGTCCGACGACCTCATCGAGCTCGTCGCCGACGACCTGCACCGCGACGTCAAGATCATGACCAAGGAGGAGGAGAACTCCTTCTCCTTCTACGACGACCCCAAGGACCTGAAGCCCCGTCCGCCCGTCGTCACCGTCATGGGCCACGTCGACCACGGCAAGACGTCGCTGCTCGACGCGATCCGCCACACGGGCGTCGCCGAGGGCGAGGCCGGCGGCATCACGCAGGCCATCGGCGCCTCGCAGGTCAAGATCAACGGCCGCGTCATCACCTTCATCGACACGCCCGGCCACGAGACCTTCACCGCCATGCGCGCCCGCGGCGCCAAGGTGACCGACATCGTCATCCTGATCGTTGCTGCCGACGACGGCGTCATGCCGCAGACCATCGAGTCGATCAACCACGCCAAGGCGGCAAACGTGCCCATCATCGTCGCCGTCAACAAGATCGACAAGCCCGGCGCAGACCCCACGCGCGTCCGTCAGGAGCTGACCGAGTACGGCATCATCCCCGAGGAGTGGGGCGGCGAGAACATCTTCTGCGACATCTCCGCCAAGAAGCACCTCGGCATCGACAACCTGCTCGAGTCCGTCCTCCTCGAGGCCGACGTCCTGGAGCTCAAGGCCAACCCGGACACCTTCGCCTCCGGCTTCGTGCTCGAGGCCAAGCTCGACCGCGGCCGCGGCTCGGTCGCGACCGTCCTCGTCAACCGCGGCACCCTGCACGTGGGCGACGCCGTCGTGGCGGGCACGAGCTACGGCCACGTCCGCGCCATGCTCAACCCCAAGGGCCAGAACGTCAAGGAGGCCAGGCCCTCCGACCCCGTCGAGATCCTCGGCCTGGCGAGCGTCCCTATGGCCGGCGACGAGTTCCGCGTCTTCACGGACGACCGCGACGCGCGCGAGCTTGCCGAGTCCCGCGCCCTCAAGGCCCGCATCGAGGAGCAGAACAAGGTCAAGCACGTGACCCTCGAGAACCTCTTCGCGACCATGGAGGACCAGGAGGTCAAGGAGCTCAACCTCATCATCAAGGCGGACGTCCAGGGCTCGATCGAGGCCCTCGTGGACTCGCTCAACAAGATGGACCAGTCCGAGGTCAGGATCAACGTGATCCACTCCGCGGTCGGCGCCATCACCGAGACCGACGTCATCCTCGCCGACGCCTCCAACGCCATCATCATCGGCTTCGGCGTGCGCCCGGAGGCCAAGGCCCGCGCGGCCGCCGAGCGCGACGGCGTGGAGATCCGCACCTACTCCGTCATCTACAAGGCCATCGAGGACATCGACGCCGCCCGCATCGGCATGCTCAAGCCGACCGAGCAGGAGGTCCAGACCGCCACGATCGAGGTCCGCAACACCTTCAAGGTCCCCAAGGTCGGCATGGCCGCCGGCTGCATGGTCCAGGAGGGCGAGGTCTCCCGCGACGACCTGTGCAGGCTCGTCCGCGACGGCATCGTGGTCTACGAGGGCAAGATCGCCTCGCTCAGGCGCTACAAGGACGACGTCAAGAGCGTCAAGGCCGGCTTCGAGTGCGGCATCGGCCTCGAGAACTTCCAGGACATCCACATCGGCGACGTGATCGAGTCCTACAAGATCGAGCAGGTCGCCCGTACCGAGTAGGTGGTCCAGATGAAGCAGAACCGCAACTCGCGCCGCGTGAACGAGCAGGCGCGCGAGAAGCTCGCCAGCATCCTCCTGTTCGAGGTCGCCGACCCCGAGCTCGCCCTTGTCACCCTGACGGGGGTGGAGGTGTCGGTGGACAAGTCGGTCCTCCGGGCCTACGTGAGCTGCGAGAGCGACCGCTACGAGTCGGTCTCCCAGGCGCTCGAGCGCGCCAAGGGCAGGATCCGCTCCCTGCTCGGTCACGCGCTCGGGTGGCGCGTGACGCCGGAGCTGATCTTCCAGATCGACACGACGGCCGACGAGGCGGAGCGCATCACGCGCGCTCTCCAGAACGTCCCGCCGACCATCGGCGTGGAGAAGGACGAGAACGGCTACCCCGTCGCCGCCGGCGACGGGGCGGGCGCAGCCGAGGACAGCGGGGCTGCTGCGGCCGGTGGCGCCGACGACGCGCCGGACGGCGCCGCAGGCAGCGCCTGCGCGCCCGCAGCCGAGTAGGCCGAAGAGGACTAGGAGCATGGCGAGGGACATGGCGGAAGACAGGGCTCAGACACAGGGGGCGCCCCAAGGCGACGTCGAGGGGCTCGAGGAGCAGGAGCGCGGGTTCGCCCGGATCGCCGCCCTCGTCGAGGGGGCGGGGGAGGTCGCGATCTGCGCGCACACCTCCCCGGACGGCGACGCGCTCGGCTCGGGGCTGGCGCTCGCGCTCGCGATCAGGGAGCGCTGGCCCGAGAAGCAGGTGGTCAACCTGCTCGCCGACGACGCGCCGGTGCCCAGGATCTACCGGTTCCTGCCGGGCTCCGACGGCTTCGTGAGGGCGAGCGAGTACGACCGCGTCCCCGACCTGTTCGTGGTCGTGGACCTCTCCGCCCTCTCGCGCCTCAACAACGCGCGGCCCATCTGCGAGGCTGCCCCGCACGTGGCCATCATCGACCACCACCCCTGCGAGGAGCCCTTCGGCGACGCCTACGTGATCCGCCCCGAGGCGGCCGCGGCCGGCGTCATCGTCACGGAGTTCGTCCGCTTCCTCGGCGTGGAGGTCACCCCCGACATGGCGCAGTGCCTCTTCTGCGCCATCTCCACGGACACGGGCCGCTTCCAGTACCAGAACGCCGACGCCGAGGCCTTCCGCGTGGCGAGCGGGCTGGTGGAGGCGGGCGCCAACCCCGCGCTCGTCTCGCTCAACGTCTACCAGAGCTTCCGCCTGCAGTACCTGCACCTTGAGTCGCTGGTGCTGGGGCGCATCGTGACCTTCGAGAAGGGCAGGATCGCCTATAGCTACGCGACGGCGAGCGACTTCGAGCGCACGGGCGCGGACCTCGACGAGTCCGACGGCCTCATTGACGACGTCCGCAGCGTCGCCGGCTCCGAGGTCGCGCTCTTCCTCAAGGAGGTGCCTGGCGGGCGCGTGAGGGGCAACCTCCGCTCCAAGGGAGAGCTCGACGTGGCCCAGGTGGCGCAGCGCGTCGGCGGTGGCGGGCACAAGGCGGCCGCCGGCTTCACCATCGAGGGCGACGTGGACGAGGCCTTCTCGACCGTCATGCCGATGCTGACCGAGCTCGTCGAGGGCGCGGCTTCGGAGGGGGAGGCCGAGTGAGGAGGGGCAAGAGCGGGCTCAACCTGCTCCTGGGGGTCGACAAGCCCCTGGGGATGACCAGCCACGACGTGGTGATGCGCGTGAGGCGCTCGCTCGGCGAGGGCAGGGTCGGCCATGCCGGCACCCTCGACCCTGCCGCCTCCGGCGTCATGGTCGTGGGCGTGGGCCAGGGGACCAGGCTCATGGGCCTGCTCACGGCGGAGGAGAAGACCTACGTCGCCGAGGTCTCCTTCGGCGTGGAGACCGACACGGACGACGCCGAGGGGCGCCCCGTCCGCGAGGCCCCGGTGCCGGCCGAGCTGGCCGACCGCGCCTTCGCGGAGCGCACCGTGGCGTCGCTCGTGGGCAGGCACAGCCAGGTGCCGCCCGCCTACTCCGCGATCTCCGTCAACGGCAAGCGCGCCTACGCGCTCGCTCGCTCCGGCAAGGAGGTCGAGCTCGAGCCGCGCGAGATCGAGGTCTTCTCCGCACAGCTCGTCGCCGTGGCTCCCGCCGAGTGGACGGTCGCGCTTCGGGTCTCCAAGGGCACCTACGTGCGCGCCATCGCGCGCGACCTGGGCCGCGCCCTCGGCACGGCGGCCCACCTCTCCAACCTCCGCAGGACCTCGTCGGGACGCGTGGACCTCACGCGCTGCCTCACGCTGGAGGAGGTCGACGCCCTCGGCGCCGCGCGCGTCTCCGAGCGCTGCCTCGACCCCGCCGCCATGCTCGGCCTGCCGTACCGCGAGCTCGTGGGCAAGGAGCCCACGGACGTCGCCTGCGGCCGGCGCATCGAGGTCGGGCGCGTGCTCGGCTGCGACCGCGCCGAGGAGGTCGCGCTGCCGGAGGGCGGCCGCGTCGCACTGTGCCGCGCGGACCGGCTCATGGGCGTCTGGAGGCGTCGCGGCGGCATGCTCTGCTGCGACGTCAACTTCCCCGACGGCGTCGAGGGGGTGCGCTGATGGCAGATCCGGCAGAGAAGGACCCGTGCCCCGCGGCCGCGGCCGATAAGGGCCCGCGCGCCGCGACCGCCCCGGCCGCCACCGCGGCGGGCCGCGCCCCGGAGCTGCCGCTCGACGAGGCCGGCGCCCGCCGCCTCGTGCGCGACTCCCTCTTCTGGGGCGTGCGCGGCGAGGAGCGCGAGCTCGCCGGGGCCGTCGTGGAGGCGAGGCCGGGGGTGCGCCTCGAGCGGGGCCAGCGCACGGTCGTCGCGATCGGCGCCTTCGACGGGCTGCACCTGGGGCACCGCGCCCTTGTCGCCGCCGCCGCCGCAGACGCCCGGCGCCGCGGCGTGCCCTGCGTCGCCGTCACCTTCGACCCGGACCCGGCCGAGGTCCTGGGCGCGCCCGCGCCCAACGAGCGCCTGCTCTCCTGCGCTGACCGCGCCCGCGGCCTGCTCGCGCTCGGCGCCGACGCCGTCGTGCGCTTCCGCTTCGACGCCGCGCTCGCGGCCACCGGGATCGAGGAGTTCGTGCGCGACCGGCTCTGCGCGATCGCCGCGCCCGTCTCCGTGCACGTGGGGACCAACTTCAGCTTCGGGCGCGGCGGCGAGGGGACGCCCTCCTCGCTCGCCGGGCTCGGCCGCGCCTACGGCTTCGAGGTCCTCCCGCACGACCTCGTGCCCTCCGGCGGTAGTCCCATCTCGGCGACCAGGGTGCGCGGCCTTCTGGCCGCCGGCTCGCTCGAGGAGGCCAACGTCCTTCTCGGCCGGTGCCACTTCGTGCGCGGGGTGGTGGAGCACGGCAGGGGGGAGGGCCGCGCCTTCGGCTTCCCCACGGCCAACGTCGTCTCGGACCCCCTGGACGCGCTGCCCCGCGAGGGCGTCTACGCGTGCTACCTGGTCTCCGGCGCGAGCGCGTGGCCGGCGGCGACCAACGTCGGGGCCCCGCCGACCTTCTCGGCGCCCAAGCCCGCGTTCATGGAGGCGAACCTCATAGGGTTCTCGGGCAACCTCTACGGGCGCTCGGTGCGCGTGGTCTTCGTGCGGCGCCTGCGCGACTCGCGGCGGTTCGACTCGACCGACGAGCTCAGGCGCGTGGTCCTTGGGAACATAGAGTGGGTGCAGCGGAACTTGGGCGGGTCAGGCCTGGAGGTGTGAAGTGATCAGCGACGAGGACAGGGAGAAGGTACGCCAGGCGACTGACATCCTTGCGCTCGTGAGCGAGACGGTGGAGCTGCGGCAGCGCGGCGCCTCCGACTTCTGGGGCTGCTGCCCCTTCCACCACGAGAAGTCCCCGTCGTTCCACGTCAACACCCAGACCGGCCTGTGGAAGTGCTTCGGCTGCGGCGCGGGCGGCGACGTCTTCGACTACGTCATGAAGCGCGAGAGCCTCGACTTCCCCGACGCGATCCGCTACCTGGCCGAGCGCGACGGGATCGAGCTCTCCGAGGAGCGCGGCCCCAACCACAGGGGCCCCCGGCGCAACCGCCTGCTCGAGTGCCTGGGCGAGGCGGAGTCGTTCTACTCCACCATGCTGCTGCGCGGCCGCGGCGCCGGCCCCGACGCAGGCAGGCGCTACCTGGGCGGCAGGGGCTTCGGCTCGACGGTCTGCCGGAGCTGGCACCTGGGCTTCGCGCCGGGGCGCGGCACGCTCGTGGCGCACCTCAGGTCCAAGGGGTTCTCCACCCAGGAGATGCTCGCCTGCGACCTCGCCGTGATGCGCGACGGCCGCCCCTCCGACCGCTTCTACGACCGCGTGATGTTCCCGATTCACGACGAGCAGGGGCGCACGATCGCGTTCGGCGGGCGCGTCCTGACCGACGCCAAGCCCAAGTACCTCAACACCAAGGAGACGAGCGTCTTCCACAAGGGCAAGCACCTCTTCGCGTTCGACCGCGCCAAGGAGTCGATCGCGGCCAGGGGCACGGCCATCGTCTCGGAGGGCTACACCGACGTCATCTCCCTGCACGAGGCCGGCTACACCAACGCGGTCGCCGCGCTGGGCACGTCCTTCTCCCTCGACCACGTGCGCACGCTCTCGCGCTTCGCCAAGCGGATCGTCTGCATGTTCGACGGCGACGCCGCCGGCCAGCGCGCGGCCGAGCGCGCGATCCAGTTCATCGACAAGACCGAGGCGGACCTGCGCTGCGTCGTGCTGCCAGACGACCAGGACCCCGCCGAGTTCCTCTCGACCCACCAGCCCGAGGAGCTCGGGCCCATCCTCGAGTCTGCGCGCCCGCTCATGGACTTCGTGTTCGAGAAGCGCCTCGAGGGCTACGACCTCGCCTCGCCGGGCAGGCGCGTGGCCGCCCTGCAGGAGATGGCCAAGCTGCTCGCGCCGCTCAAGACCTCCTTCGTGCTCGACGGCTACGCGACGCAGCTCGCCGACGCCCTGGGCATGGACGTGGCCGAGACCAAGCGCGTCATCCGTGAGACCCCGGCCCCGAGGTTCCAGGGCGAGGAGGACGTGCGCCCCGCGCCCTCACGCGCCGCGCGCGCGGGGTCGCGCGGGCAGCGCGGGGGCGCCGGCGCGCGCGGCGGGCAGGCGCCGTACGCGGGTCGCGGGGCGGGTGCCGGCCGCGGGGCGGGCCCGGCGCCGTACGCCGGCCCAGGGCAGGCGTCGTACGCGGAGCCGTATCCGGGCTTCGACGAGGAGCCCGGCTCGGAGTACGTGACCGACTACGTGCCAGCCGAGGCGGAGGGCGACCTCGCCGCGGGCGGAGCCTGGGACGGCCGCTCCGGCGGAGCCTGGGGAGGAGGTCCTTCTCGCCCGCAGGCGGTTGCGCTCTCGGCCGACGAGCGCAGGCAGGTGGCGGCGGAGCGCGAGCTCCTGGGCATGATGGCCGCCTATCCCGACCAGCTCAGACCCTACGCGGAGAGGATCGCGACCTTCTCGTGGACCGACGAGCGCCACGAGGGCATCGCGTGGGCGATCCTGGCGACGCCGGAGGGCACCGCGCCCGCCGAGGTCGTCGCGGCGGCCACCGCCGTCGTGCCCGAGGCCCCCAGGATCCTGGCCTCGGGGGAGCTGGCCGGCCAGGAGGGGATGTCCTTCTCCGACAAGGTGGCGTTCGTGCTGGACACGATGGAGCTGTGCTCGACCAGGCGCAAGATCCGCCAGATTCGCGCCAGGCTGCGCTCACAGGAGGGCGCCGGCCTGGGCGACGACGCCAAGCGGCTGTTCGAGGAGGCCACCGAGATGCAGCGGCATGCGAACGAATTGTCGAGACGGCTTTCTGACGTTGAGAACCGCTGAGTTTGGGTAACATATCGACGTATTTCTTTCGAAAGGAAATCAGTGGCTGCAAACAAATCCAAGAATGACGTCCAGCTCTCCGCGGAGCTGGACAAAGTCGTGTCCAACCTCGAGAAGAAGGCCGCCAAGGCGGGCGGCGTGCTGACCGAGGACGACATCCAGGCCGCCGTCAAGGACATCGACATCGACTCCGAGGAGCTCTCCGACCTCTACGACGCGGTGAGGGCCAAGGGGGTCGACATCTCCTCCTCCGGCGAGGAGGTCGGCGACGACGACACCGACTTGGATGACGACCTCGGCTCGGACGAGGACGACTACGACGACGATGACGACGATGACGACGAGAACTCCGGCGTCGTGAACGAGACCAAGGAGGTCCGCGAGGCCCTCCGGTCCACGTCGACCAAGCCGCACACCTCCAAGAAGCGCTCCTCGCGCGCCCGCGCGCGTCGCACGGACGCCTCCACCGTCATGCTGACCGGCGACCCGGTGCGCATGTACCTGAAGGAGATCGGCAAGGTCGACCTGCTCACCGCCTCCGAGGAGGTCCACCTCGCGATGAAGATCGAGGCGGGCACCGAGGCGACGCAGAAGCTGGAGGCCGCGGAGAACGGCGACATCGAGCTGACCCGCGCCGAGCAGCGCCGCCTCATGCGCATCGAACAGGTGGGCCTCGAGGCCAAGCAGGCGCTGATCAGCGCCAACCTGCGCCTCGTCGTCTCCATCGCCAAGCGCTACGTGGGGCGCGGCATGCTGTTCCTCGACCTCATCCAGGAGGGCAACCTCGGCCTCATCCGCGCGGTCGAGAAGTTCGACTACACCAAGGGCTTCAAGTTCTCCACCTACGCCACCTGGTGGATCCGCCAGGCCATCACGCGCGCGATCGCCGACCAGGCGCGCACCATCCGCATCCCGGTGCACATGGTCGAGACGATCAACAAGCTCGTTCGCGTCCAGCGCCAGCTGCTCCAGGACCTCGGGCGCGACCCGACCCCGGAGGAGATCGGCGCCGAGATGGGCATGAGCGCCGACCGCGTGCGCGAGATCCAGAAAATCAGCCAGGAGCCCGTCTCCCTGGAGACGCCGATCGGCGAGGAGGAGGACTCCCAGCTCGGCGACTTCATCGAGGACTCCACGGCGGTGGCCCCGCCCGAGGCGGCCTCGGACTCGATGCTGCGCGAGCAGCTCGACCAGGTGCTCGACGGCCTGGCCGACCGCGAGCGCAAGGTCATCAAGTTCCGCTTTGGCCTGGAGGACGGCCATCCCCGCACGCTCGAGGAGGTCGGCCGCGAGTTCGGCGTCACGCGCGAGCGCATCCGCCAGATCGAGAGCAAGACCCTGGTGAAGCTGCGCCACCCCAGCCGCTCCGGCAGGCTTAAGGACTACATGGAGGAGTAGGGCGACCCGCGTTACCGCAGGTAGATGCCTCGTTACCAGATACTGAGTCCCAACCGGTCCCAAGTGCCGCCCACGCCGGGCGGCACTTGCGCTACTCATCCCACCTATGGGGTCAGCTTCTCGGCCGGCAAGCACTCCTCGGCCGGCAAGCACGTCTCGGCCGGCACGTACTGCACACGAGAAGGCTCCCGCGCGAGCAGCGCGAGGGCCTTCTCGCTCGTTTATCGGCCGGACGCCCCGCAGACACGCGGTTCCAACGCCGCCTGCAGGTGCCGAATTACGCACGACTGAGTTTGGGTTTGTGGATTTGCAGGCATTTTAGGAACCTTAAAGCCAATCGTGCGTAATTACGTTTCAGCACTCTGCTTCAGCACCCGGGGCTGATTCGCCGTGGGGGCGCCGTCGGAGCGGGGCGCGGCGGCACCTCGCCCGTGGCATCTGCTGGCCCGGACGTCGCCCCGACCGCAGGTCCTACTCGACCAGCGTGATGAGGTAGAGCTGCGGGTAGTCGACGCCGTCCGCGGCACCGTCGGCCGAGTCCGCGCCGCTGGCGGGCGCCTGCTCCCGCCGCGCCTCGAAGTCTTCGTAGCGCTCGACGAAGTCATCGACCGGTGCGACGGTGTAGGCGTGCGCCTGGGTCGTGCCGTCGGAGAGCTCCGCCGTCACGCGGAGGCGCGACTGCGCCAGCATCGTCGCGAACTCCTGCATGCACAGCGCAATGAGCCTGTGCCACTTGGCGTCGAGGTCGGCTCCGGGGTCCATCCCGCGCATCTCGTCGGAGAGCGACGTGATCTCGTCGGTGGCCGGGAACCACGCGACGACCTTGCGCGTGAGGTAGTAGGGAAGGAGCTCGTCATCGCCCTGCTCGTCGTAGTCGACCGAGAACTGCGTGTTCTGGTGGTAGGGCACCTCCTCGCCGAAGCCGACATCCTGGTGGCTCTCCTGCACGAACGCCAGCGCCCGCTGCTGACCGCCGCCGGCCTCTGCGTCGGCGTAGCCGTCCAGCAGCTCGAACGTGAGCCTGCGGATGCCGGCGCCGGTGCAGCTCAGGTCCATGTCGCAGGCCACCATCCACCGGCGGTCTTCGCCTTCGGAGACGGACCCGCCGCTGCCGAGGCCGGCGAGCACGGAGCTGCCGTCGCCCTGCGGCAGGCCGTTCGCATAGGCGCGCAGCGCGAACCCGTCCTTCGCGGCCCCCGCGACGTCGCCGCCGCGCCGGTAGACGGAGCCGATGGCGAAGACGGCGCCGGCGCTGGCCGCGCCGACGGCCAGCCTGATCAACCCGCGCCTGGTCAGGGGGTGCGGCCCGGGACGGCGCGACCGCGCGCCCGTAGCCGCCTGTGCGCCCGTAGCCGCCTGCTCGGACTCTTCCGCGCTCCCGCCCGAAGGCTGCCCGACGCGCCCGTCACGGATGGCGCGCGCCGCCCTCAGGACCGAGTCCTGCGCGCGCCGGGGGAGCCGCACGTCCCGCCCGAGCCTGGCGAACTCCTGCACCTCGCTCGCCACGGGGTCGCCTGCGAGCGCGTCCTTCTCGCCCGTGCGGTCCTCGCCCGCGCGCCCTTCCAGCGCGTCCTTCTCGCCCGTGCGGTCCCTGCGCGTGTCACTCATATGCGTATCCATCCTCGTAGCCCTCCCTCTCCAGCATCTTGCGGAGGCGCAGCCGCGCCCTATGCAGCTTGGTGCGAACCGTAGCCGGACGCACGCCCATGATCTGCGCGATCTGGTCGCACCTGTACCCCTCGACGTAGAACAGCACCAGCGCCGCGCGCTGGTCGCTGGGCAGCCGCGCGACCGCCGACCACACGGGGGTGCGCTCCAGCCGGCGAACCAGCACGTCGGCGGGGTCCTCGGCAAGAGCGCCGGGCCGGCCGGCGGCTGCTTCGGCACCGTCGGCGCCACCGACGCAGCCGGCGCCGGAGCGCGCCGCCACGTCGAGGTCCCGCTCCCCGTCCAGGGTGGAGACGCTCCGCCTCCAGAAGCCGCGGTACAGCTCGTGGCAGCGGTTGATGGTCACCCGCAGCAGCCACGCCTTTAGGTGCTCGTCGCTCTCGAATCGCGTCGTGCTGCAGAAGAGCCGCACGAACACGTCCTGCGCCACGTCCTGAGCGTCCTGCTCGGAGCGGGTCTGGCTGAGCGCGACCAGGTAGACCGACCCGCCGAAGCGCTCCATCGCGCTGACGAGGAACTCCTCCGATCGCAGCGGCGCGCCCTTGCCCCTTGCTTCGTTGCCCATGGCTCCCTCCTCTCTGCCCATAACATGCGGCCGGGGCACGAATGTTCCCGGGTATTGTGGCCGGTCGGGGAGAAGGACGCGCGGCCCGGGCGTCAGCTGCTTCGCCGCAGCCCGTACCGGTTCCGTGGCCCGCACCGGTTCCGTTGCCCACGCCGCCTCGCCGGTGGTCGTCAGGTTGCCGAGAGCCTCCTGCGCGGCGAGCGCGAGGGAGATGTCGCCGTCTGTCGCGAGGATGGCGACGGGCTCGGCGGCCTTGTCGCGGCAGCAGGTCGCCGTGGACTTGAGGACCTTGCCGTCGTCGGTCCTGGAGAGGTGGGCGAGCCGGTCATCCCGGCGCGCCGGGTCTGCCTCGGGCGCCCTGGGCAAGACGGCGGGAGGGCCGCCGCCCGCGTGCCGACCGGAGACGTGGGCCTTCTCGATAGCGACGATCGTCGCGCGGGGGCCGGCGGGGAGTGGCGGCAGCGCGCCCGATGCCCCCCGTACGGCCGCATCCGCCTCTCCCGCCACGCTGGGGGCGGGCGGTCCTTCTCCCATATTGTTGCGCAACGATATCTCCGGCGCGCCCGGTATCTTGGGGCAAGCGATGGGCGCGACGCGAGGCGTCGCGCGAAGGCGGCGCGGACGGAGGGGAAACGATGGTTGCGAAGGGCATGTCAAGGCGGGAGTTCCTCGAGGCTGGGGCGGCGTTGGGAGGCTCCCTCGCGGCGGCGGCTATCGCCCCGCGGACCGCCCTCGCCGAGGGGCCGGCGTCCGCAGGCCAGGCCTCCGCAGGCCAGGCGCCCGCGGCGTCCGCAGGCCAGGCCTCCGCAGGCCAGGCGCCCGCGGCGTCCGGTGGCGATACGTACGTGACGGGCGTGGGCCCGACCGGCGACCAGACGACCCTCTACGCGGCCTGCGCGCTCTCCTCGTGGGGGTTCGTTGACGCGAGGGGGGAGTGGACCATCGATCCGCAGTTCTTGTTCTCCGAGCTGGAAAGCCGCGTCTCGCCCTACGACAACCTGTACTACAGCAACCTCCTCGGCAGGGTCCCGGGCGTCTTTGACTCCGGGCTGCTGCCCGTCAACGGCTTCTCCCATGGGGACATGGGGAGCAGGTACTACATCAACAAGGCGGGGGAGGTGGTGGTCGGGAGGCTGGCTGACGCCTACGAGCTCAGCGAGGGCCTCGCGGCCTGCCGATTCGCGACTGGGGGCGACTACGTCTGGCGCTTCGTCGACGAGCGCGGCGCCACCGTGATCGACGACCTCAAGGTCGCGTATGCCCCCGGCTCGCAGCCGCTCCTGACCTGCTTCAGCGGCGGGCGCGCGTTCCTGGGCAACGACGAGGGCAAGTGGGCCTGCATCGACGCCACCGGCTCCTGGGCGCTGCGCTCGGCCGAGGACGCCTCCGCGCCCTACGTATACGACGCGCCCATCGCCTTCGTCGACGGCCGCGGGCTCGACCGCTCGACCTGCGAGGTCATCGACGCCGACGGCAACAGGCTGGGGGCGATCGACCGCGGGACCGCGCGGGCGGACGAACTCGGCCGCGACCTCCGCGGCGGGCGCTACTACTTCGACGGGGCCGTGTACGACGAGACGGGCGCCAAGGTCGCGGACGGCATCTCTGACGCCGGGTTCTTCTCCGACGGGGTCTGCCCGGCGGAGTCCGGAGGCTGGTGGGGCCTGCTCAACGCGGATGGGAGCTGGGCCGTCTCCCCGTGCTACCAGCAGGTCAACAACGTCTCCAACGGGCTCGCGTTCGCGATGGACCCCACGACCGGCCTCTTCGGCTACGCCGACCTAAGCGGGGACTGGGTGGTCCCGCCCCGCTACAGGGGCTTCTCCAAGGAGACGCTCGCGGAGACGACGCCCAGCGGCGTCTCCGCCTTCACGGTGGACGGACTCGCGCTCGTCATGGCGGTCGGGTCGTGGTGGGACCCCAAGAACGCCTCCAACAGGGAGGGTTGGATCGACCGGTCAGGCAACTGGCTGGCGTCCTGGCAGGGTCCCAACTACGAGGGGGAGTAGGCCCGGGTTGTGGCGTGGGCAGCGGGTCATGGCAGGCGGATTCGAAGGAGGGCCAAAGATGGTTGCAAGGGATAAGGACGTGGAGGTTCGGTGCACGGCCGGGACGCGCACGGCCGGGACGCACGCAGCCGGGCAGCGCACGGCCGGGACGCGCACGTGCGAGCGGTGCGCAGCCGCGTTTGACGTGAGCCGGCGCGGAATGCTCGGGCTGCTCGCCGGCATGACGGGCCTGGGGGCGCTCCTGCAGCTGGGCGGGTGCTCTTCGGGCGCGGGCGTCGCCCAGCCGAGCGGCGACTCGGCCGCACGGGAAGGCTCGTCCGAGGATGCGTCTGCGCCCGCGAAGGAGGAGCTCGAGGTCGGCGAGGACCAGCTCAAGGAGGACTGCAAGAGGGCCGCCCTCGACGGGGCGTCGCTCGCTGCTGACGCCTACCTCGCCAGGGGCTACAAGGACCTCGCGCTCAAGGGCGTCGAGGACGTGTCCGAGCAGGTGGACGGCACCGCGCTGACCGCGCGCTTTACCGCCGTGTGCTCGACGGGCGAGGTGGAGCTGCGGCGCGGCATGGTTGCAACCTACGAGGGAGGGGCCGGCTCCTGGGAGTACAAGGACGCGAGCGTCGCCACGGAAAGGTTCAGGGCGGTCGCCGGGATAGACCAGGACCCGCTCGGGCGCTTCGGGTCCGGCGCGAGCGTGGCGTTCGACGAGGCTGCCCAGACGTGCAGGGTAGAGGTCGAGCCCAAGGAGCAGTGGTTCGAGAAGATCGAGGGTCCCTACGTCCTCCGGTATGCCTTCGGGACCGACCGGTGGTGGTTCGAGGGCGCCGACACGAGCGCCGCGAAGGTCTCCTTCGAGAACCTGCTGGGCGAGTACGTCGACCCGGACAACAAGGACCTCAAGGACGACGGCTGCAAGCTCGAGGTGACCGACGTCGCGGATGACGGCACCGTGACGGCGCACCTCACGGTCCACGACGTCGACGGGGGCAGCTCTCTGTTCGGCATCGCGCCCACGGACAGGTCCGACACGGCGACCATGACCGGGAAGATGTACTACCTCGTCACCGCGGACGGGACCCACCGCGTCGGGGGCCTGCTACAGGGCAAGGGCGACAAGAGCGGGAGGGACTTCGCCTGGTCCTTCCGGGCGGACAGCAAGGTGACCTCCGGGCACGGTTACACGAAGGTGCTGAAGGTCGCCTCGGCGGAGGGGTCGCCCCTGCCCTCGGACGGCCTGCTCGAGGTGCCCGAGGCCCAGAGCGCGACGAGCCGGTAGGCGCCGGGTCCGCGGTATCCGCCAATATAAAGAAATAAATGAAACCGAGCAATTCCACTTATCCCGACAATTCTTAAAGAAATTGTCGGGATAAAGCGATTTGAGGGGGTAGCAAATCGCTTTATCAGAACAAATTTTCGAGAAATTGTCAGGAAAAAGCGATTTGCGCAAGAAGCGGCCGCGCCAGCACGTTCCGCCGCCACGGCCCAGATGCCATGGAGCGGATAAGGACGGCTGATGGGCGTCGACTCGTGCTGCATGCTCCTCTCGGCCGTCCACGAGGTCGGCGGGGAAGAGCGCCTGCACCTGCTGATGCTCGATGACGCGATTCTCGCCCGCGCCAAGCCGTACTAGTCCGACGCCGGGGTGGCGCCCAAGGCCGGGGCGGCGCCCACAGCCGGGGCGGCGCCCGCAGCCGGGGTGGCGCCAGCGTCGACCGTCGCACGCGCCTAGCGGAGTTTCCGCAGGTGGCAACCCCTGTTTTGGCGTGCGGGAAGAAATTTCAAATTCCCGCTTGCATCTCGGGACTGCATCCATATAATAATTACTCGTGCGACGGAGACGGCGCACTCACCGATTCCCCGGTGGCGCAGTGGTAGCGCAGCTGACTGTTAATCAGCCTGTCGCAGGTTCGAACCCTGCCCGGGGAGCCAGAATTATTCACCCCAGGTGGCCTGAGCCACCTGGGGTGTTTGCTAATTTCTCGACTCGAACGAAGGGTGGTCGCGGCATGGACGTCCAGGAAGCGATGAACGTCGTTCTCGACACGATGAAGGCGGCAGGCGAGCCGCTGAACGCGGGCAAGGTCGCCGAGAGGAGCGGGCTCGACCGCAAGCTCGTCGACAAGGCGATGGCCGCCCTCAAGAAGTCCGGTGCGATCGTGTCACCCGTGCGCTGCAAGTGGGAGCCGGCCGAGTAGGGGCGCTGCAAGGCGTGCCCACCAAGAGGAGTGCGATGCCTCCGGACGGAGGCATCGCGTCCGTCGAGAAGGACCGCGTGCCCCGCGAACGGTCCTAGCCCCGGCCCCAGCCCCGGGTTCAAGGACCTTCCTCGCGGGGCCTGCCTGCGGACGCGGATGGCTCCGCCAGGCCCCTGCTTGCAAACGTGCACGGCGGCGGGTTCGTGGGCGGCGACGCGGACGTGCTCGACGCCCAGAGTGGGCGCATCTCTGACGAGGCGGGGTTCGTGGTGCCTGCCGTCGACTAGACGAAGGCGGACGTCGAGCCGGTCGCGTTCGGGGTGGCCGAGACCTGCGACTTCATCGAGTCGAACAACCCCGAGGGGAGGGGCGTCGCGGCTGGCGACGCCGGTGCCGATGCGAGCGACGCCGGCGCCGCGGCAGATCGAGGCCTGGGTGGCTGCGAGGCAGCCGCCCGTCGCCCGGGTCGTCGTTTTCGGTACGCGTCCCTAGAATTACGCACGACGGTGGATTGAATTTGTAAGCGCAACACTGCATTCCGAAGCGCAACGTTTGCATCAAGTCCTGCAGAATGCGGCGGAAGCGTTGCGGCAAGGCGTGCAATTCGGCCTTCCGGAGGGCCCTGGG
>NZ_JAZGJQ010000014.1:0-55881 GCF_036408855.1 Olsenella absiana
GCAATCATAGGCGGATGACGCGGAAACGGCCCCTCCCGGGGCCGTTTCAGTTCCAGATCGTTGTTTTCGCCCGCTGAGCTGGGCCTATGCCGGAATCTCTCCCACAGAAACCACCGAAGAGCCAGTTTTATTCCCACTCTTTCACGCACGTTTGCTGTAGCGTCATTCCAGTTGGTTCTAGTTTGGTCGTCAGCTTCGACCGCTTTGTCGCCGAATCCCGCCGCGCATCTCCACGTAGGCGTTTGAGACAAATCCTGGGACAAAACCGCAAACTATTTCGAAACCGCGAGCCCGCAGTTTCATTTTTGTCCCCGGGACAAAAATGAGCTGGTTTTGAGGCTCGGAACAGCCCGAAATGGATGCCAAAACGGGTGGTCTTCCTCTTTAGCACCTGTCTAGCGAAGTGAATCGTAGCCAGCGGCTTTATCGTCTTGCATTTCCGCAGGTCAGATGGGATACGCAAGAGAGATGACTGAAAGAATCGTCGCAGGCGGCTTTGTTTGCAACGTTGAATCCATGCCGCTAAAGTTATCCTTATTAAACGCTACAGAAAGATAATCATCTTCCAGAGACCTCAGTGTTAGGCGAACTGAAAGCAAGGAATGCCTGAGCCTCATCATCGCATTTGAGATGCATGCGTGCCTCAGAGAGCCAGAAGCAGACAAAGCCATCTAAAAGATTGCCGCAAACTGAGCAAACCCCAATTTGGCGGGGAGCGGGTGCGGCTAGGGAAAGTTGCCGAATACGTTCGAGGAGTTACGTATAAGGCCGGGGAGGACCTGAGCGCCGAACTGGGCAAAGGATACGTTACCTTGCTTCGAGCGAACAACATCCAGAACGGGAAGCTGGTTCTCGACGACGTCCAGTACGTTGACCGCGCGAAGGTCAAGCCACGCCAACTGCTCAAGAAGGGTGACATCCTGATTTGCGCTTCGAGCGGGAGCAAGAGGCTCGTGGGCAAGGCTGCTTTTGTACCTGAGGATATGGATGTAACGTTCGGAGCGTTCTGCTGTGTGATGAGGCCTTGTGGAATCAACGCCGAGTATCTCTCCTATTACTTTCAAAGCAATGCTTATAGGAAGGCAATCGAAGAAACCTCTACCGGCAGTAATATCAACAATTTGAAAGCGAACGACTTAACCAACCTCTCCATTAAGGGCTACGGTTCGAATACTGGATGGATTTGCAGTCTGCTTCATTCAGCATGCGAGCTTCTTGATTCGGCTAACCGCCAACTCGCCCTCCTCGACGACCTCGTCAAATCCCGGTTTGTCGAGATGTTCGGGGATCCTTGCGATCCTGGAAGCAGCAGCGCGAAAAACGGAATCGATTCGTTCTGTGAGCTTCGAATTGGTCCTTTTGGTAGCGTTTTCACAAAGAGGACTACATAACGGGCGGGCGCCCTTTAGTCAATCCTTCGCATATTATTGGTGGCGCAATTAGACCTGATGAGAATTTGACTATTGATGATGGCAAATACGAAAGTTTAGCGTCGTATCATTTACTTCCCGGTGATGTTATATTAGGACGTCGAGGCGAAATCGGACGCTGCGCCGTAGTTAAAACGGACGGATTGATTTGTGGCACTGGCAGCATGATTATCCGGCCTGGCCAGAAGGTTAGAAGCGATTACTTGCAGCGGGTTGTTTCTTTTCCTTCCTTCAGCCATGCGCTTGAGGCCAACGCGATCGATGTAACAATGAAGGATCTCAACGCCAAAATTGTAGGTTCGGCCGAGGTCTTCCTTCCTGACCTCAAGGATCAAGACGCATTTATTACTCTCGTCTCTCAAATCGAGAAATAATTGGTAAGCGTCAAAATGACCGCGTAGCAGGAAACGTCCAGGACCATTCCGGCATACGGATGTAAAAGTCCTGGACGTTTTCATCTTTGCGTTGCGGTCATTTTGGCGCATACATCTCACTTTTTGCAGACGTAGAATACGAGTATTGGAATCAAAGGGGGATTCTCATGCGAAATATCGGTAAGGACGACCATCCGAAGCTGTGGTCGCTTATTTTCGTGCTTATCATCGCGCTAACCTTCTGTTGCTTCGCCATGGGCCAAGGGCTCAACAGTGGAACCAGCGTCTTCCTGGCAGGCCAAGGTTACGGTGCGAGCCTTGCCGGCGTACTTGCACTCGTCTTCTCCATTGCCGCCGCGTTAGCACGACTGTTCATCGGCCCTGTTATCGACAACGGCAAGTGCTCACTCGTTATCATCGCCGGCATCGCTATCCTCACAGCAGGAACAGCACTGTCCGCTGTCGTTCAAGGCATCCCCCTCTTCACAATCAGCCGTTTGCTGCAAGGTGTGGGCTTTGGCGTAGCAACAACAGCAGCCGCGACCGCCGCAGCAAGCGTCTTACCGCAAGAACGGCTTGGCGAAGGCATTGGATACCACGGCCTCGGACAGGCTATCGCCATGAGCATCGGCCCAGCCTTCGCACTTTACCTAGTAGGAACCGATCCCTCAACGAACCTCTATGTCGGCCTTGCCCTGGTTGGGTTTGCAGGGCTTGTAATCGCCCTCAACGCACGCTATGAAAGTAAATGGCAAACTCTGCCAAGCTCCAGCGCATACCGAATCAAAATGGAAACCCGGCTCGAACTCGACTCAAAAGACGGGCAGGCGCCCAGCCCCACCACGGTAACTACATCCGAAACAAATCACAGTGAAAAGTATCCTGAAGGCGACCAGGTGTCCAAGAGAACCCTGCGTGACTCATTCAACATCTTCGAGCCGCGCGCATTGCCTGGCGCCATCCCACAGATGATCATATGCCCCACTTTTGGCTTTGGCGTTTTCTTTGCTGGTCTGTACGGTACTACTCTCGGCTATACCCATGCCGGTCTCTTCTACACCATCAGCGCGGTAAGCATGATTATCATTCGCATGATTTCGAAGCATTTCATGGACACCGTACCTGCAATCAAAACAATGACCGGAGCCGTCGCGTGTGGCATCCTCTGCTGCCTTATGTTACTTGCCGCACCGTACGGGGAACCTGTCTTCCTGGCGTCCGGAATCTTCTATGGTCTCGTCACTGGCATAAGCATGCCACTTAATCAAAGCGTAGCGGTAAAGAACACCCCGCCAGAGCGCTGGGGCGCCGCAAACGCCCTGTACCTGCTCGCCAATGACCTCGGCATTGGCTTCGCAAGCGTAATCTGGGGCGTTATCAATGACTCATTCGGGTTCCAGACAAGCATCGTCTGCGTCATTGTCTGCCTTATCGCAAGCTACGCATCCGCCTGGATCGTCTACCCCGCCCGCGACAAGCGGTGGAGGCATTAGAGCGTTAGCGTCAAAATGACCGCGTAGCAGGAAACGTCCAGGACCATTCCGGCATACGGATGGAAAAGTCCTGGACGTTTCCATCTTTGCGTTATGGTATGCCTTAGGCCGCCATGTCGCTACAGGCCCTCCTCGGCGTTGTTCGCCATCTCGTCGTCGAACGCATCGGGGTCGATGTTAATTAAGAAGTCGTCAGGCATCTCTTTGGCCTTCTCGGCAGCGGCTGGGTCGAGCTTTCAGGACTCAGGCACCCTATCCGACCACGGCAGGAACGAGTCCACAACCTCATCGGTGAGCTCGCCGGTGTTGGGCATCTCGGTCAGCAGCCACTCGACGTAAAGCCTGGGATTGAGCCCGTTGGCCTTGGCCGTGGTGGTGACGCTGTATATCGCCGCAGACGCCCGCGCGCCGCGCGGCCATCGCTGAAGAGCCAGTTCTTGCGCCCTACGACGAAGCTTGGAATCCGCCAGACCGCCCCTGGTGAGTTCGATCCAGTTCAAGGCGGCTGCGTTTCTTCGGGGGGGGCGGCCCGGCTCTTCTTCCCTGAACCTGGCCAACCATGCATACAGACTTGACCTGCCCACATGGTTTAACTTGCACCAGCGCTCTATTCTCATGCTCGACGAGAGGCGCCACTCGATGCGCTCCGCCCACATGTTCCTGCGATCTATGCTCGCCTGCGTCACCGCAGCCTCCTCTTCCAGGATAAGTCGATGCGATGGTTCTGCCTCAAGCCCAGTGGGTTGTTAAGACGCGGTCATTTTGGCGCTTACAGCTCGCGCAGTCGATCAAGGCCTGGGCGGAAAAGCGCGTCGAGCTCGAGTGCGGCGAGCTCGACGAGGACGCTTACGCCGACTGGAAGGCCTCTTTCTGACATCTTCCCAGGTGAATTGATACTTCCTTGCGAACAGCCTCCGGTTCTCCGGGGCTGTTCCGTTATTCCCGCGTGGAATCGGCGCCCCGGAAGCCCCGTTCGAGGAATAATCGCGCGCCAAAATACAGCAAGATACACGGCGTCATTCGGCGGCATTCGGGGTCACCGAAACTGCGGAAACCGATTTTCGTGTTTCTTTATTCCCGTTTGTTGACCTGGGCAGATGCAACCGAAGAGGGCTTGAATCCGCCCCGCAGTTTCAACTCAGTTTCGGCCGTTCGAAATCGGCCCTCGGGGGACACGAATTGTGAATTATTCCCGCAGGGCACTATTATTCCCGTGCCGCCGAGTATTCCGCCGTACCGCCCAGTAGGGGTATGCGGGAACAATTGAGCCGTTTTTCCAGGTAAGCATGAAAAAAAGAAAGCCTCCGAACCAGAGGGTCCGAAGGCTATTATTCCCGTTATTTCGCTGGTGGCTTTGCTCTATGGCGACGCCGAAACGGCATCAGGCGGTACTCAGCAGCACCAAAACACGAGTTCAGAAGCCAGTTCCCGTTATTCCCACTCGATCGTCGCAGGCGGCTTGGGAGTGACGTCGTACACCACACGGTTCACGCCATCGACCTCGTCCACGATGCGGCTGGAGATGCGGCCGATTACGTCGTAGGGAAGCTTCGCCCAGTCGGCGGTCATGGCGTCGGAGGACTCCACCGCGCGCACGATAACCGGGCGCTGGTAGGTGCGCTCGTCGCCCATGACGCCCACGGACCTGATGTCGGGCAGCACGGCGAAGTACTGCCAGCAGGCGTGCTCGGAGTTGCGGTCGCCCGTCTCCTCGAAGAGCCGCTGGTTGTACGCGTCGAGCTCCTCGCGCACGACGGCGTCGGCCTCCTTCAGGATCGCGAGCTTCTCGGGCGTGACCTCGCCGATGATGCGGATGGCCAGGCCGGGGCCGGGGAACGGCTGGCGCCATACGAGCTTGTCCGGCAGGCCGAGCGCGATGCCCAGCTCGCGGACCTCGTCTTTGAAGAAGTGGTCGAGCGGCTCGATGAGGTCGAAGTGCACGCCGTCGGGGAACGGGATGAGGTTGTGGTGGCTCTTGATGGTCGAGGCCTTGCCGCCCGTCTTGCGCGCGCCGGACTCGATGATGTCGGGGTAGATGGTGCCCTGCGCCAGGTACTCGATGCCGTCGAGCTCCTGCGCGACCGAGAAGAACTCCTTCCAGAACTGCGTGCCGATGAGCCGGCGCTTCTGCTCGGGGTCGCTGACGCCGGCGAGCATCCGGGAGTAGCGCTCCTCCGCGTGCACGTGGATCAGGGGCACGTTGAACTGCTTGCGGAAGACCTCCTCGACCATCTCCGGCTCGCCCTTGCGCAGCATGCCATGGTTCACGAAGACGCAGGTCAGCTGGTCGCCGATTGCGCGATGCACGAGCGCGGCCGTGACGGAGGAGTCCACGCCGCCAGACAGCGCGAGGATGACCTTCTTCTCGCCCACCTGCTCGCGGATTTCCGCGACCTTCTCGTCGATGATGTTGTCCATGGTCCAGTCGGGCTCGAGCCCGCACACGCCGAACAGGAAGTTCTGCAGGATCTTGCGGCCGCACTCGGTGTGGCGCACCTCGGGATGGAACTGCGTGGCGAAGAGGTTGCGGCTCGCGTCCTCCATGGAGGCGACGGGGCAGGTCTGCGTGGCCGAGGTGACCGAGAAGCCCGCCGGCACCGAGCTCACCGCGTCGCGGTGGCTCATCCACACGGTCTGCTCCGCGGGCGTGCCGTCCAGGATGCGGCTCTCGCCCTGGCGAGCGAGGCGGGCCGGGCCGTACTCGCCCTTCTCGGTGTGGCCGACCTCGCCGCCGAGCTTGACGGCCATGATCTGCTGGCCGTAGCAGAAGCCCAGAACCGGTACGCCGAGCTCGAAGACGCCCGCGTCCATGTCGGGCGCGTCGTCGGCGTACACCGAGGCGGGGCCGCCGGAGAGGATCACCGCGGACGGACCCTTCTCCGCGAGCTCGGCCGCGGGGATGTCACAGGGGAAGATCTCGGAGTAGACGTGCAGGTCACGCACCCTGCGGGCGATGAGCTGCCCATACTGGGCGCCGAAATCCAGAACCGCGACAAACTGGCCGGGCGTTCTCGTCTGCATGCATCCTCCAATTGTGTGGTTTCTCACAAAACCGCAGTTAGGTGTATCATTCGTCTGTACCGACACTAATCATAAGCCTCCCGCGTTGGCAAGCCTTGGCAATCCGCTGCATGAAATCGGCGCGGGAATGTCCCCAGGGGAGTGCCCCTCAGTCTATCAAGACAATGCGTCCCAAGGGGACACACTCACACGATCGGAGACCCCGTGTCCGAATTCGATGGCTACGACACGCCCAGGGAGAACGGCTCCGAGGCAGACGACACGTTCCCCCAGCCCGGCGCTCGCAGGGGCCCGGGCGCCCACTTCCGTACGAGCGCGGGGGCCAGCGGTTCCGGCGCTCAGGGCGCGCCGGCCCACGCCAAGCACGCGGCGCACGAGCAGCAGCCTGGCGGCGCAGCCGACGAGACGCCCGCGTGGCAGGCGGCCTTCTCGCATGCGGACCCCGATTCCACAGCAGTGTACCTGGAGGCTGCGAGGCACCGCGCATCGCACGCAGCGCACGCGGACGCCGCCGCCGAGGCGGACATCGACAGGATCATGTCCGGCATGGGCGACGGCGCGGACTCCCCCGTCTTCCCCGATGCCTCTGCCGCCCCCGCCACGCCCGGCTCGGCCGGAGCAGCGGACGGTGCGCCCGACGGTGCCGACGCGACGGGCGACTACGAGGACGACGAGCCGACCGCGGTCCTGGACGGCGACGACATCGCCGCACGCGCCGCCTCGGACACGGGCACCACGGCCGACGGCGCCCTCGGCGCTGCCGACGCGGCTGGCTCCCCCGCCGGCTTCAAGCCGCTCGCACAGGTGGGCGAGGGCACCCGCAACGCCAAGGACGCCCCCAAGGAAAAGCCGAACCCCTACGACCTCGACCCCACCGGCAAGAAGGCCAAGCGCAAGCACCGCGTCCTTATCGGCGTACTGATCGGAATCGCGATCGTTCTCCTGGCGGGCGTCGGCGCAGTCGCCGCATACGTGCACAACATCAACACCAAGCTCACCAAGAACGTGGACAAGAACCTCGTCTCCGAGCTCACCGCCACCGAGCCCGGAGATCCCTTCTACATGCTTCTGCTAGGCACGGACCGCGACGAGGAGCGCGCGGAGAGCTCCGAGTACGGCTCGGATGACAGCGCCTACCGCTCCGACTCGATCATGCTCGTGCGCATCGACCCGAAGAACGTCAAGGTGACCATGGTCTCGATTCACCGAGACACCCTCGTCGACCTCGGCGAGCACGGACAGCAGAAGATCAACGCCGCCTACTCGATCGGCGGGGCGTCATACGCCACGCAGGTGGTGTCCGAGTTCGCCGGGGTCGACATCTCGCACTACGCCGAGGCCAACCTCGACTCGTTCGCCTCGGTCGTGGACCAGGTCGGCGGCGTCACCGTCAACCTCCCCACGCCGGTCCACGACCCCAACTACACCGGGCTCGAGCTCGAGGCGGGCGAGCAGACGCTCGATGGCCACACGGCAGCCCTCCTGTGCCGCTGCCGCCACGGCTACGACGCATACGGCGACGGTGACCTGTATCGCGCCGCCAACCAGCGCATGGTGATCGCCGCGGTCGTGCAGAAGGTCCTGCAGAGCGACCCCGCGACCATCGCGAGCACCATCACCACCATGGCCGACAGCGTCACGACCGACATGACCGTCGCAGACATCCTCGACCTGGCGAACCAGATGAAGACGCTCAACGTCGACACCGACATCATGACCGGCATGGAGCCCACGACCTCGAGCTACTTCAACTCCACCTGGTACGAGATCTGCAACGTGAGCTCCTGGCAGAAGATGATGACCCGCGTCGACCAGGGGCTGTCGCCCTACGAGGACAACTCCCAGGACGCCACGGTCGGCGTGGCCGGCTCCATCGGCAATGGCAGCGACCAGGACGATACGAGCGAGGACCCGACCTCCAGCGATGCTGGCGCGGACGCCTCCGAGACCACCACGACGGAGGTGACCTCGACGGCCGGCGCCAACGCCGTGGAGCCCACGGGCTCCGGGTCGAGCTCCTCCGGATCCGGGTCGAGCTCTGGGTCGAGCTCCTCCGGCTCCGGGTCGAGCTCCTCCGGCAGCCGACGTCGCAACTAGCGCCCAGCTCGTAGAGATCTCGCGCCGCCACCTGAGAAACAACAGAGCGCAAGGCATCACCGGGGCCCGCCGTTGACGGGCCCCGGTCTTTGTGGACTTCCGGGAGAAGAGGCCCGGCCCTCCCGCGGCTACTAAACTGGATGGACTGCAACTGCCGCCGCGCCGCCTTGGCGCAGAGAGTAACCCGAGGAGTCCGCTTGCTTCGCCGCAAAGACAAAGACCAGGGTACGCAGCCTTCCAGCGAGCCCACGCCCGTGCCGCACTACACGGCGCGCGTCCTCTCCAGGGAGAGCTCCTCCGAGAGGTACGCCAAGAAGCGGCGCGAGCGCTCCCGGCACCACGGCCTCAAGGTCGCGCTTCTCACCGCCCTCGCGGTCGTCCTGGCCGCCGTCCTGGGCGTCGGCGGCTACCTATACAGCCTCGGGTACCGCATCGGCACGAACGACCAGGATCTTCTCGCCAGCCTCTCCTCCACCTCCTACGACCAGCCCTTCTACATGCTGCTGATGGGCGTGGACACGGGCGAGGAGCGCCTCGCGGAGGGCGACACGGGGCGCTCGGACTCGATGATGCTCGTTCGGATCGACCCCGTGAACGTGAAGGTCACGATGGTCTCGCTGCATCGCGACACGCTGGTGAGCATCGAGGGACACGGCGAGGGGAAGCTGAACTCGGCCTATGCCTACGGTGGCAGGAGCCTTGCGGTCAAGACGGTGAACAAGCTTTCGGGCGTCGACATCTCGCACTACGCCGAGGTGGACTTCGACTCGTTCACCAGCATCGTGGACTCGATCGGCGGCATCACGGTCGACCTCCCCACCGACGTCTACGACCCCGATTACACGGGCCTCGACCTCAAGGCGGGCAAGCAGACCCTCGACGGCAACACGGCGCTGCTGCTGTGCCGCTGCCGGCACGCCTACGACGCGTACGGCGACGGCGACACCTACCGCGCGGCCAACCAGCGCATGGTGATCGCCGCCATCGTGAAGAAGGTGCTCGCGAGCGACGCCGCCACCAAGATGGGCGCCATCTCCTCCATGGCCGACAGCATCACCACCGACATGTCTCTCGGCGACATCTTCGGCCTCGCGAACCAGATGAAGGGCATCGACTTCGACGAAGACGTCTACACCGCCATGACCCCGACTGAGGGCTTCTACTACAACGGCGCGTGGTACGAGAAGCTCGACACGACCGCCTGGAAGACGCTCATGCAGCGCGTGGACGAGGGGTTGCCGCCGTACGAGGACAGCAGCCAGGACAAGACGCGTGGCGTCGCCGGCTCGATCTCGGACGCCGAGGCTGGCTCGGGATCAGGCGACGGCACGTCGCAGTCCGAGTCGTCGGATGGCGGCTCAACGGGCTCCACGGGCGGCGCCTCGGGCTCCTCCGGCGCCTCCGCGGGCGGCTCTTCGGGCAACGCGACGGGCTCCGGCACCGTGACGGTGCTCAACGGTGCGGGCGCCCCCGGGCTGGGAACCTCCGTCGCGAACCGCCTCTCCGCGCTCGGCTACGACACGCAGTCGCGGAACGCGGCGAGCTTCAGCTACACGAAGACCGAGGTCTACTACAACGGGGCCGACAACAAGCAGCGTGCGGAGGCCATCGCCAGCTCGCTTGGCAACGGCATCACCGTTGCCGCGAACGACGGGTCGGTCACCACCTCGACTGACGTCGTGGTGGTTGTCGGAGAAGCTCAGGCAGACCTGGCCGACCGATAGGGACGCGACGCAAGCCGTCGCAAGTAGTGGCTGGCCCGCGCGGCACCTCCGTCTCGCGCTTGGCTCAAGGTGAGGAACCGGTCGTTTTTCTTGGCCTGAGACGCCTGGTTTCGAACGCTTTCTCACCTTGGGCGATCCCTTGATCAAGGACGCCAAGGACAGCCAGGTCACTGCGGCACCAGGCCGGGTCCCGGGCCATACCTGCCGCCGAGTCGCCGAGCCGTCCCGAACGGCCCGTGCCTTGGGCCGCGACCATTCCATGGCTCGAATGACCGGCGGACACGAGGGGCGCCGCAATCGAGCGCGTCGGACTGGAATCGAATGCGTCGGACGCGCGTCGCTGAGCTAGCTTTGTTCGAACAACCGTTCGCCGATAAGACTCCGCCCCTCCCCTCTCAGCCCATCATCTGGCGTATTCTTCTGTCCACTTTCCTCTTGGTAGGAGGTGATACATGAGTACGCGGGGCCTAGCGATGCAGCGCCTCAGCCAGGCCTTCCACGGAGGCAAATGCCTTCATGCCAAGACCGACGCCGAACGGCAGAGCCTGCGTCGCCTGGTCAGAAACGGGCTCGTCTGCTCGCCTTCACGCGGTCTGTTCGTCCGCGCCGAGGACTGGAGGTCCCTAAACTCGCGCGCGCGTGCGCTCATGATCATCCGCTCGATGTCTGCCATGCATCCGGACTGGGTGTTCTGCGACGTGAGCGCCGCGGTCGTTCATGGTCTCGCCGTGTCGTTCCATCTGCTCGGACAGCTCCATATCGCCGTGCCCAAGTCACGCCATGGGAGAAGCACCACCAAGGTCATCCGTCATTCGACCGGAAGCTGCCCCGTCGTGCAGGTCGGCGGCATCAAGGTCACATCGCTCCCGCGCACGGTTCTCGACTGCCTGCGCGGGAGAAGCTTCGCCGAGGGGCTCGTCATCGCTGACTCCGCCCTCCGTATGAGCGGCGCCACCGCCACATCCTTCGAGGGGACCCTCAGGCGACTCGGCAGGGGCCTGCACGGCATTCGACACGCTCTCTCGACCTTGTCGCACGCAGACCCGAGAAGCGAGAGCGGGGGCGAGTCGTTGGCCCGTGCGCTCATGATAGAATTCGGGTTTCGTCTGCCTGAGCTCCAGGTAACCGTGCGGAGCACCCTAGGCGACGGCCATTTCTATCGGCCTGACTTCATGTGGAGGCTGCCAAGCGGAATCGTATACGGAGAGTTCGACGGAAGGGAGAAGTACGTCGATCCCGCCATGACGCACGGAGCGAGCGCCGCCAGCGTGATGGCCGACGAGCGGCTTCGGGAGTCACGCCTCAGCGCGACGGGTCGCGTTATGCGGTTCTGCTATGCGGACCTGCGCTCCCCTGCGCGGTTGGCAAGATTGCTTGATGGCTTTGGCATTCCTCGTGACAGAAGGCCCGTCTCGCTCGACTTGCGACCGAGTTCGCGACGCGAAAGGCCGACCACACGGCAGTCTACGCGGCGGGCCGCCATCACGGCGTGACATCCCTCGCATCCCAGTGTCGACTGGGGCCATGCCGAGCAGAGCATCCCACATCCACAAGCCACACGATTCCCCAGTGGCGCGCGTAGCGCCGGCGCTACGCTGCGTCGGGGCGTTCTCCGCACCGGCGCTATGCTGCGTCGGGGCGTTCTCCGCACCGGCGCTATGCTGCGTCGGGGCGTTCTCCGCGTCGGCGGTCCTGTCTAGCTCGGCAGCGCCCTCTAGCCCGGCGACGAGCGTCTCGTAGTCCGCCCTCAGCAGCGTTTCACGTCGGAGGTACCGGAGACGCTGGACACGCCCCCCCAGCCCTGACATCTGCTTGCTTACATCCAAGTTGAGAATCCGGTCGGATTCTCCTGTCCATCTGTCGCAGATACGACCGAATTCTCACCTTGGATTCCCGCGCCACGCCGGATGGCCTATCGTCTCACTCGAGCCATCCATTCTCATCCTACCCATCTAGGCCTAGACGGGCGGACGCAGAACGGCAACGGGCCCGACCAGCACGGGAGAAGATCCCGCGCCAGCCGGGTCCATCTATCTGGACGCCCGCGGCACCACCGCAGCGCCCATGGCGCCGCCGCAGCGCCAGCCGGACGCGCCGCCGGAGGCTTCGGCATCGCCCGGAGCGTCAGTCGACGTCGGTGCGCTTACTTGCTGCTGACGACCTCCTTGTCGGCCGTCATCTCCTTCCACTTGGCGAGCACCGCCTCGCGGTCCGGGCCGAACTTGGTCGTATCCTCCTTCATGAGCTGCGACGTGTCGAAGGTGCCGTCGACGCCCTGGACGTCCGGGATGCACATGAGGATGGTGCTCTTCTTGTCGATGCTGGCCAGGTACGCGAGGTTCTCGTCGTTGCTGAAGAGCCACTCTACGAACAGCTTGGCGTCGTCGACGTCATCCGCGTTCTTGAACACCGCGACGCCGTCGGGCATGTAGGGCATGCCCTCGCTCGGGTACACGAGCTCGAGGTTGCCGCCCGAGAGGATCTCGTCGAGCGTGCCGTCGATGTAGGTGATGCCGACCCCCGCCTCGCCGCTGCTCACGCGGGTGGACGGGTCGGAGCCGCGCTTGGTGTAGTACGGGATGTTCTGGTTCAGCTGGCTCAGGTACTCCCAGCCGGCGTCCTCGCCCATGTTCTGGAGAAGGGCGTCGACCGCGGCGTAGTTGGTGCCGGACACGGCCGGCGTGGACATGATGATCTCGTCCTTGTACTCGGGCTTCACCAGGTCTGCCCAGCTCGCGGGCTTGTTCGCGCCGACCTCTCCGAGGATGTCGTTGTTCACGATGAAGCCCACGACCGTGGCGCCCTTGCTGAACCAGTAGTTGTCCGGGTCCTTGAACGTGTCCGCGAACCGAGACGCCGCGTCGAAGTTGACCTGCTCGAGCAGGCCGGAGTCCTTGGCGGACATGAACGAGTCGATGCCGCCGCCGAACCACAGGTCGGCCGCCGGCGTGCCGCCCTCGGCCTTGAGCTTGGAGAGCGCCTCGCCCGAGGACATGGACACGAACTCGACCTCGCAGCCCACGTCCTGCGTGAAGCGGTCGAAGAGCTTCTGGTACGACTCGCTCGTGCAGATGACCTTCATCGTCTTGCCCGAGGTGGACTTGAGGTTCGTCTGGTTCGAGCTCGACGACTGGGCCTGGCTTGCGGACGACCCACCGTCCGTCGCGCTCGAGCCGGAACCCGAGCAGCCGGTCACGGCGAGCGCGGAGAGCGCGACCGCGGACGCGGAGCCGAGGATGAACGAGCGTCTGGACAGAACCTTCTTAGCCATTAGGCACCTTCCTTCCATTCGAGGGGGCGCGCCACGTCGAAGCGCACGGAATCCCCCACCTTCAACACGAGCGAGCGGTCCTGCCTTACCCTGACCACCTGCCCGTCGACATCGATCGCGTACTCCCACTGGGAGCCGAGGAACATCGCCTGCACGACCCTGCCCGAAAACGCCCCGTCTGGCGTGAGCCGCACGCCCTCCTTGCGGAAGGCCACGGTGCGGCCGTCTCCGAGCCGCAGCTCGTTCACGCTGCCCAGGAAGCGCGCGCAGTAGGCGTCGCACGGGTGGTCGTAGACGTCGAGCGGCGCGCCCTGCTGCACCACCTTCCCGTGATGGAGAAGGGCGATGCGGTCGCCGATCGCCATGGCCTCCTCCTGGTCGTGCGTGACGAACAGCATGGCGATGTCGAAGCGGCGCTGGACCGCCCTGACCTCCTCGCGCATGCGCACCCGCAGCCCGGCGTCCAGGTTCGAGAGCGGCTCGTCCAGGAGGAGCGCCTTGGGCTTGAGGACGAGGGCCCGCGCGAGCGCGACGCGCTGCTGCTGGCCGCCCGAGAGCTCGGAGGGGTACGCCCCCGCACGCTCCGCCATGCCCACCGTCTCGAGCATCTCCCGGGCGCTGGCCTCGCGCTCTTCTCGACCCATGCCCTGCAGACGCAGGCCGAAGGTGACGTTGTCGAGGACCGTCATGTGCGGGAACAGCGCGTAGGACTGGAACACCGTCGCCACCGGGCGGAGCTCCGGCGGGCGGCTGCCCATCTCCTCGCCATCGATGAGCACCTGGCCGGAATCCGGCAGCAGGTAGCCTCCGACGGCCCGGAGCGCCGTGGTCTTGCCGCAGCCTGAGGGCCCGAGGAGGCAGACGAGCTCCCCCCTCTCGACCGTGAGGCTGAGCCCGTCCAGGACCGAGGTCCCGCCGTATCCGACCCTGAGGTCGCGCAGATCAAGCATCGGCATGCTGACGGCGCCTCCTTCCCAAGAAGAGCCAAGCCAGAGCCGCGTCGACCACGAGCGTGATCGCGACGATCACGAGGGAGGTCGCGGCGGCCTGGCCGTACTTGCCGCCCGACAGCTGGTCGAACAGCTCGAAGATAGCGGTCTTGTTGCCCGGCGCGATGAGGAACAGGACCGCGCTGTAGGCGACCATCGCCGAGGAGAACGCGTTCATGAAGCTCACCGCCGCTGCGCGGCGCACGCTCGGCACCACCACGGCGAGCGCGCTCGCCAGCCGCGTCGCACCGACGTCGCGAGCGGCCTCCTCGAGGTGAGGGTCCAGCTGCGCGAGCTCGTTGGAGAACGCCTGCTGCGAGATGGACAGCTGCTTGAATGCGAGCACCAGCACCACGATAACGGCGGTCCCGGTGAGCTTGAGCGGCGGCCTGTTGAACGCGAGGATGTAGCCCAGGCCCACGCAGGTCCCGGGCAGCATGTAGGGCATGGTGATGGCGAAGCCGAGAAGGGCCTGGGCCTTGCGCGACACGCCGGCCCGCGCGCGACCGGCGCGCCCGCCGCGGCGGGCGGCGTGGCCGGCAGCGCCCGCGCCCGCACGACCCCGCTGAAGGAGGTAGGCGCAGACGAATCCCAGCACGCACGAGATGGCGGCCGACGCTAGAGCGAACCAGAGGCTCCTCGCGAGCGGCAGCGCCTCGTACTCGGCGAGGTGCCGGAAGTTCGCGTCGGTAAGCGGCGCCGTCCAGCTGATGCCCTGCGTGAGCGAGGCGTGCACGATCGTGGCGTACTGCATGACCATGAACGCGACGAACGCCCACGACACCACCGAGCACACGACGCCGAGGGGGCCATCCAGGGTCATCTGCGCCGCGCGGCGGTCGCCGACCATCTCGAACGCCGAGGTGGCCGTCCCCGCCACGCGCCTGCGCGACCGCGCGATGAGGGCGGTGTAGCAGGCGTAGACGACCACGGCGATGGCGCACAGCAGGATGCCGAGCACAGCGGCGCCGGCGAGGTCGGAGTAGCCGACGACCTGCTCGTAGATGGCGGTCGAGATCGTCTCGAAGCTCCCGCCGATCACGACGGGCGTGCCGTAGTCTGCCAGCGAGCGCACGAAGGTGAGCAGGAGGCACGCCCCCACCGACGGCAGCGCGAGCGGCACCACGACACGGCGGGCGACGGTCGAGGGCGAGGCGCCGAGGTCCCGCGCCGCGTCAATCACCGACGGGTCGATGTTGCGTATCGTGCTCAGGATGAGAAGGACGTTGATCGCGCAGAAGAAGACCGACTGCATGACCACGACGCCGACGGGGCCGTACGGACTCACCGAGAGGCCGAGAAGCTCGTGGGTGATGAGGCCGCGCCTGCCGAAGAGCTCGACGTAGGCAAGCGAGGAGACGAACGGCGGCGAAATGATGCTCGCGAAGACGAGCGCCACCACGACGTCGCGCGCCCTCGACCTCGAGTAGGCGACCCGCAGCGAGATAGCGAGCGCGAGCGCGGTCGAGATGACGGCCGACGCCATGCCGGCCAGGACGCTGTCGCGGATGAGGGCACCCCGGCTCGCGAGCTCGCCCGCGAGGTCGCTGCCCACCCCCTTCGAGAGCAGCGAGAGGACGGGGGCGACGGAGAACAGCAGCACGAGCGCGACGGCCGCGACCGCAATCGCCGCCCCCACCACCGCGGAGCGCCTGTGGCGCCTGAGGGTGCCCGCAGGCAGCGCGCCCCGTCCCTCGGGCGCAGGTTCTTGTCCGTCCATCGACTCCCCCAAAAAGGCCCCCGACGGGCGGGGGCCTGTAAGTTGCTAGCTTATCTATTGTAGGGATGGCTTTTTATAATCGCTCCCACGCTTCGCGCCCTTGCGCTACGCATGGCCGCGCTTTCGCCCATCGCGATGGCCCAGCGCACGCGGCGCCCACGGCGTCCACGGCGTCCACGGCACCAGGAACGCCTGCGCCCCCGCCGCTGTCGCGGTGCCCGGCGCTACACGTTGAAGCGGAAGACCATCACGTCGCCATCCTGGACGACGTAGTCCTTGCCCTCCATGCGCAGCCTGCCCGCCTCTCGGGCCCCCGCCTCGCCGCCGAGCGTGACGTAGTCGTCGTAGGAGATCGTCTCCGCCTTGATGAAGCCGCGCTCGAAGTCGGAGTGGATGACGCCGGCCGCCTCCGGCGCCTTGGCGCCGATGCGCACCGTCCACGCACGGACCTCCTTGGGGCCCGCGGTGAAGAAGCTCTGCAGCCCGAGCAGGCGGTAGGCCGCGCGGGCGAGCACCGCGAGGCCCGGCTCCTCGAGGCCGAGCGAGGCGAGGTACTCCGCCGCCTCCTCGGGCTCAAGCTCTGAGAGCTCGGCCTCCACCTCGGCGCAGATGGGGATGGGCGCCTGGCCGGCGATGGGCGCGAAGTCATCTGCGAGCTGGTCCTCGTCGCAGTTGGCGACGTAGAGGATCGGCTTCATGGTGAGCAGGAAGAGGTCGTGCGCGGCAGCGCGCTCGTCGTCGGTCATGTCGAGGTCGGCCGCACGGTTCCCGGCGCCGAGCCACTCGTAGAGGCGCTTTGCGACCTCGAGCCTGGGCTTCAGGTCCTTGTCGCGCTTGGCCTCCTTCTCGAGCTTGGGAAGGGCGCGCTCCACGGTCCCGTAGTCCGCGAGCACGAGCTCGGTCTGGATCGTGTCGGCGTCGGCGGCGGGGTCCACGCGCCCGTCGACGTGCACCACGTCGGGGTCGGCGAAGTAGCGGACGACCTCGCAGATCGCGTCGCAGTTGCGGATGTTGGCCAAGAACTGGTTGCCGAGGCCCTCGCCCTCGTTGGCGCCCTTCACCAGGCCGGCGATGTCGACGAACTCGACCGTGGCCGGCACGACCCTGGCGGGGTTCACGATGTCGGCGAGCTTCTGCAGCCGCGGGTCGGGGACGTCGACGATGCCGACGTTGGGGTCGATGGTCGCGAAGGGGTAGTTCGCCGCAAGCCCGCCCTTCTTGGTGAGGGCCGTGAACAGCGTGGACTTGCCCACGTTGGGCAGCCCCACGATTCCGATAGAGAGGGACACGTCATTCTCCTTTGTTCGTCACTCGCATGTCGCTGCGTCTTCGTTAGTTCGCCGGGCGCCGTCTGCGCCGGCGCTGGCCGCAACCTGCCCGCAGCCGCACCGGGCCGGGCTGCCGCGCGGGGCCGGGCCGCCGCACCGGGTCGCCTACTTGCCGTCCTTCTCGAGGTTCTCGAGGGCGTCCATGCCCTTGTCGAGCAGCAGCTTGCCCTTCTCCTTGAGCTCCTCCGCGCGGGCGCGGCTCTCCGCCGCCATGCGCCTGCGCCGCTCCGCGTCCTCGTCGGGGACGACGAGCTCCTGGGGGTCGCAGGGCACCATGGCTAGCGCGTCCTCGGGGCAGGCGACGGCGCAGGCGCCGCAGTTGACGCAGAACGCCGGCTCGACCGAGAAGTGCCCCTCGCGGTCGAGATCGTTGGCGTGGACGGGGCAGGCCTTGACGCAGTCGCCGCACTTGGTGCACCTGGAGGAGTCGCAGGCGGGGATCTCGAGCTTGAAGCCCTCCGCGAGGTCGGGGTACTTCTGCAGCGCCGCCATCACGAGCTTGCGACGCTGCGTGAGGATGTGGCGGCGGTTCTGGGAGGTCTGCGCGCCCACGGCCTTCTCGAGCGTGCGCTGCAGCTCCGTGAGCTGCTTGGTGTGCTGCTGGATGCGCTGGGCCACGGCCTGCGCGCCGGCCAGCGCCGGGTTGCCGCGCGAGACGAGCCTCGTGGCGGAGGTGGCCATGCTGCTGACGAACTGGCTGCGCCGGTACGCGCGGGACTGCTCGTGGTTGAGGCGCCTCTCGTCCACCTCGAGGCCCACGGACTCGCCGCTCAGCTCCTCGGCGGCGGCAATGGCGTCGCCGTAGCGCTCCTCGCCCGTGGTGGTGCGGCACCGGTCGCAGATGCCGACGGGCAGGTAGACGGAGAGGTTGGGGTACTCGCACAGCAGCGCGAACCACAGCTCCTCGGAGATGGCTCCCACGCACGGCAGGAGGACCTCGTTCTCCTTGGGAAGGCGCCCCAGCGCCCGCGTGCAGGTGACGTAGCAGTCCTCGTACTTCGAGGCCACCTCGGCGACCTGCTTGTAGAGCTGCAGCGGCGCCTGGCTGCCGCAGATGAAGACCTCCGTGGGGCAGACCGTGGCGCACAGGCCGCACTTGCGGCACCTGTCGTCCACCTTGACCGAGGAGCCCTTGATGGTGATCGCGTCCACCGGGCACACGTCGAGGCAGCGCGTGCACGCCTTGGGGTCGCGCGTGGAGCAGGTCACGCAGAAGATCGAGTTGACGCGCGGCTTGACCTTGTAGTCGGAGGGGTCGTAGACCTTGACCGTAGCGGGGTCCTGAATGAGCGTGCTGGCGACGTCACCGAGCGGGTTCTGGATCGCTCCCCAGTTGTCCTGGATGTCGATGATGTCATCGAGCAGGTCGCGCTTCTCGGCCATGCCCTCCCCTTCCTGTAGGAACGTGCAAGCTCCCATTCTATCCCACCCGCGGCCGGCCGGGCGGAGAAGGACGCGCGCCCGCGGCTGCGACACAAGGGGACGGCCAGGCGCCGTGGCACCTGGCCGTCCCTTGCGAAGCTCTTCTTGCCGGCCCCCGCCCCAGCCGGGCGTCGGGGCCAGCCGCGCGGGCAGCCGCCCGCGACTCCCGCCCGCAGTCGCCGCGGGCGGGGCTGGAAGCGGTGTCGCCTAGTAGGCGCCGCCCTGGCCGCCCTGGGCGGCAGCCGCGGAGATGGCCTCCTCGATGGTGGTGTCCTTCGGCTCGTCGGAGACGGTGGCCTCGGTGATGAGGATCAGCGAGGCGATCGAGGCCGCGTTCTGCAGCGTGGTGCGGGTGACCTTGACCGGGTCGAGCACGCCCATCTCGATCATGTTGCCCCACTGGCCGTTGGCGGAGTTGAGGCCCTCGCCCTCGGGCAGGCCCTTGATCTTCTCGACCACGACGGAGCCCTCGAAGCCGGCGTTGGAGGCGATGGTCTTCACCGGGGCCTGCAGCGCCTTGCGGACGATGTCCACGCCGATCTTCTCGTCGGCGTCGGCGCACTCGACGGAGTCCAGCGCCTTGGCAGCGGCCAGGAACGCGACGCCGCCACCGGCGACGATGCCCTCCTCGACGGCCGCGCGGGTCGCCTGCAGGGCGTCCTCGATGCGGTGCTTGATCTCCTTGAGCTCGGACTCGGTGGCAGCGCCGACCTTGATGACCGCGACGCCACCGGAGAGCTTGGCGGCGCGCTCCTGCAGCTTCTCCTTGTCGAAGTCGGAGGTGGAGTTGTCGTACTCGTTCTTGATCTGGGCGATGCGCTCCTCGATGGCCTCCTTGGTGCCGGCGCCACCGACGATGGTCGTGTTGTCCTTGGTGATCTTGACGGACTTGGCGCGACCGAGCATCTCGGCGGTCACGTCGGTGAGGTTGATGCCGAGCTCCTTCATGGCAACCTGGCCGCCGGTGAGGATGGCGATGTCCTCGAGCATGCGCTTGCGGCGGTCGCCGTAGCCGGGGGCCTTCACGGCGGCGACGTTCAGGACGCCGCGGAGCTTGTTCAGGATCAGCGTGGCCAGGGCCTCGCCGTCGACGTCCTCGGCGATGATGAGCAGCGGCGCGCTCTGCTTCTGGACGGCCTCGAGGATCGGCAGGATGTCCTGGATGTTGGAGATCTTCTGGTCGGTCATGAGGATGTAGGGCGACTGCATCTCGGCCGTCATGGTGTCGTTGTTGGTGGCGAAGTACGGGGAGATGTAGCCCTTGTCGAACTGCATGCCCTCGACGGTCTCGATGTCGATGCCGAAGGTCTGGGACTCGTCGACGGTGATGACGCCGTCCTTGCCCACGACCTCCATGGCGTCGGAGATCTTCTCGCCGATCTCCGGGTCGCCGGCGGAGATGGTGCCGACCGCGGCGATCTGATCCTTGGTGGAGACCTCGGTGGAGGCGCCCTTCATCTGCTCGACGGCGGCGTTGACGGCCTTGTCCACGCCGCGACGGATGGCGATGGGGTTGGCGCCGGCGGCGACGTTGCGCAGGCCCTCGTTCACGATGACCTGGGCGAGCAGGGTCGCGGTGGTGGTGCCATCACCGACGGTGTCGTTGGTCTTGGTGGCGACCTCCTTCACGAGCTGGGCGCCCATGTTCTCGACGGGGTCCTTGAGCTCGATCTCCTTGGCGACGGAGACGCCGTCGTTGGTGATGGTGGGGGCGCCGTAGGAGCGCTGGAGCGCCACGTAGCGGCCCTTGGGCCCGAGGGTGGTGGTGACGGCGTCAGCGAGGGTGTTGACGCCCTTGGCGAGCTTGGCACGAGCGTCGGTGCCGAAGACAATGTCCTTTGCCATGTTCTATGTCCTCCAAGTTGCTGGTTCTGACCTGAGACGCGGGGGCCGGCCGGCTCCCGCACGCGCCGGCGAGGCGCTAGTCCTCGATGATGGCGTAGATGTCGTCGGAGCGGAGCAGCAGGTAGTCCTCGCCGTCGATCTTGACCTCGTTGCCGCCGAACTTGCCGTAGAAGACCTGGTCCCCGGCCTTCACGTCGAGGGCGATGCGCTCGCCCTTCTCGTCGAACTTGCCGGCGCCGACGGCGATGACCTCACCGCGCTGCGGCTTCTCCTGGGCACCGCTCGAGATGTAGAGGCCCGTGGAAGTCTTCTCCTCCTTGGGGGCAGGCTTGACGAGAACGCGATCACCCAGAGGCTTGAGTGTCATTTAGAAGTACCTCCTTCTTGCGCGCCGTCCGGCGCAATGCCTTGACGCGGGCCCGACTGGCACCCGCGCGTTTCCAACAGTGAGGATGATACCCATATCTCTAGGTTTAAACCTCGGGATGGAAAAAACCTTCCTTCCTGCGACTTAGATTTTCTACTCCGCGCTACCTAAGTCTCCACCTAGGCCTCGGAGGGGCGCAGGCCCTCGAGCTCGGCCAGCCAGAGGCGCGCCGAGGCGTCGGAGGGCATGCGAAGGTCGCCCCTCGGCGAGACGGCGACCGTGCCCACCTTCGGGCCGTCCGGCAGGCAGCTGCGCTTGAACTGCTGCGAGAAGAACCTGCGGTAGAAGACCTCGAGCCACCTCAGGATCTCCTCGTCTGCATGCCCCGCCTCCGTCCCCTCGCCCAGCGCGTAGCGGGCGAGCCTCAGGACCTTGCGCGGCGCGAACCCGCGGCGCAACACCTGGTAGAGGAAGAAGTCGTGCAGCTCGTAGGGGCCGACGAGGTCCTCGGTCCGCTGGGAGATGGTGCCGTCTCCGCTCGCGGGCAAAAGCTCCGGCGAGACGGGGGTCGCCAGCACGTCGTCGAGCACGCGGGAGACGTCGGCGTCCTCACAGGTGTCCGCGACGTAGCGGACGAGGTGGCGCACGAGCGTCTTGGGGACGCCCGCGTTGACACCGTACATGGACATGTGGTCGGCGTTGTAGGTCGCCCAGCCGAGCGCGAGCTCGGAGAGGTCGCCCGTGCCCACGACGATGCCGCCCACCTGGTTGGCGATGTCCATGAGCACCTGCGTGCGCTCGCGGGCCTGGGCGTTCTCGTAGGTCACGGAGTGGTCGGCCTCGTCGTGGCCGATGTCCGCGAAGTGCTGGCGCACGGCCTTGGCGATGCTCACCTCGCGCAGCGTGCAGCCCAGGGCGCGCGCCAGGTCGACGGCGTTGCCGTGGGTGCGCGTGGTCGTGCCGAAGCCGGGCATCGTCACGGCGACGACGCCGTCGCGGGGAAGGCCGAGCAGGTCGTAGGCGCGGGCGATCACGAGCAGGGCGAGGGTGGAGTCCAGCCCACCCGAGACGCCGATGACGGCGGCGCGCGCATGGATGTGGGAGAGGCGCTTCGCCAGGCCGAACGCCTGGATCGAGAGGACGTCCTCGCAGCGCTCGGAGCGGCGGGCGGGATCGGCCGGCACGAAGGGATGGGGGTCCACCCGGCGCGTGAGCGCGGTCTCCTCGAGGGCGAGGTCGAAGGGCACGCGCAGGTAGGAGGGGCAGGTCGCGTCCTCGCGGAAGGTCGAGGTGCGCCGGCGCTCGGCCTCGAGCGCGCACACGTCCACCTCCGTCGTGGCGCGCCCCTCGCCGAAGGGGCGCGCCTCCGCGAGCAGCGCGCCGTTCTCGGCCACGAGGTCATGGGCCGAGAAGACCAGGTCCTGCGTTGACTCCCCCCAGCCCGCGCTCGCGTAGACGTAGGCCGCCACGAGTCGCGCGCTCTGGCCCGAGACCAAAGAGCGGCGGTAGTCCGCCTTGCCGACAATCGCGTTGGAGGCCGAGAGGTTGCAGACGACGGTCGCGCCGGCCTTGGCGTGGGCGATCGAGGGCGGGTCGGGGACCCAGAGGTCCTCGCATATCTCGACCGCGACCCTGAGCGCCGGCACGCTCGAGCACGAGAAGACCTGCGAGCAGCCGAACGGCACGTCGCGCTCGCCGAAGGCGTCCGTGCGCGTGACCTCGAGGGGCCCGGACACGAAGTGGCGCACCTCGTAGAACTCGTTGTAGTTGGGGAGGTTCCGCTTGGGGACGACGCCCAGGACGCGGCCGTGGGCGAGGGCGACGGCGCAGTTGTAGAGCTTGGAGCCCACGCGCAGCGGCGCCCCGATGAGGACGAGGGCGTCGAGGTGTGCCGTGGCGTCGCGCACGTCCGCGACCCCCGCCTCGGCCGCGCGCAGGAGCTCGTCCTGCCAGAAGAGGTCCTCGCAGGTGTAGCCCGTGACGCAGAGCTCCGGGAGGACGACGAGCTTGGCGCGCTCCCGCTCGCAGGCGTCCGTGACCTCGGCGACGATGGCGCTGACGTTTGCCTCGACGTCCGCGACCACGACCCTCGGCGAGCGCGCCGAGACCTTGATGAAACCGTCCCGCATGATGACCCCTCCCCGACGGGCGCGGGCTCGCCGCGCCCGCGCCTCGCGTCTCGTCGACGACGGACCCCGGCGTCCGGGCGCGCACGTCCGGCCGCCGGGGTCGACCTCGGGGTATAGCTTATCGCACGGGCGCCCGCAGGCGACGCGGGCGTGTGCGGGCGCTACTCGACGCCCACGTCCTCCAGGTAGCGCGAGAGGAAGGCGCGCGCGCGGGGCTGCCGGGGGTTGGTGAAGAGCTGCTTGGGGTCGCCCTCCTCGGCGATGACGCCCTTGTCCATGAAGACGACCTTGTCCGAGACGTTCTTGGCGAAGTCCATCTCGTGCGTGACGACGACCATGGTCATGCCCCCGGACGCGAGGTCGCGCATGACGTTCAGGACCTCCCCGACGATCTCGGGGTCGAGCGCGGAGGTCGGCTCGTCGAAGAGCATGAGGTCGGGCTGCATGCACAGGGCGCGCGCGATGGCGACGCGCTGCTTCTGGCCGCCGGAGAGCGAGGTGGACGGCGCGTCGACGAAGTCGGCGAGCCCGACGGCCGCGAGGTTCTCGCGGGCGCGCCTCTCCGCCTCCGCCTTGTCGCACTTGTGCAGCATCACGGGCGCGAGCGTGCAGTTGTCCAGCACATTCTTGTTGTTGAACAGGTTGAAGGTCTGGAACACCATGCCGATGCTCTCGCGCAGCTTGTTCACGTTGGCGCGCGAGTTGGCGAGGTCCTCGCCGTGGAACCACACGTGGCCGGAGTCCGGCGTCTCGAGCAGGTTGATGCAGCGCAGGAGCGTCGACTTGCCGGAGCCGGACGCGCCGATGATGGTGACGACCTCCCCCCGGTTCACCTCGAAGTTGATTCCCTTGAGCACCTCGAGCGAGCCGAAGGACTTGCGGAGGCCCTCGACGCGGACGAGCGGCTCCCCGCTCGCAGCGCCCCGCGCGCTCTCGTTTTCAGCCATTTGGGGACCTCCCTAGTTAGAGCTCTTGACGCCGTCAGAGGGCTTGGCGCCCAGGCGCACGGCCAGGACGTTCAGCAGCTTGGTGGCGAGCATGGTGAGGACGAGGTAGCAGACGGCCGTCACGACGTACACGGGGAGCTGCTTGTAGTACACGCCGGTGATGGTGCGCGAGGCGAACATGAGCTCCACCACGCCAATGACCATGAGGACCGACGAGTCCTTGATGTTGATGACGAGCTCGTTGGAGAGCGCGGGGACGGCGTTCAGGATGCCCTGCGGGAACACGACGGAGCGCATGGCCTGCCACTGCGAGAGCCCCAGCGAGCGCGCGGCCTCCGCCTGGCCGGGGTCGACGGCGCCGATGCCCGAGCGCAGCACCTCCATCATGTAGGCCGTGGAGTTGAGCGCGATGGTGACCATGGCCGCCGTGAACGGGGGCCACACGCCCAGGATCTGCGTGGCGGACATGCCGCGGGCGGTGAGCAGCGAGGTGCCACCGTAGTAGATGATGAGGCCCTGGACCATCATCGGCGTGCCGCGCACCACGGCGGAGTACACGCGCGCGAAGCCCGAGCCGACGGTCTTGAGGAAGCGCACGAAGTCGTCGTCGGTGCGCTCGATGGTCTGCAGGCGCAGGAACACCAGGAGGATGGCGAGGAAGAACGCGATGACCGTGCCGACGACGGCCAGGATGACCGTATTCACGATGCCCGTGGCGAACTCGTCGCGCATGCTGTAGATCATGTACACGGCCGACGAGAAGAAGTCGGTGGGGTTCTTGGACTGCGCGATGCTCGAGGAGACGAGGTCGGCGGCGCCCACCACCACGCGGTCGACGACGAACGCGGCGACGATGGCCCACACCACGTACGAGCAGATGCGCTCGGCCCTGACCGCCTGGGGCCGCTTGAAGGGCGACGTCTTGGCGTACTCGTCGCCCCTCCACTTCGCCAGCTTGTTCACGAGGGCGACGAGCGACACCACGATCCACGCCACGAGCACGTAGTACAGGACGACCTCGACCGCGTAGGAGCGGGCGAGGAAGCTCGAGGCCGAGTGTGGCTGGTTGGCGAGCGCGAGGCCGACGAGGGCCAGGGCGCTCGTGCCCAGGAACACGTAGCGGTGGTCGCTGGCGACGAACCCCACGAGGCCCCCGCGCCCCTTCGTCTTGCTGCTGCTGGGCGGGTCCTTGGGCCGCGTCCCTTCCATCTCAGGTTCCGTGCTCATGACGTACTCTCCTAGCCTCCATCATCAAGACGGGCGCCTCGTAGCGCGCGTCGGGGTCGCGTCCGCGACGGCGCGGCGCCGAGCCCCCGACGGGCCCTCGCTACGAGACGCCCCTTCGGGCGAACGAATATGGGCGACTACTCCGGCAGGCGCTGCTGGACGGCGTCCCAGTACGCCTGGCGGTCATCCTGCGAGACTGCGTTGATGCAGTCGTTGATCTTCTTGAGGACGTCGTCCTGCCCCTTGGCGATGCCCGCGTTGATGGGCGCGTCCTCGCTGAACAGGATGGGGCTGCCGTTGAACTCGACCTGTACGAGGTCGGGGTTGGACGCGAGGAGCCCCTTGGCGTTCTCGACGTCGTAGGTGACGGCGTCACAGGCGCCGTTGCTGATGGCGGAGAGCTGCGCGGGCACCGAGTCCACGGGCTCGAGGTGGTTGACGTTGGGGATCTCGTCGATGACGTCGTCCAGCAGCGTGTCGCGCTGGCCGAGGACGGCGGCGCCGGCGAAGTCGGCGAAGCTCGTGGCGCTCGCGAGCGGCGAGCCCTTCTTGACCAGGAGGCCGTAGTGGCCGTCCCAGTAGGGGTCGGAGAAGTCGATGGACTGGCGACGCTCGTCGGTGGCGGTCATGCCGCCGCAGATGATGTCGATGGTGCCGCTGGTCAGGCCCTCGACGAGGCCGGAGAAGTCCATCTTCACCGCGACGGGGGTGAGGCCGAGGGCCTCGCCGATCTTCTTGGCGAACACGATGTCATACCCGTCGGCGTAGGCGCCGTCCTGGCCCTGGACGGGAATCGTGTTCTCAGACTCCTGCGAGACCTGGAAGTTGTACGGGGGGTAGGCGACCTCCATGCCCACTCGCATGGTGCCGTTGTCGCCGAAGCTGGAAGAGGCGCTCGACGAGGCGCCGGAGGCGCTGCCTGCGGTCTGCGTGGAGGGTCCGCATGCCGTAAGGAGGGAGGTGCCGGCCACGGCCGCCGCGCCGAGGCCCGACAGCTTGAGGAATCCACGGCGCGAGAGCCTGCTCGCGTCGAGTCCTGACGTCTGGTTCGTGTTTGATACGTTGCTTGCCATTGCGGTTCCCCCTTGAGAGATGTGAGTACGTACCCCTTCCGCGCGCGCAACCGGAGGGGACCCATTCCCCTCCCCCTTGCAACCTAATGCGAGAAAGTTACGACGCCCGCCTAGTGTACAGCGCCCGACGGGCTTCTCCCACCCCGCCGGGCACCGGTTTACCACGCTGAAATCGGAATGAATATTCTGGGCGATACATACGCGCGAATCGCGGCGTCAATCGCGGCTACCTGCCGCGGGGCGGCCACTCGCTCGCGTCCACGACGGGCTCGGCCGGCGAGGTCCACTCCGAGAGCTGCGCGTTGGGGCGCGCGTCCAGGGGGAGGCCCGTCTCGGGCCGCTCCACGAAGTCGGCGTCCGCCCTCAGGCTCCTGAGCGCGCACACGGCGATCATGGCGCCGTTGTCGCCGCACACGGCCATCGGCGGCACGCTCACGCGCACGCCCCTGCGGGAGAACTTGCGGACGTAGGCCTCGCGCAGCTGCGGGTTGGCGGCGACGCCGCCGCCCACGCAGAAGTCGCCCACGCCGGTCTCCTCGACGGCGGCGAGGGCCTTGGCCACCTGCACGTCGATGACGGCGGCCTCGAAGGACGCCGCGAGATCCGGCAGGTCGATCGGCCTGCCCGCGCGCATCTCGCCCTCGATGTAGGTGATGACGGCGGTCTTGAGGCCGGAGAGCGAGAAGCGGTAGTCGCCGGAGTGCATCATGGCGCGCGGGAAGTGGATGGCCTTCCTGTTGCCGCGCGCCGCCAAGCGCGAGATGACCGGGCCGCCGGGATAGCCCAGGCCGAGGGCCTTGGCGACCTTGTCAAAGGCCTCGCCGACGGCGTCGTCGATGGTGGCGCCAAGGATCTGGTAGTCGCCCCAGGCACGCACGTGCACGAGCATGGTGTTGCCGCCCGAGACGAGGCTCGCCACGAAGGGCGGGCGCAGGTCGGGGGCAGCGAAGAGGTTGGCGAGCATGTGGCCCTCGAGGTGGTTGACGGGCACGAGCGGCAGGTCCGCGGCGGCGCTGAGCCCCTTGGCGAAGGCGACGCCCACCACGAGGGCGCCCACGAGGCCCGGGCCCGCGGTCACGCCCACGGCGTCGAGGTCGTCCGCGGTCAGGGTGTCGCAGCCGAAGTGGCGCCCCGCCTGCGCCATGGTCTCCTCGAAGACGCCGACGATGGCCTCCACGTGCTTGCGCGACGCGATCTCGGGCACGACGCCGCCGAAGCGGGCGTGGAAGTCGATCGAGGTGGCGACCACGTTCGCGCAGATGCGGCCGTGCCCGTCGATGAGCGCCATGGCCGTCTCGTCGCAGGAGGACTCGACCGAGAGGACCAGAGGGCGCGCCTCCTCGAGCGCGCGCGTGACGTCCGCACCGCGCTCGCCGGCCACGATCGGCCACGGGCGGATGGAGGCCCTGGGCTCGGGACGCTCCCCCACGAGCTCGGCGTCGGCCGCGAGTGGGAGGCTCGCACGCATGATGAGGGCGGCGACGCCGGGGGCGTAGTAGTCGGGGCGGCGGCCCACCTCCTCGAAGCCGAGGCGCGCGTAGGCGGCGCGCGCCGGCCGGTTGCCCTCGTCCACCTCGAGGGAGACGCTCGACGCGTTGAGCATCTGGCCGTCGTAGGCGACGCGGGCGACGAGGCGCGAGGCTATCCCCTGCCTGCGGCGGGCGGGGTCCACGGCGACGTCGGCCACCTCGAAGTCCGCGCCCGCGAGCATGCCGCCGGCGAACCCGACGATGCTGCCCTGGTCGTGGGCGACCCACCAGCTGCGGGCCGGCTGCGAGAGCTCCTCGTAGAACATCTGGCGCGTCCAGGGCGTGTGCGACGAGCCCTCGAAGGCGCGCCGCTCGAGGTCGGCCACCTGGTCGAGGTCGTTGACGGACATCGGCCTGAGCTGCAGGTGGGCGCCGGCCAGGGTGTCGTCGACGCCGGTGTAGGCGACGCTCGCCGGTTCCTTGAGCCCGAGCCTCAGGCGCTCCGTCTCCTCGGCGTCGGAGAGCCGCGTGTAGATGGGCAGCACCAGCGCCGGGTCGCCGTCGCCTGCGGCCGGCCGCCAGTCGGGGGCCGCCACCGAGCGCGCGAGGGCGGTGCCCGTCGGGAGCCAGAGGCCCTCGTCGAGGATCCGGCGGAGGCCCGCCATCTCGAAGCGGTCGCGGTACTTGACGAGGCCGTTGCCCGTGAGCTGGAGCTCGCCGGCGTCGGAGCCGGAGGCGAGAAGCTCGACGCACTCGTCGGCCTTCATGACCGTCTCGGCCTCGAAGGTCCTGTGGGCACCCTCGTCGTCCACGCGGTAGACGCCCGGGTAGACCTCGCCGCGCATGGCGTCGTCCACGACGCCGACGAGCCCGCGCACGCCCGCCTCCCACGCCCGCCAGGCGACGGCGTCGAGCGTCGAGCCGCCGTGCAGGGGCCTTCCGAGCGCGCAGGCGACGCCCTTGGCGCAGGCCACGCCGATCCTCACGCCGGTGAAGGAGCCAGGACCCCTGCCCACCACGACGGCGTCGAGGTCGGCCATCGAGAGGCCCGCCTCGGCGAGCGCCGCGAGGGCGCTGTCGGCGAGCTGCTCGTTGGCGTGACGGCGGCAGGGGTGGTCGCGCGACGCGAGCTCCTCCACGCCGTCGTCGCCGATGCGGACGACCGAGCAGGCGAGCTGGTCGGTGGAGGTGTCGATGGAGAGAACGGTCCCGCGGACGCGGCGGGCGCCCTCCGAGGGGGCCTGGCTTTCTGAGTGCATGGATTCTCACCTCGTGCGGGCGCGCGCCCGCGACTCGTGGTCACAAGGTACGGGCGTCGGGCGCCGAAGGCCCCCGCCCCGTCCCCATCCTATCGCTTGGCGCGACCGCCGGAGGGCACTCCTGGCGGCGCCCGTCGGTCCGGCGCCTACGCGCACGCCGCGGCGTCGACGGCCGCGTCCAGGGCAGAGACGATCTCCTCGCCCCTCGCGTCATGGGGGACGAGACGGACCTCGCGCGGCGGCTCGACGCCGGCCGGCGCCTCGTCGTCGAGGCGCGTGAGGAAGACGTCGAGCCGCTCGGGGCCGATCTGGTCCGCGAACTGCTCGCCCCACTCGATCACGCAGGCGCCCTCCTGGCCGAGCACGTCGAAGAGGCCTGTGTCCTCGAGCTCGGAGGGGTCCTGCAGCCGGTAGAGGTCGAAGTGGTAGAGCGGGACGCGCCCGTCGTCGTAGACCATCTCGATCGTGAAGGTGGGGCTCGTCACGTCGCCCCCGACGCCCAGGCCGCAGGCGATGCCCTTGGTGAGCTGCGTCTTCCCGGCGCCGAGGTCGCCCGTCAGCACGAGCACGTCGCCGTCGGCGAGAAGCGTCCCCAGGAGCCGCCCGAGCTCGATGGTCCCCTCCGTCGACGCGGAGACGAAGGTCCCCGCGCCCATGCGCCCGAGCCGGGCGCCTCCCCGTCCTTCTCCCATGTCTCCCCTCTCGTCGTCCGTACGTGCGGCAAGCGCGCGGCGCCCCGGCCAGGGGCCCAGCCCGCCCTCCGGCCGGGCGGGCTATCGCTTGTTCGCCGAGGCGGGGTGCTCCTCGAGCCAGCGCCCCAGCATGCGGAAGTCGTCGTCGAGGTAGCTCTGCCACTCGCGGTGGTAGAGGGCCGCCGCAGGGTGGAAGGTGGGCATGACGACGAAGTGGCCCGTCTGGTGCATCCTGCCCCTCAGGCCCGTGATGCCCGCCTCCGTCCGGAGGACGAAGTGCGTGGCGAAGTTGCCCAGGCACACGATCACGTCCGGCCAGATCGAGCGGATCTGCTCGCGCAGGAAGGGCGAGCAGGCCTCGATCTCCTCCGGGCGGGGGTTCCGGTTCGAGGGCGGTCGGCACTTGACGACGTTGGCGATGTAGACGTCCTCGCGCCTGAGGCCGGCCAGGGCGAGAAGGTCGTCGAGGTTGTGGCCTGCCGCGCCCACGAACGGCTCGCCCTTGAGGTCCTCGTTCTTGCCGGGCCCCTCGCCGACGAACATCACGCGCGCGTTGGGGTTGCCGACCCCGAAGACGATGTTGTGGCGCGTCTCGCAGAGGGGGCAGAGGCGGCAGTCCCCCAGGACGGCGCGGACCTCCTCGAGCGTCACCTCCTGGGGCCGCTGGTGGTCGTGGCCCGGGATGTGCATCACGGACATGGCACCCTCCTCATCCACCAGGTACGAGCGCCGGGCGCGGCGCCTAGGCATAGACCCTCTGCAGCCTGAGGCCGAAGTCGCAGGTCACCTCGTAGTTGATCGTATCGCGGAGCTCCGCCATGTCATCCATGGTGATGCGCTCGCCGCCGTCCTCGCCCACGATGGTGACGACGTCTCCGTACTCGACGGGACGCGAGGGCCTGAACGCGCGCGTGGGATTGACCTCGACCGCGAACATGAACTGGTCCATGCAGATCCTGCCGACCTGCCGGCACCTCTCGCCCCGCACGAGCACCTCCATGCGGTTGGAGAGCGTGCGGGAGAGCCCGTCGGCGTAGCCGACCGGCACCGTAGCGACCTGGGTGTGCGGCCTCGGCACGCGGTAGGTGAGGCCGTAGCCCACGCCGGTCCCGACCTCCGGCTCCACGACGCGGGTGACCCGCGCGCGGACGCTCATCGCCGGCGTGAGGTCAACCTTGGGGCGCGTCGAGTCGGCCGGCTGCAGGCCGTAGAGGCCGATGCCGGCGCGGCACATGTCGTAGTGGACCTCGGGGTGCAGGATCGTGCCCGGGGTGTTGTCGCAGTGGACGAGGCCGCACTCCATGCCCGCCTCGCGCACGCTCCGGACCGCCTCCGCAAAGCGCTTCTTCTGCATCTCGAAGTCCCAGTCGCCCGGGACGTCCGCCGTCGCGAAGTGCGTGAACGTGCCCGCGCACTCGAGGCCGCGGTGGAAGTCGATCTCGTGGCGGAAGAGCGCGGCCTCGCTCCACCTGACGCCGATGCGGGTCATGCCCGTGTCGACGGCGAGGTGGTAGCGGGCCACCCGGCCCATCGAGGCGGCGCACTCGCCGAGGGCGAGGGCGAACTCGGCGGTGTAGACCGCGGGCATGATGTCGTTGCGGACGAGCGTACGCACCGAGTCGACCGGCGGCTCGCTCAGCAGCAGGATGGGCTGCTCCACGCCCGCCCGCCGCAGCTCCACGCCCTCGTCGACCGTCGAGACGGCGAACTGGTCGGCGCCGCCGGCCAGCATCGCGCGAGCGCACTCCACGGCGCCGTGCCCGTAGGCGTCGGCCTTCACGACGCACATGAGCTGGGCGTCGGGCTCGCACATGGCCTTGAAGAGGCGGGTGTTGCGCCTCACTGCGCCGAGGTCTACCTCCACCCACGCCCAACGGTTCTTCGGGTACTCCATGTCCTACCCTCCCGGCCGGCCTCCCGGCCAACGCTCCTTTGGACCTAGCCCTGCTGCTCCTCGACGGGGAAGGAGGCCCGCTCCTCCACGGCGTCCGTCGCGAGCCCGAGCTCCTCGATGACGTCGCCCGCCATCACGCCGCGAGACCCGTAGCGCTTGGAGGCGAGCCGTGCCGCCTCGCCGTGGACCTCGCAGGCCATCGCGCACACGAGCGGCAGCGCCTCCTCGCCCTCCTCGCCCGCGCCGCGCCGCCTCGCGAGCGAGGCGCCCATGACGCCGGAGAGCACGTCGCCCGAGCCGGCCGTCGCGAGCGAGGCGGGGCCGGGCTTGGGCAGCAGGGCCACCTCGACGCCCACGCACGCGGTCGCCGTGCCCTTAGAGACGACGCAGATCTCGCTGCCGCCCTCGGCCCAGACCACGCGGCGCGCCGCGTCCATGGCAGCCGTCAGGGAGTCGGGCGGGTTGTCCGGCTGGCCGACGAGCCTGCCGAGCTCGCGGCGGTGCGGGGTGAGCACGACCGGCGCGTTGCGGCGCAGGAGCTCCGGGAAGCTGTCGAGGCGGCCGGAGGTCAGGCGCGAGAGGCAGTTCAGGGCGTCGGCGTCGAGCACGAGGGGCACGTCGCACTCCAGCAGCCCCGAGACGACCGACATGGTCGAGGGGTTCACACCCATGCCGCACCCGCACACGACCGCCGCGCTCCTCTCGGCCAGCCTGCGGAGCCCGTCCCGGGCGTCGGCCGCGAAGGTGCCGCTCTCCGGGTCTGTCGGCAGGCCCACGACGGGGATCTCGAGGAGGTGGGCCTGCACCTGGGCCGCGATCGCGTCGGGGACGGCGAGCGTCACGTAGCCGGCGCCGGCGCGCGCCGCCGCGCGGGCCGCCATGACGGGCGCGCCCACGTAGCGCTCGGAGCCGCCGACCACGAGGACGGACCCGCGCGCGTACTTGTCGACCGCGGAGGAGGGTGGGACAAGGACGTCGAGGTAGTCGCCCGCCTCGACGCGCCACGCGACGGGGTCCGCCTCGACGAGCAGGCGCTCGGTCTGCTCGGCCAGAGGCGCCACGACGATGGCGCCCGCGAGGTCCCGACCGTCGTCGGAGAGCAGGCCCGGCTTGAGGCAGAGCATGGTCACCGTGACGTCGGCCATGACGCCGCCGGCGGGGGCGTGGCCGGTCTGCGCGGACAGCCCGCTCGGCACGTCGACGGAGACCACGCGCGCCCCGGAGCGGTTGAGGCAGTCGATCCAGATGTCGAAGGGCGCCTTGGGCTCGCCGTGGAAGCCCGTGCCGAGCATGGCGTCGACCACGACGTCCGCCTCGTCGAGCAGGGCCTCGAGGCGCTCGCGCGGGGGCGCCACCTCGATGGGGACGCCCGCGGCCCGAGCGCTCGTCGCCACGACGTGGGCGAGGTTGCTCTCGATGTCGTCGGGGGAGACGGGCGAGACGACCGTGACGTCCTCGCCCTTGCCGCGCAGGGCCTCCGCCGCGACCCAGCCGTCACCACCGTTGTTGCCGAAGCCTGCGAGCACGAGGACCTGGTGCACGTCCTCCATCCGCTCGACCTCCTGGGCGCAGGCGTTGCCCGCGCGGCGCATGAGCTCCGCGAGGCTCACGCCCTCGCCCGTGAGGGCCTGCTCCACGGCCCTGACGTCCTCTACGTTGAGAACTGGCTGCATTCAGATCACTCCTCAGGGGAGGCCCCGCGCGCGTCGGGGGCGTCCTGCCCGGACGCGGCCCCAACAGCCCCCGCAAGACCGGTTTCCTGTATCCGCTCGAGCTCGTCTATGACGGAGCGCGCCCGCCTGAACGACCGCCTGAGCTCCTCGCCCGCGTCCGGCTCGCGCTTCTCCTCCGGGCGCACCTCCGCCGTCACCGCGACCGCGTTGGCCACGGCGACCTCGCGGGTGTAGGAGAGCGAGAGCGCGACCTCGCGTACGCCAGCGGCCTCGGCGGCCTCGAGGGCGCGTCCCGAGAGCGTCACGCGCACCTGGCCCCCCTCGTGGCCGACGCTCACGTCGTCGAGGCCGCAGGAGCCCCGCCCCGTGAGCCCGAGCGCGCGAGCCACCGCGCCGTGCGCCGCGAAGCAGGCGGCGTAGCGCTCCTCCGGGCGCGCGCCCCTCTCGCACCAGGCGCGCTCCTCGGCCGAGAAGCCCCGCTCCGCGAGCCGCGGACGTCGCGCCCGCGCCCGCCTCACGCGCGAGATCTCGAGCATGTCGACGCCGACGCCCGCCTGAGCCACGCCCGCCCCCTAGGCCTCGAACGGCTTGAGGGCGCGGACGATGACCTCGTCCGCCTGCCTGCACTGCTCGGCGGTCGGGGCCTCGGCGAGGACCCTCACCAGGGGCTCGGTGCCGCTCGCGCGCACGAGCACTCGCCCGTCGCCGCCGAGGAGCTCCGCCGCCTCCTTCGTCGCCGCCTGGACCGCCTCGGAGGCCATGGCGGCGTCCTTGTCGCCCACGAGCACGTTGATGAGAACCTGCGGGTAGAGCACCACGGGGCGCGTGAGCTCGGAAAGGGGCTCGCGCTCGGCGCGGATCACCTCGCAGACGCGCAGGGCGGTCATGATGCCGTCACCGGTCTTCTCGATGTCGCCGAAGATGATGTGGCCGGACTGCTCGCCGCCGAGCGAGTAGCCCATCTCGCGCATGCGGGCGTAGACGTTCTTGTCGCCCACGGCGGTCGTCTCGTAGGAGAGGTGCGCCTCGTCGAGGGCGCGGAAGAGGCCGAAGTTGGACATGACCGTGGGGACGACCGTGCCCTTGGCCAGCCTGCCGTGCTTGTTGAGGTACTTGCCGCACACGTACAGGATCAGGTCGCCGTCCACCACGTGGCCGCGCTCGTCCACGGCGATGCAGCGGTCCGCGTCGCCGTCGAAGGCGAAGCCCACGTCGAGGGCGTTCTCGACCACGTGGCGCTGCAAGCGCTCGATGTGGGTGCTGCCGCAGTCGACGTTGATGTTGAAGCCGTTGGGTGCGTTGTTGATGACGCGCACGTCCGCGCCGAGGGCGTCGAAGACCGGCTTGGCGACCGAGGAGGCGGCGCCGTTCGCGCAGTCCAGGCCCACCTTGACGCCCTGGAGCGAGAAGTTGGCGCTGGCGATGAGGCTCGCGATGTAGCGATTGCGGCCCTGCATGTAGTCGACGGTGCAGCCAATCTTGTCGCCCGTGGCGAGCGGCACGTCTACGAGGCCGTCGATGTAGTCCTCGATCTTCTGGAGGACGTCCTCCTCCATCTTGTAGCCCTCGCGGTTGACGAGCTTGATGCCGTTGTCCGAGTAGGGGTTGTGCGAGGCCGTGACCATGATGCCGCAGTCGAAGCTGCCGTCCACGACCTCGTAGGAGAGGCCGGGCGTGGGAATCACGTGCAGCATGTAGGCGTCCGCGCCCGAGGCCACCAGGCCGGCGACGAGGGCGCTCTCGAACATGTAGCTGGAGCGCCGGGTGTCCTTGCCCAGGACGACGCGCGCCTTGCGACCACGATGGATGCCGTAGTACCAGCCGACGAACCGACCGATCCTGTAGGCGTGCTCCACCGTAAGGCCCTCGTTTGCCCGACCCCTGAAGCCATCGGTGCCGAAGTATTTCATCGCGTCTCCTCCCCGGGCGACCCGGATGCGTCTAGGCGTGGCCACGCGCCGCGCGGCCCGAGATGACATGGTACCAACCGTGGGGCGCATGGGCGCCCTCCCCGGACAGACGGCATAAGAAAAGGGGACCCGCACGTGCGGGCCCCCTTGGAGCGGCGTAGCCTGTGACGCGGCCTTAGCGCTTGGAGAACTGCGGGCGCTTGCGGGCCTTCTTGAGGCCGTACTTCTTGCGCTCGACGGCGCGGGCGTCGCGGGTCAGGAAGCCGGCCTTCTTGAGCTCGGCGCGGTAGTCGCCGGCCTCGAGCAGGGCGCGGGCGATGCCAAGGCGCATGGCGCCCGACTGGCCGTTGATGCCGCCGCCGGCGCAGTTGGCGTAGACGTCGAAGTGGTCGACCGTGTCGGTCACGCGGAAGGGAGCGGTCGCGTTGTCCACGAGCTGCTGGCGGCCGAAGTACTCGGACGCGTCGCGGCCGTTGACGATAACCTTGCCAGTGCCGGGGACGAGGCGCACGCGCGCGGTGGCCTCCTTGCGACGGCCGGTGCCGGTGTAAACAGCGGAGTTGTCAGCCATCGGTTAAGCCTCCAGATCGATCTTGACGGGGTTCTGAGCCATGTGCGGGTGCTCCGGGCCAGCGTAGACCTTGAGCTTCATGCCCTGCTGACGGCCGAGGGTCGTCTTGGGGAGCATGCCCTTGACGGCGTGCTCGATGACGCGCTCGGGGTGCTTGGCCATGGCCTCCTTGAAGGACTCGGTCTTGAGGCCGCCGAGCCAGCCGGAGTAGCGCCAGTAGGACTTGGTGTTGGCCTTGTTGCCCGTGAGCTTGACCTTGTCGGCGTTGATGACGATCACGAAGTCGCCGGTGTCGGTGTTGGGCGTGTACTGGGGCTTGTCCTTGCCGCGAAGGATCATAGCGGCCTTGGTCGCAAGGCGGCCGAGGGTGGCGCCGTCAGCGTCGATGAGCACCCACTTGCGCTCGACCTCGCCGGGCTTGGCGAAATGAGTCGACTTGTTCACTTGACTCCTCCTACGTACCTGCGGTCTCGACGGCTCCTGGACGAGCTGTCGCGCTTTTAATGTCAGAGATTACGGGGCTCTGTTGCAAAAGCCTTTAGATAATAGCATGCCAACCGCTCAAGTCCAGGGGAACACGGCTCGTCCACAAACTTTTCCCACGTGGGCACCCATGTCGCCCCGATTGCCGTAAGCTGGGGATATGTGCCACGCACGCCGTCGCGGGCGGCGCCTCGGGCGCGCCCGCAGGCGTGGTGGGAAGCGCGGGAGAAGGGGTTCTCATGGACGCAAAAGCCCTCTACAAGTTCTCTTCAGGCCTCTACGTCGTCTCCGCGGCGACGGACGACGACTGGGGCGCCTGCCTCATCAACACCGGGTTGCAGCTCACGAGCAGCCCACTGCAGGTCGAGGTGGTGGTCAACAAGCAGAACCACACCGAGGGGGTGATCGAGCGGGCCGGCCACTTCGCCCTCTGCCCCATCACCGAGGAGGCGGACATGCCCTACGTCGGCCGCTTCGGCTTCCGCACCTCCACGGAGTTCGACAAGTTCGCAGGCATCGAGAGGCGCACGACCGTCCTGGGCGACCCCTTCACGCCGGTCGCCTCCGCGGCGGTCCTCGCCTGCAAGGTCGTCTGCACCCTCGACGTCGGCACGCACGTGGTCTTCGTCGGCGAGGTGGTCGACGCCGAGGTGCTCTCGTCCGCGGCGCCCATGACCTACGCCTACTACCACTCGACGCTCAAGGGCAAGACGCCGCCGAAGGCCTCGTCGTTCGTCCCCGGCGCGTAGCCGGCTAGCCCGGGAGGCAGACCATGATCTACACCGTGACGCTCAACCCCGCGGTCGACAAGACCGCCCAGGTGCCGAACTTCTCGATAGACGCCGTCAACCGCATCGAGGAGCTGCGCCAGGACGCGGGCGGCAAGGGCATCAACGTCTCGAAGGTCGTCGCCGCGCTCGGCGGCGAGACCGAGGCGCTGTGCCTGCTCGCCGGCAACGCGGGACGCTGGATCCAGGGGCAGCTCGGGTCGATGCGGATCGCCTGCGACCCCTTCGAGGTGGCGGGCGAGACGCGTACCAACCTCAAGCTCGTGGACCCCATCCGCGGCACCCACACCGACATCAACGAGCCCGGCCCGACGGTCCCGCGCGAGGCGCTCGCCGAGGTGCTCTCGGCGCTCGTCTCCAAGGTCACGGGCGACGACGTCGTCGTGCTGGCGGGCAGCCTGCCGGTCGGCGTCTCGCCCGCCCTCTACGCGAGCTGGATCGACGAGCTCGGCAGGCGCGGGTGCCGGACCTACCTCGACGCCGACGGCGAGGCCCTGCGGCTCGGAGTCGAGGCCAGGCCGAGCTTCATCAAGCCCAACCTCCCCGAGCTCTCCGAGCTGTGCGGACGGCGCTTCCAGGACAACGCCGACGTCGCCCGGACGGCCAGGGACCTCGTGGCCGACGGCATCTCGCGCGTCGTCGTGAGCCTCGGCAGCGAGGGGGCCCTGTTCGTCAGCGAGGCCGGCGCCTGGCTCGCGCGTGCGCCCAAGGTCACGGTCGGCTCCACGGTCGGCTCCGGCGACTCGGTCGTCGCCGCAGTAGCCTACTCCGAGCAGGTGGGTCTGGCCGAGGAGGGCACCATGCGGCTCTCCATGGCCTGCGGCGCGGCCAACGCCATGCAGTCCGGCACCCAGGCGGCCCCGCGCGACCTCGTGGACTCGCTCGTCTCGGACGTCGTCATCGAGCAGGTTCTCTAGGCGGGGTCGCCCTCGCCCCCGCGCAGGAACTCCCTGAGCGCACCCAGGCGCCTGGTCGCCTGGGTGCGTCCGTCCACGTACAGCTCGAGCAGGGGCTCCCCTTCCTTCTCCGCCGTGGCGACGCCGACGGGCGCGGAGGGCGAGAACACGAACGCGCGCCCCTCGGCCTCGAGCTCGCGGACGCGTGCGTACTGCGCGTTGTACCGCTCGGCACGGGTCTCGAGCGCGTGGGTGTAGTAGGGGTACTCGTCGTAGCGGTGCGACCTCACCACGAGGGACTCGGTCGAGCCGTCCTTCCGATAGCTCTCGTGCTGCGTGAGGACCACCACGGCGCGGCTGGCGGGCGCGAGCCCCGCGGGCATGGATGACGCGCCCTCGCCCAGGGCCATCTCGACCGGGACCGAGTCCGTCGTCCCGCCGTCGAGCAGGCGCCTGCCCGCGACCTCGACCGGACGCGAGAAGAGCGGGAGCGAGGCCGAGGCCCGCACCATGTCCACGTCGTCGGGGAGCCTTTTGCACTCGAGGTAGACGGGACTGCCGAACACGACGTCCGTGGCGACGCAGAGCATCCTCAGCCGGTTGGCGTTGAACGTCCGCACGTCGCAGGGGTCGATCCGCTCCTGCACCTCGTGGTAGAGGAACCGGTCGCCCGTGAGGTTGCCCGTGCGGGCGAACGAGCGCAGCGACATCATGCGCTTGTCGTCGCGAAAGGCCAGCATGATGCGAATCGTCCGCCCGATCTGGCGCGACTTGTAGCTCGCCGCGTTGAGCGCGCCGGCCGACGTCCCCCAGACGCTGCCGAAGTCGTAGACGCCATTCTCCATGAGGACGTCGAGCACGCCCGCCGTGAAGACGCCGCGGTAGCCGCCGCCCTCGAGTACGAGGGCGTTTTCCGGCGAACCGGCGGGAACCTCCCGGCCGGCCGGCGCCTCGGACCCCTCCGAGAGGCTCCCGTGCGCGCCCGCGCGCGCCATGTCCTTCTCGCCCATGGCTCCCCCTTCGATCGCTCGCCCCCAGCCCAGGAACTGCCGGGGTAGCGTTTCATTTCCCAGTTTCCGGCAAGTCTAGTCGTTGCGCCCGATCCGACGCGCCGGCGTCTAGGGGCCCGCACGTCGGGTATACTGAGAGGGTCGCGCCGGCGAGGAGCCGGGGGCGGCGCGTAGCTTGACATTCGCATGGTGGCCAGTCCCATCGCCATCTCAATGGGGGCGACTGGTTTCGACAGGGTAGGTCTGAGATGGGAAGCAAGCCGTGGTCGCCTCTCCACGCTAATCAGGGACACCGTCAAATTTAATTGACAACACTGATTCTTACGAGCCTCTGGCTCTTGCTGCTTAGTTAACCTAACCAGCACGTCAATCCGTCGGTCTCCCCTGCCGGCGGTGCGGCGTCATCTCAGGGGGATGCGCGTGCGGACGTAGCCGGTATGCCGCACGCCAAGATCGAACCGGCTCGGACGCCGAACGCGGGTCACCGGGTGCGAGGCGTCCTAGACCCAACCGGTGACTGAGCTTGGAGAAACCCGTCAGGGACCTGCCTTGGACCGGAGTTCGATTCTCCGCGCCTCCACCATACGAGAAGAGCGCGGGCGCCTGCGCCCGCCAGATGCACGAGGGCGCCCCGCTGCGAAAGGCGGGACGCCCTCTTTTCTACCTATGCCAACCTATGGCAGCAGACGGCACGGCCGGGCCGCAGCCCTTGGCGCAGGCGCGCCGAACGGCCGCGAGCGCTACTCCTCGACCAGCTCGAACATGTCGGGACCGACGCCGCAGACGGGGCAGACGTAGTCCTCGGGGAGCTCGGGCGTGTCCACGGTGACCTCGAAGCCGCAGACGGTGCAGCGGAACGTGTAGGTCTTCTTCTCTTCGGCCATGACGGTAGCCTCTCTCTTCGCGGCGCGCACCCCTGGGGCGCGCCTCTGCCTTGGTGAGGTTTGGGGGGCCAGGCAGGGACCCCTCTCGGTCCATGGTACCCCATGGGCGCCCGGGCCGACGCGCGATTGCGCCCTACCTGCTGCGCTCCTTGAGGGCGCGCTGGATGTCGCGGTCCGCCTGACGCGCCGCCAGGTCCTGGCGCTTGTCGTAGAGCTTCTTGCCGCGGCCGAGGCCGATCGCGAGCTTAACGCGGCTGGCCTCGTCGAAGTAGAGCTCGATCGGGACGAGCGCGAGGCCCTTGGCCTGGAGCTTCTGCTCGAGGTAGCGGATCTGGCGCCGGTGGAGGAGGAGCTTGCGCCTCCTGTCCGGGTCGACGTTCCAGATGCTGCCGTTCGAGTAGGGGTGGACGTGCACGCCCACCAGCCAGGCCTCGCCACCACGGATCTGGCAGAAGGAGTCGGTTATCTGGCAGCCCCTCTCGCGGAGGCTGCGGACCTCGGTGCCCGTCAGGACGAGGCCGGCCTCGAAGGTCTCGTCTATGAAGTACGCGTGGTAGGCGGCCTTGTTGCGGGCGATGGTCTTCTTCTCGCGCCTAGGCATCCCGACTGCCCCCCCTCCCGTCGGTGGCGTCCGCGTCCGCCTCGCGCAGGGCCTCGAGCAGCGTCATCGCCGCGGGCTCCCCCACGAGGTCGCGGGCGCGCACGACGAACGAGGTGGCCTCGCGCGCCTCGCCTGCGCGCGCGGCGTCGAGTCCGCACTCGAGCAGGCAGATCGCGATCTCGGCGCTCGCCCCGAAGGGCAGGCCCTCCTCCGAGAGGACGTCCGTGGCCTCCTGCTCGTCGAGCGCGTCCGGATCGCGGCCGTCCGCGCGGGCGCGCTCGACCTCCTCTGCAAGCCCCGCGTCGGCGGCTCCGAGCGACTGCGCCGCCTTGAGCGCCGCGGCCGACGCGCGCCCCTTGCCCTGCGCGGAGAACCACCTCGAGAAGTTGAGGTAGGCCCTCACGAGGTGGGCCGGGTCGCTCGCGCGCTCGAAGACGCTGTAGCTGAGTGCTAGGAACTCGTTCACGTCGCCCTCGGCGCGGTAGAGCTCGGCAAGGTTGAGCCTCGAGGCGCAGTCCATGGGGTTCCAGCGGACCGCCTGCCTGAGGGACGCCATCGCGCCCTCGCGGTCGTCGAGGACGACGTCGGCGTGCGCGAGGTCGGCGTAGAGCCTGCCGAGCGGCTCCCCGACGTCGTAGAGCGTGCGGGGGTCCTGCTCGACCCGCACGTACGCGAGGTACTCGAAGGCCGAGGGGAAGCTGAAGAACTGCTGCTCCTCGGTCGTCTGGCAGTTCCGGTCGACGTACTCCTCGGCGTCGTCCGCGAGCCTCGCGAGTCGGTCGCGAGCGAGCTCCGCCTCCCCCTGCAGGAGGAGCCCCTCGGCCCCCTCGATTTCTTCCTCTAGCATCGTCTGTTCCACGTGTGCTCCTTCGTGCGCCCGGACGCCCCGGGCCTCTCGCCTGTGCGAATCGAACGTCAGATTGGTAGGTACCCTAATCCCCGCCCGCCGATGCGTCCGAGGCGCACCCGCGCGGGCCGGCGAGCCTGAAGTCTATCCTCCCACGGGAGGGGTCCGCCCCCGCGACCTCGACGGCCACCCGCCTCCCGAGCCCCCAGACGCGACCGGTCGACTCCCCCGTGAGCGTCAGGCGCTCCTCGTCGTAGGAGAACCACTCCTCGCCGAGCGCGCGCGTGGGCAGAAGCCCCTCGGCCAGGGTGTCGTCGAGCATGACGAAGAGCCCGTAGCGCTCGCAACCCGTGACGATGCCGGAGAAGCTCTCGCCGACGCGGCCGCGGAAGAGCTCGGCCATCTTGAGGCGCTGGGTCGCGCGAGCCGCTGCGTCCGCGACGCGCTCGCGCTCCGAGCAGTCCCGGCAGAGCTGGGGGAGCTGCCTCTCGACGCTGTGCTGCTCCGGGGAGGCGACGTCGCCGGCGAGCAGCGCCTTGAGGGCCCGGTGCACGATCACGTCGGGGTAGCGCCTGATGGGTGACGTGAAGTGGCAGTACGCACTCGCTCCGAGCGCGTAGTGGCCCTCGTTGTGGGGCAAGTAGACGGCACGGCGCTGCGCCCTCAGGAGCAGGGCGTTCGCCAGGTACTCCCCGCTCGTGCCCCTCGCGCGCGCGAGGACGCCCTGGAGGACTCCGGGGACGCCGGCCACGAGGGACTCGGCCTCGTCGCCCCGCACGAGCCCGAGCTCGCGCAGGGGGACGAGGCACGCCCTGAGGTCGTCCGGTGCGGGACGCTCGTGCACGCGGTAGGCGCACGGGACGTCGCGGTCGGAGAGCATGCGCGCCACCGCCTCGTTGGCCATGAGCATCGCCTCCTCGATGAGCGAGGTCGCCCTCGTCTTCGACCTGACGTCGACGCCCACGGGGCACCCCTCGTCGTCGAGGATGACCCGGGCCTCCCTCGTCTCGAAGTCGACGGAGCCGCGCCGTCGCCTGACGCCCTCCCTCAGGCGCGCCACCTCGTCGAGCGTGGCCAGGGCACGGGCGATCCCCTCGCCCATGGCGCCGGCGCCGAGGTCCGCGGGCTGCAGCTCCCCTAGGAGAAGCCGGTCGACCGTCGGGTAGTCGAGGCGCGCGCTCGAACGGATCGCCGCCTTCGAGGCCTCGGCGCCGACGACCTCGCCGTCGGGGCCGAGGATGAGCCGGACGCTCATGGAGAGGCGGTCCTCCCCCGGCCTAAGCGAGCAGACGTCGCAGGAGAGCTGCTCGGGCAGCATGGGCACGACGCGGTCGACGAGGTAGGCCGAGCAGGTCCTCTGACGCGCCTCGATGTCGAGCGAGGAGCCCCAGGGGAGGTAGTGGGTCACGTCGGCTATGTGCACCCAGACCTCGAAGCCGCCCCCGTCGAGGCGCCGCGCCCCGACCGCGTCGTCGAAGTCGCGCGCGTCGGCGGGGTCGACGGTGAAGCAGAGCAAGCGGCGCAGGTCGAGCCGGTCCGGGTCCGCCGCGAGGGCGCCCTCCACGTCCGCCCGGACCCCTCCCGCCTCCGCGAGCGCGGCGGGCGAGAACTGGGTCTCGAGGCCGAAGGAGGCTATGACGGACTCCACCCCGAGGTCGAGCTCCTCTGCCGAGCCCAGCCTGCGATCTACCGTCACGACCCCTGCGCTCCTCCTCGTGGGGTACTCGAGGATGCGGGCGACCACGACGTCCCCGGACGCGACGCCGAGCCTATTCGCGGAGTCGTCCTCGGGGACCACGAAGAAGTCGCGCTTGATGCGCGCGTCGAGGGGCACGACGGCCCCGAGCGGGTCGAGGCGGGAGTAGGTCCCCACGAACGAGGAGGTCGCGCGCTCGAGGACGGCCTGCACGTAGGCGAGCCTCTCGGGCCCTCCCCCATGCGGTGCGACGAGGCTCACCTGCACCTCGTCACCGTCCATCCCCTCGCGGATCCCGGAACGCGCCACGACGAAGGTACCCTCGGGCGTCTCGACGCTGGCACGCCCGGGGCTCGTGACGCGCAGGATGCCCGTCAGCAGCTTGCGCGGCTTGCGCGCTGCGGGATGGTTACCGTGGCGCCTGCTCCCGTGATGTGGCCTCTTGCGTCCCATGCGCCCTCCTTAGCAGAAGGGGCGACGCAGCAAGGCCGCGCCGCCCCAAGTCACTACGGTTTCGCCCCCGGCGAGCCTACACCTTGAGGTAGCGCCTCATGGCGATGGCGGAACCGAACAGGCCGATGACGACACCGATCACGAACAGTATGCCGTAGGTCTGGAACATGACGGACGGCGAGAGCTCGAAGCTCAGGAACTGGAGGCTGTTCGATAGCTGCGGCAGCAGGTAGCTCGCACCGAGGTGCAGCACGATAATCGCGAGGACCGAGCCGATGATCGCCTCAAGCGCTCCTTCGGCGATGAACGGCCCCCTGATGAAGCCGTTCGAAGCGCCGACCAGACGCTCGATCGCAATCTCGCGCCTGCGGGCGGAGATGGCCAGCCTGATCGTGTTGTTGATGAAGACGAAGGCGACGAACGTGAGCAGGAGGACGAGGACGACCGCGGCCACGCGCACCCAGGCGGTGACGCTGAAGAGGCGCTCTACCGTCTCTCGCCCGTACTGCACGGAGGCGGAGGTGTTGCCGGGGTCGTCGGCGATGCTCGCGAAGTCGGGGTCGTCGATAATCCTGCTCGCGACGGACTCCACCTGCTCGGGCTCGGTCATCTTGATGACGAGCGAGGCGGGGACGGGGTTCTCGCCGTCGAGGGCCGCCACCGCGTCCTCAGCGTTGCGGTTTGACATGGTCTCGCGGTACTCCTGGAGCGCCTCGTCCTTGCTCTTGTAGGTGACGGACTGGACGTTGTCCCAGGAAGATACCTTCGACTGGAAGGCGTCAACGGCAGCCTGGTCGGCGGAGTCGGAGAGGAACGCCTGGATGGTGACGCGATCCTCGACGTCGCCCACCATGTTGCCAATGAGGACGCTGCCGAGCACGAAGACGCCGATCACAAACAGCGAGAGAAAGATGGTGACGATGGCGCCAAGGCACGTCGACCAGTTCCTGTGGATGTGATGGGTCGCCTCGCGGACAGAATAGCCAAAGTTAGAGGGAACCATAGAAGCCGTACCCACCTCTCTCCTGGTCGCGAACCACGTGACCTGCCTCGAGCGCTATGACGCGCCTGCGCATCGAGTCGACCATCTCGCGGTCGTGCGTCGCCATGACGACGGTGGTCCCGGTTCGATTGATGCGGTCGAGCAGCTTCATGATGCCGAGCGAGATGGCGGGATCGAGGTTGCCCGTGGGCTCGTCGCACACCAGAAGCGGCGGACGATTGACCATGGCCCTAGCGACGGAGACGCGCTGCTGCTCGCCACCAGACAGCTGGTCGGGGTAGTTGTCCATCTTCTCCGCGAGGCCCACGAGACGCAGCACCTCGGGAACCTGGGCCTTCACCACGGACTTTGGTTTGCCGATGCACTCGAGCGCGAAGGCCACGTTGCCGTAGACCGTCTTGTCGGGCAAGAGCTTGAAGTCCTGGAACACGGTGCCGATCTGGCGGCGCAGGTAGGGAACCTTCCAGTTGCGCATCTTCGTGAGGTCCTGGCCAGCGACGAGGACCTGGCCCTTGGTCGCGCGGATCTCTCGGGTAAGGAGGCGCAGGAAGGTCGACTTGCCCGAGCCGGAGTGTCCGACGACGAAGACGAACTCGCCCGGATAGATGTCCAGGGAGATGTCGTCGAGGGCCGGCTTGTTGGGCTGTGCCGGGTAGATGAGGGTAACGTTGCGGAACGATATGGTGGGAGTCCCGGTGTGCGGCACCACCGCCACGTCGTCGCCGCGCAGGGGGTCGTAGACGCTCGGCGCGGGGTTGGCGCTCGGGGCGTCCACGGGCGTGATGTCGGTCTTGGCCGTCACGACGTGCACGGGATCCGGTCCCTCGCCCGCGCCTGCATCGGCGGCGCCAGGCGCGGCGGACGCGCTCGTCCCCTCGCCAGCGGCGGTAGGAGCCTCGACGCCCTCGGCCTCGGCGGCCTGGGTCGCATCCTCCCCCGCCTGCTCGTTGCTGCGGAAATGGGTTGCCACGAAAGCTCCTTTTCTCTTTCGGGAGCGGTACGGACGAAAAGCATAGTAGAATTCTCCGCCGCCCGGTCGCGACGGAGATGCATCCCTACATATACTGCAAAGCCCGACCAGCCTCTCCCGGGGCCTGTCGACGGCCCCGCCGCCGTCAGCCCGTGACGGGGGCGGAGCGGTCGGCGTTGACCATCCAGCGGTGGTAGCCGATCACGAACTGGTCGAGGTCTCCGTCCTCGAGCACCGCCTCCACGTTGCCCGTCTCCACACCCGTGCGCAGGTCCTTCACCATCTGGTAGGGATAGAGCACGTAGCTTCTGATTTGGCTGCCGAAGCCTATGTCCTGCTTGGGCCCCCTGAGCTCGTCGAGGGCCGCCTCCCTCTTCTGGAGCTCCAGCTCGTAGAGGCGGCTGCGCAGGATGCCCATCGCAATCTCCTTGTTCTGGAGCTGGCTGCGCTCGTTCTGGCAGGTGACCACTATGCCCGTGGGAAGGTGCGTGATGCGCACCGCGGAGTCCGTGGTGTTGACGCCCTGGCCGCCATGGCCCGTCGCATGGTACACGTCGACCCTCAGGTCCTTCGGGTCCACGTCCACCTCGACGTCATCCGGGAGGACCGGCAGCACCTCGACGCCGGCGAAGGTGGTCTGACGGCGCTTCTTCTCGTCGGTCGGCGAGATGCGGACGAGACGATGGACACCTTGCTCGGCACGGAGCATGCCGTAGGCGTTCTTGCCGGAGACCGTGAAGGTCGCCCTGTCTATTCCGATGATCTCGGCGGTGGGGGCGTCGTTGACCGTTACCTTCCAGCCCCTCCGCTCGCAGTAGCGCAGGTACATGTGAAGTAGCATCGCGCACCAGTCCTGGGCCTCGAGCCCGCCCTGGCCGGGCGTGATGTTCACGATGGCGTCGCCGTGGTCGAACTCCCCCGTGAACCAGCTCGACAGCTCAAGCTCAGCCAGGCTCGCCTCGAGCTTTGCCACGCAGGAGTCCGCCTCACCGAGGAGGTCGGCGTCCTCCGTCTCGCTGCCGAGCTCGAAGGCCGCCTCGGCGTCGCCGAGCAGTGCGCGGGCACGCTCGATGCTCGCGAGGTCCTCCTTCATGCGCGTGATGTCCGCCATGGTCTTGCTGGCGCTCTCCGCGTCGTCCCAGAACCCCGGCAGGGCGCTCTGCCGCTCGAGCGCCTCGACGTCCGAGCGAAGGTCGTCCGCGTGGAGGTAGCCCTCCACCTCCTTGAGCCTGTTCGAAAGCGCTCCGAGCGCCTCTGTCGTGACATCCGCCATGCTATCGGTTCCTGCCGTGACAGTTCTTGAACTTCTTGCCGCTCCCGCACGGGCAGGGGTCGTTCCTGCCGACGCCCGCATACGGGTCGTGGTCCGCCTTGCGATAGGTCATGGGCTTGCCTGCGCCCGCCTGGCCGGCACCCTTGCCGCCAGCGGGGACGCGCCTGCCCGCACGCTCGGCGCCCCGGTCGCCGTCGACCTCGGAGGGGCCCGAGTAACGGGCGCCCCTGAGCTCCTCGGACTCCTCGTCTGCGCCCGCCTGCGGCCTCGGCTCCTTGACCACGACCTCGATGCGCAGGATCGTGCGCAGGAAGTCTTCGTACATCGTGTCGACGAGCGTGGTGAAGGCGGCGTACGCCTCGCTCTTGTACTCCACGAGCGGGTCGCGCTGGCCGAAGCCGCGCAGCCCGATGCCGGTCTTGAGGTAGTCCATCTCCTGCAGGTAGGCCATCCACCTGGTGTCGATCACGCGTAGCATGACCTGGGTCGAGAGCTCGTGCATGAGCTTGTCACCGAGGCGCCCGGTCTTCTCCGCGTAGCACTCCTCGACGAACTCGTCGACCTTGTCCACGACGTCCTCCGGGTCGTCGTCGCGGTCTACCTCCACGAGGTCGGCCGGCTTGCCCGTGAGGCCGCCGAGCCACTTGAGGAGCCCCTTGACGTCCCACGCCTCCGGGTCGCCCTCGGCCGGGCAGTAGGTCTCGACCTCGCGCTGGACGGTCTCCCGGGTGACCTCGCTCACGTGCTCGGTAAGGTCCTTGCCGTCCAGGATCTTGTTCCGTTCCTCGTAGATGACCTGGCGCTGCTTGTTCATGACGTCATCGTAGTCGAGGACGTTCTTGCGCATGGAGAAGTTGATCTCCTCGACCTTGCGCTGGGCGCCCTCCACGGCCTTCGTCACCATCTTCGCCTGGATCGGCATGTCATCGGGCATGTCGTAGCGCTCCATCATGGCCGCGATGCGGTCCATCCTGTCCCCCGCGAACAGCCTCATGAGGTCATCCTCGAGCGAGAGGTAGAACTGGGTCTCGCCGGGGTCTCCCTGGCGGCCGGAGCGGCCGCGCAGCTGGTTGTCGATGCGCCGGCTCTCGTGGCGCTCGGTGCCGATCACGGCGAGGCCGCCGGCGGCCCTCACGCGCTCGCGCTCCTCCGAGCAGATCCGCCTCGCCCTCTCGAGCGCGGCCGCCCGCACCTCCGCGGGGGCCTCCGCAGGCTCGATGTTCTGCTCCCTCAGCATGTCGTCGGCCATGAAGTCAGGGTTGCCGCCAAGCAGGATGTCCGTTCCTCGGCCGGCCATGTTCGTCGCGATGGTGACCGCTCCCTCGCGACCCGCCTGGGCCACGATCTGCGCCTCGCGCTCATGGTACTTGGCGTTGAGGACGCTGTGCTTGATGCCCCTCTTGGAGAGGAGCCGCGAGAGGCGCTCGGAGTTCTCGATCGAGACGGTGCCCACCAGGCAGGGCTGCCCCTTGGCGTGGCGCGCCTCGATGTCGTCGACCACGGCGTTGAACTTGCTCCTGATGTCACGGTAGACGAGGTCGTCATGGTCCTTGCGGATGACGGGCTTGTTGGGCGGGATGACCGTGACGGGCAGGTTGTAGATCTCGCGGAACTCCGCGTCCTCGGTCATGGCCGTGCCGGTCATGCCCGAGAGCTTGTCGTAGAGCCTGAAGTAGTTCTGCAGCGTGATCGTGGCGAGCGTCTGGTTCTCCTCGCGGATGAGCACGCCCTCCTTGGCCTCGATGGCCTGGTGGAGGCCCTCGGAGTAGCGCCTGCCCTCCATGATGCGGCCGGTGAACTCGTCGACGATCTTCACCTCGCCGTCCAGGACGACGTACTGCTGGTCGCGATGGAACATGTACTCGGCCTTCAGCGCCTGTTGGAGGTGGTTGACGAGCTGGCCGGACATGTCGGCGTAGATGTCCTCGATGCCGAGGGCCCGCTCGATCTTCTCGAGCCCCGCCTCCGTCGCGGCGATCGTATGCTTGGCCTCGTCCATCTCGTAGTCGACATCTGCGACGAGCCCACGGACCGCACGCGCGAAGTCCTTGTAGGTGCTCTGGGACTTGGTGCCAGCACCGGAGATGATCAGCGGCGTGCGGGCCTCGTCGATGAGGATCGAGTCGACCTCGTCCACGATCGCGTAGTGATGGCCGCGCTGCACGCGCTGCTCGGCGCGCGTGACCATGTTGTCGCGCAGGTAGTCGAAGCCGAACTCGGAGTTCGTGCCGTAGGTGACGTCTGCGCGGTAGGCCGGCTTCTTGGCCCCGAGCCCCATGCCGTTCTGCAGGATGCCGACATCCATGCCGAGGAAGCGGTATATCTGGCCCATCCATTCGCTGTCTCGTTTGGCGAGGTAGTCGTTGACGGTGACCACGTGGACGCCCTCGCCTGGAATGGCGTTGAGGTAGCCCGCGAGGGTCGAGACGAGCGTCTTGCCCTCGCCCGTCTTCATCTCGGCGATGGTGCCACGATGCAGGGCTATGCCGCCGATGAGCTGCACGTCGAAGTGACGCAGGCCAGTCGTGCGCTTGGACGCCTCCCTCACGACCGCGAACGCCTCGGGAAGCATGTCGTCGAGGCTCTCGCCGTTCGCGTAGCGCTCCCTAAAGAGGGCGGTCTGTCCCTTGAGCTCCGCGTCTCCCATCTTCTGGTAGTCAGGCTCGAGGTCGTCGATGTGGGAGGCTATCCGCTCGAACTCCTTCACGGGCTTGTCGGAGCCCAGCGAGAGCAGCCTCGAAAAGAGTTTTGGCATTAGCTTCTATCCTTATACAGTGTGCTGGTTCGCACGGAGGCTACAACAGTGCAACTTATGATTGTACCACCATCGACCTGGGTTTCGGCATGCGCCGTGCGCCCACATCGAATGCCCAATCTAGCCCTCGGCCCCTTCGCCCGGCACGCCACCCACCCCATCAGCCGTCTCGGGGCCGCCCGCGTCTCCACGCGCCTCGGCATCGACTCCTTCTGGCATGGCCTCGGGTTCTTCGGCCGTCGCCTCGGGCCCCTCTGCCGTCGCCTCGGGCTCGGCGGCGCCGGCAGGCGCCTTCTCGTCCCCCGCACCGTCCGGGACCTCCGTCTCCGGCTCCACGATCCCCAGGATGCTCGCCCTGCCTCCCTTCAGGAGCTTCGACACCGAGTCGCGGAGATCTCGCGAGGGCGGCCTGCGCGTGCGCTCCACGACGCGGTTGCAGAACACCTTGTACTCCTTCTCCGCCTCCGAAGCTCGCCCGGTCGCCACGAGGGTGGCCACGAGCAGCTTGATCGCGTCCTCCCTCATCCCGTCCGCCTCGTAGGCGTTCCGGGCGAACCTCGCGGCCGTGAGCGTACGGCCGACCCTCAGCGCCGCGAGGGTGCCCGCGACCATGACGTCGGCGTACAGGCGTCTCAGGTCCCGTCTCCTCTGCTCGACCAGGCCGATGCCGTCGTTGGCCGGCACGAAGAGGTCCCCTCGATAAATCGTCTCAGCCCGGCGCGCCGCGACCAGCACCAGCCTGTTGTCCCCCTCTCCGTCGAGCGCCTTGCGGGCGACCCGTTCGAAGCCGTCGACGTCCACGACAACGCACTTGGGGTTCAGGGAGAGGGTTCTCTCAGTGCGGTTCGAGAGCAACGCCCCGTCCCCTCGCGTCCCGACCCTGCCGCCCATCACGTGCCTCAACACGCTCGTCGCCTCGTAGACGCGCTGCTGGCCCGCTACGTAGTCCGCGTCGGGCCACACCGACTCCATGATCTTGTACCGCTTCACCTGGTGCCGGGGAGCGGCGGCGAGAAGCGCCAGGAGCTCCTTCGCCCTCCTCCTCTCAAACGACGACGCGGGGACGCGCTCGCCCGCAACGGAGACGGACAGGCCACCCAGGACCGAGATCCTCAGCACGTGCTCCTCGTCCACCTCGCACGCGTCGTCGAGCTGGTCGAGTAGGCCCTCCATGGCCTCGTCGACGCCCCTCTCCGACTGGTCGCTCACGACGGTCGCAACCGCTCCCATCTGTGCGAGCTCACGGCTCCAGGCGGGAGGAACGGCTTCCGAGAAGCGCTCCGACAGCCTTCCGAAGTCGTTCAGGAGCAGGTTTACAAGCCAAGCGGCACCGCTCGGAACGCGCGGCGGGATCGCCTCAGCAGGGGTTCGGTTCACCGAGCGCGCGCCGACGGCGTCTATCAGAATCTCGCAAATCTGGTCGAGCTCGCGAGACCCGCCCTCGCATTCCTTGAGGTCCACCCCCATAGGCCCGCCCTCCCCTGCGTCGATGAGGGCAGAGAGGATCCTGCACGACTCCCAGAGGTAGGGGGAGGGGTTGCCAAGCTCGACGAGGAGCTCCCGGGCCCGATTGAGTCTGACTCCAGCACGCACCGCAGCACCCCTCCTGAGGTCTGAGACGGTCAGCACGACCTCGGCGACAGCCTTCAACATGGTGTCCCCGCTGCGGTCCAGGAGACGTGTCAGAGCCTCGACGTCGCCGTTGTCGACGTCCCTCCCCATCATGATGCCGACCGCCGTCGGGACGGCCTTGTGGATGCCCGAGTGCAGGGGCGGTTTGCCCGCGTCGAGAGTCCGAGCGGAGGCCTCGTGCCAGGCGCATTCCTCCTGGGTGGGCATCGCACCAGAAAGGCCCGTCGACAGGAAGTAGACGTCGGAAAGGAGCGCCGAGAGGAGCGAGCCGTCCCTGTCCGCCAAGAGGCCCCGCGCCTTGAGCGCCTCCCCGAAGGAGTCCGAAAAGCTACCGCAGAGAAGGAGACGAAGCGACTCCGCCATGTGAGAGAGGGCGGCCTCGGCGCCACGTCGGCCCTGCAAGGGGGGGTATTGGCGTCGCGACTCCGATACCCCGGCAGAGCGCGCGGATCTCTTCGATATAGTCTGGCCAGCTCAGACCAGTCGCGACCCCACGCTCGACGACCCCTTCGGCCGGGCACCCGACGTCCCCGCAGTCCTGTCGCATGAGGCACAGGGCCCTTCTCGCCTCCCTCGTCTGCGTCGCAATCCCCAGTCCGAACCGCGAGGCCCTCTCCACGGCATCGGCCACCAGGGGAGCCTCACCCACGTCGATGAAGTCCAGGGCGTTCATGATTGCGAGGGTCGTCTGCCGCAGGCCGTCCGGCGCCATGTTGCACACGATTGCGGCGCGGTTCCACTCCCCCCTTTCCGCCAGCACCTCGGCCACCGCAGCCACGGTATCGGGGAACTCCGAGGCAACGGGCGAAAGGCTCCCGTAGACCATGCTCAGCCCCTCGTAGGTGTCGGTGCCGACGCAGCGGAACTCGCCCTCCGCCAACCTCAGGCCACACACCGGGCAGTTGGACGATATTGAGGCAAGAATGTCGTCATCGCAACGCCTGAGAACCCTCCTCAGGTCTTCGATCGTGCCGTCCCCAAGGAGGAGGGTTGCGCACCTCGCCTCCCTCTCCTCGTTCATCAGGGTCTCGCGGAGCGTCTCGGAGACGATCAACCCGAGGTTCTCGCAATATCCCGGGTCGGACATAACACGTCCGAGGTTACGGCTCTTAATCTTCGAGACCGTCCTCACGAGGAGCGGTATGCCGTGCGTCGCAGCCATCATGTCACGCGCGAGCCCGCTCGTCCTCCTAAGCCTCTTCGGAAGTCCCATCATCAGGTCGCGGGTGCCATAGCAGGGCGCATCGGGAAGCTCCTCCGACAGCTGCAAGGCCTCTGGACGCATGCCGAGCACGATGAAGCAGCCGGCCTCCCGCATTCGCCGAATCGCAGACAGCTCCCTCTGCAGTTCGCTCTCGTCAGCGGGAGGAAGCCCCTTGCACACCGCCATTACCCTCTTCGTGCCAGAACCCTTGACGGCGACTCGCGCAAAGTTCACGAACTTGTGGACTGCATCACCGTCAGAGCAGCCACGAAGGTCGAGGCTACAGACCCTGACCGATGACGAACGCGTGACGCTCGCTATGTAGTCGAGCGTCTCGTCTGCATCCATGCCCGGCTCGGCGCAGACGAGGAACGTGTCGGGCGCCTCCCCAGCCTGGGCGTTGAAGGCGTTCATTATCGTCGCAGCGACGTCGTTCGGCACGTATTGAACCGTCGCTCCAGGATAGGTACCACGACGGCCCCGATTGCCCGCGTTCGCCAACGCCTCCAAGTACTCCTCGCTCATCCTGCCCATTGTTCTTCCTCTTCCTTGCGATGGATATTAGTGAAAGCTACCTCCGCTTTCCACATTCAATAACTTAGCACTTCCTTCAAGAGTTTCTGGATTGATTGTTGATTATTTTTCTTCATTTTTTGCAGTTATTGGCTAGTATATCGTCACTATTTAATCGATATTGTATATTTTGTCTCTAGTACATTATGCATTTTCACAGTCTCATAAAGATTCCGTCAACTTGTTTTTTCAACTAATATTTCTCACGTTTTCGTATATTTTCTTCAGTATTGGGATTCTGCCAGCTTTAATATAAGTTTACTTCTTATAACTTTTTTGTTAATTAATTCTTACTTTTCTCTTCAAGGGAGCCCACGCGGCAACGGATCGTCTGGCGCGCGGCAGATTCGCCCGTTCTCCTCGAATGGGCCCTTGAATTCCCATTGCTAGTGCAACGGCAAAACACGAGGTAGCGGCCCATGGGGACCTACAATGGCGCTTGCGACGACGTTCATTGGAGGGGACCGGCATGGGCCGCTACAGCCATCTTAGCATCGGGGAGCGCGAGGACATCATGGTCCGCTGGCTCGCGCGCGAGGGCGTGAGCCAGATAGCCCGGGAGATCGGGCGCGACAAGTCGACGGTGTCGAGGGAGATCGCGAGGAACGGCTGGGTGCAGCGCGCCGGCTGCAGGGTGCGCTACAGGGCGTCGACCGCCCAGGCGAGGGCGGACGAGCGCAGGCTCGCCTGCAGGCGCCCCAGGGCCCTCAGGCGGCCGGCCGAGCGCTCGCTGGTGGCCTCGCTCATCCTCGGCAGGCACTGGTCGCCGGAGCAGGTGGCGGGCAGGCTGCGCGTGGAGCGCCCCGCCGACGCCGTTAGCGCCAGCACCATCTACCGCGCCGTCAACGACGGGGACCTGGACTGCGAGCTGCCTGGCAGGCAGAGGGTGCGCAGGAGGCTCAGGCACCGCGGGAAGCGCCGCCACCCGAAGGGGACCGGCGACTCCAGGGGCAAGATCAGGGCCACCCACGAGCTCTGCGAGCGCCCTCCCGAGGCGTCCGACCGCTCGCGCGTGGGCGACTGGGAGGGCGACACGGTCGTCGGCAGGGCCGGCGGCCCCTGCCTGGTCACGCAGGTCGACCGGAAGACGGGCTACCTGGTGGGCGGCAGGGCCGCCGCCAGGAGCAGCGCCGCGGTCAACGAGGCAACGGAGCGCGCGCTCTCGGGCGAGGTCGTGAGGACGGTCACGCTGGACCGGGGCTCGGAGTTCGCGGCGGCCTCGGCGCTGCAGGAGGCGATCGGCGCCCCCGTCTACTTCTGCCTGCCGCACCACCCCTGGCAGAGGGGCACCAACGAGAACACCAACGGGCTGCTCAGGGAGTACTTCCCGAAGGGCACGGACCTGGCCGCCGTCAGCGACGCGGACGTCGCGGCGGCGTATGATGACCTGAACCACAGGCCACGCAAGCGCCTGGGCTGGAAGTGCCCGTGGGAGGCCTACCACCAGCAGGCGTTGCACTTGCTCTGAAAATTCAAGCCACGGTTCGGCCGTCAGCCCATCTTCGCTTCAATCCCTCCGCGGTTCGAACGTCCCTCCGAGAGCGAGAATTCCTCACGTTCGTAGAGGGCCCTTGCCTTCTTCAGCTTCCGAGGGATCCGTGCTCGTGAGCGAACTCCCTCTCGGCCAGGGGCGCACTCCATTTGCGACGGCGGCAATGAAGGCGCGACCCATCACGGCATGATTCGAGTTGCCGAGGCGACAAGCACGCAGGGGCCAGTCCCGGGTCAATCGCGACGCCGGTCGAGGGTAGCCAGAGGGTCCCGGGAGAGCTGGTCTGTCAACGGAGGATATGAGGACCTTCGAGCTCTAGTGGACGACCGGCGAGTGCCAGGCGGGCTTCGGGGAGGCCGACTTCAGGGTGAGGGGCGCCGTCACCCGCGGAAAGTACCCCGCGGTGAGCTTCCCGCATTCCAACGTGGGAATCTCGCAGGTCTTCTGGGGCGAGACCTCGGAGTGCGTCTGCGAGGGCCTGAAGGACGTTTTCGCGTCCATGGGGGCGTGCCCCGGAGGCTGCCTTCGACAAAGCCACCGAGGTGGTCAGGCGCTTCGGCACGGTCATCCGCACGAGCGAGCTCCTCAGGCTCTTCAGCGACCACTACGGCTTCGCCTACTCGCTCACGAACCCCTATCTTGGTAACGAGAAGGGGGACGTCGAGGCCAAGGTCGGCTAAGCCCGTCACAACCCCTTCGTGCCGATGCCTGCCCTCTCAGACGTGAGGGGCTACAGCCGAAGGCTAATGCAGTCGTGTCTGGAGCTATCCAGGGAAAGCCCCACTGGAGACTGGGAGAGGAGGAGCTCTCGCTCTTCGAGGGTGACAGGACGGCCTTGCAGGCACTCCCTCCACAGGAGCTCTCCTGCGTGAGGTGGGAGCAGAGGAAGTGCAACAAGCAGGGCGTCCTCACCCTGGCGGGCATCCACCGCTACTCGGCAGGCCCGGACTGGGCACAGAGTTCGGTCACTTGCAATCGCGTCGCCACCCGGCCGCGCGGCCGCTTAAGGAGCATGCATGCCACACAGTTATCGTAAAGTGCAAATGTAACCTGGCTACACACCCGGTGACCAGGGTAAATATGCTTCCGCTGCAGAAGGGGTGATATGCGGAGGGTCTCATGTCATGAGATCCGAGGCCTGACCCGCCTTGGGGCTTGCCATAAGGACTGATATCAATGGAAGCGCCAACAGACGAAACGTCTTTAAAAGTCGTCTATAACCATCGACCCATACTTTAAGGTTGCCATTGAAGCTGGAATAAAGACCGATATAGGGAGGCGCGGCATAGGGAAGGGGGCCCCGGCGCCTGACTCCAGGCTCCGGGACCCCCTCCAGGACCAAACGCCCGCCGCCGGCCGGCGACGCCCTGCTCTCCCACGGGCTATCCCCGCAGTA
>NZ_JAZGJQ010000015.1:0-39555 GCF_036408855.1 Olsenella absiana
AGGCGAGCTTGGAGCTTGCCGACGAGCTGGAGGCGGCATAGGATAGGCAACTGATCTCAGGTCCAGGACGGCGTCCGCCCCTCAGAGCAATGAGGCCGTTACACCAACATCCCCGACACTACCGACAGAGCAGAACATGCGAGATAATCCTCGCGCTAGAGATGTAGGGTTACTTGAATCGTTGAATGGTGGGACGTTTTCGTTCCGCCATTCAGCCTACTTCGACTAGGATTTCAGGCACGACGGGAAGGCCGCGCATTCCCGGACCACGCGGAGAGGGCTCCTGCAGGGAGCATGGGAAACGCGATTTCGGATTGGGCTTGCTATGGCGAACGGCGAGGTATGCAAGGCGACGGCGCTCCACGACGTCGCGAGGGAGTGCCCGTTCTGCGGCGGGAGGAAGGTCTATCTTGCGGAGACCAGGGCCGAGGGCAGGGCGACGCGCTACGGCGTCAGGTGCGCGAGCTGCTCGGCGAGCGTGGAGTCGGGGCGGTTCAGGCACCCGTGGGAGGCGATCGACGCCTGGAACGGCGGCAAACGGGGCAGGTACTGCGACCGCAAGGACGCCGACTAGCGCGATTTCGCGTGTCGACTGGGCGCGTTCTGCAGGGTTGGGCTGAATGGTGGGACGTTTTCGTTCCGCCCTTCAACTCGCGCACGCGGGACGCTATCCCTCGCGCCTGGGACCGGGCGCGACGTCTCCGTCGCCGCCCTGGGCTGAGACCTGGCCCCCGCGCCTGACAGTGCCGTCCAGGATCAGGGTCTCCCCGTGCCCCACAAGCTGGAGCGTATAACCGCACGCCGCCGCGAGGTCTACCAGGACGCGAGTCGACGGGTCAACCCCCCTCGATAGCATCACCGACACATATGCTGGCGCGCGACCCGCCTTGCGGGATACCTCGTAGCCTGACAGGCCAGACCGGTCTACCATCCTACGTACTGCGTCACTAGGCTTCATGCATGACCCAATCTACCTGCGTAAACGTCGTCTACATCATAGCACGGTCCCTAGCGCTAGGTATCGTTTGTGTGGAATTATGTAGTCGCTAGTTACCACTTGCACTTGCACTTGCAAGCTGAATGGTGGGGGCGTTTTCGCTCCGCCCTTCAACCACCTACGCCCTGATGCAGAACCACGTGCACGGCAAGGACGTCGGCACCGTCTCCGTGACGAAGGACAACTACGACAGCACCAAGGTCGCGTCCTACACCTGGAACCGTCCTACACCTGGAACGGCAAGACCTATGACGTGACCGCCAAGGAGGTCGGCGACGGTTTCAAGGTCGAAGACGGCGCGTCGTACAACGACGCAGCCGCGGCCTATCACGGCGCATGCCAGGAGTATGCGCCGAAGGCCCAGGAGGCCACCAGCAAGTGGTCCGACTACCAGAACGACGTCTTCGAGGACATCGTCCTGGTCATGCACGGCATCGAGGCATAGGTTCTTTCGAAGGCGGTTTTTGTGATGCGGGCCATCTGCGTTCTCGGGGCCGTCCCCTATGGCACGGAGGCGGTGCTGGCGCTCCTCGAGCGCCATCCGGGCAGATGGCCCACGTCCTTATCCGACCGCAATGACGTGCGTCCAGGCTGTCGGTCGCGCTCCTCGTCATCGTATTCGCCCTCTTCGTCATGGCCGCCGTGTTCCTCCCCCACGACGACCCGTCGGCCATCGTGCGGGAGTTTGCTAGACTGCCTGCAAAGCTGTCACCAACCTAGCGGAGGTGCCCCATGATCAACGTGCTTGACGTCGCCACGCCCCGTGACGGGTATTTCGCCACTGCCGTCCCCGGCACCGTCTCGGAGGTCATCGCGTCCCAGCTCGTGGCCGCAGGCTACCTCGCCGAGACGCTCGATGCGGAGGGCTTCCTGTCCGAGGGCGAGCGGCAGGCCGCGGTGTCGACGTTCCGTCGCTACCCCACCGTCCGCGACCGCGGGGTGAGGGCCCTCGTCTCCAACTACGACCAGGAACAGGTCGCGGCAATCGCCGACGCCCTTGCCGACGACCCTGCGTTCCGTCGCATGTGGTCCGCGGCCGAGGGGCTGCCGGGCTCGTGGCTCGACGGCGTGCCTGCCGAGGTTGAGCGGGAGCGCAGCCTCCTTCTGGCGGACTGGCGGTGACCGGCTGAATGGTGGGACGTTTTCGTTCCGCCCTTCAACAATGTAGGTGAGGTTGGCGATGAGCAGGGCAAAAAGGACTGTGAAGATCGTGATGAGCCTGGTCAGGCGGTTGCCGAGGGCGACTCGGCCGAGGACGCCGGACTCGGGGGTGTCGAGGCCGAAGCTGCTGAATGGAGGGACGTTTTGTTGAATGGTGGGACGTTTTCGTTCCGCCATTCAGCCGTGACCTCGACAAGGTTCTTGACCTTGAAGATCATTCCACGAACGCTCGGATTGTCGGGCAGCGCCGAAGTGTCGCCGATCTTGCGGAGACCCACGGCGAAGCAGGTCCTGGTCTGGTCCCTCTTGACCTGGGTGACAGCGCTGCGCACCAGCTTGACGGTGAGCGTCTTCTCTTCTGCCATGGATTAGTCCTCCTTCTTGCTGCCGAACATCTGGCCCACGGTCATGCCTCGGCGCTCGGCGGTCTCCTCGGGGCTGGAGAGCTCCTTCAGTTGAATGGTGAGACGTTTTCGTTCCGCCATTCAGCGGGAGGTGATCCAATTGGAAGACGTAAAGAAAATCGCCCTCGACGTGATAGCTGGACTCATAGTCCACTTCACGGAAAGGGCGATTGAGAACAGGCTCGACCGCAGTCACCGACCAAAGCACATGCGGCAGCGAGCACGGGCTGGGGGGCCTCGGCCCCCGCCCCTCCCATCCTAGCAGAGAGAGGAGTTTCCTATGAGAACGTTCGTAGACGCGCTCTTGGCGTTCGCAGTTGAATGATGGGGCGTTTTCGTTCCGCCATTCAGCTTCCTAAGAGCGCGTCGGCGAACTCGTCTGATACCTCCATGTCGTTGTGCTCGAGGTTGTACGTCATCTCCTCGGTCCACCTTGCGCCGTTTTTCTCATACATTGCGTCCGTGATGTTGGTCGTTTCCCCTGTCGCGTAGTCAGTCAGATACCCAGCGGCCATGGCGATGGGCTTCTGCCCGCGCATTGCGTCAAGAAGCCTGTTCTTGTCATCCCTGCGCACGCCAAGCCTTGGAACCGCCCCACGATGGTAGTTTTCCGTGATGGGGAAAATGGTCATTGCTTCCTCCTTGGGGAGAACTCTACGAAGCCCCCGTCACCAAACGCGCCAACCGACATGCTGCCGTCCGAGTTAACGAAGAGAGCGTAGTTAGGAGCCGAAACCCTTACGCCGAGCCTGTCTGCCAGATCCTGCGCGGTTGAATGGTGGGACGTTTCGTTCCGCCATTCAGCATACTTCGACTAGGATTTCAGTCACGACGGGAGGGCCGCGCATTTCCGGACCACGCGGAGAGGGCTTCTGCAGGGAGCATGGGAAACGCGATTTCGGATTGGAACAGGCATGGAAACGCACAGGGACGAGTACAGGCTCACCAGGACCCACGACGTCGCGAGGGAGTGCCCGTTCTGCGGCGGGACCACGATATGCCTCGTCGAGAGGGACTTCGCCGGAGTTGGCAAGCGCTACGGCGTGATCTGTGCAGACTGCATGGCCGGCATCGAGCCAGGCACGTTTACGACCCCGTGGGAGGCGATCGACGCCTGGAACGGCGGCGAGCGGGGCAGGTACTGCGACCGCAGGGACGCCGACTAGGCTGAATGGTGGGACGTTTTCGTTCCGCCCTTCAACAAATGCTATCCGGGGAATAATACGTTTGAGGTGTCTCCCGTCGGTATCCAGTATCTCTATTGCGACCCAGTATCGCTGGAGGGCAGGGACCCGAGGCTATTCTCGTTTGCCATAGCCCAGCTACTTAGATTGCGTGAAGTGCGCTGATGCTCTATCACGGGACAATCGTGTTCGAGGTGCCATACAAGGGGAAGTGGTACCGCATCGATGCCCTCCACGCCAAGTTAAGCCTTTACGAGAAGACTGACGTTCCCGTCGAGGTTGCCGATCGTGCGGTCTCCGCGCTTGTGGCGGCATTCTACCGACTCGACGATGCCCCAGACGGCCCAAAGGCGCGCTCTACTGCCGAGGAGGCTCTACGAGAAGAGTTCGGGGATGCAAGGTTCGTCAGCGATACAGTCCCCTACGGAGTTGCTACATGATGCGAGACTACGACGCCATGCGAGCCGTGCTCGCGACTGCCGCCAGAGGCGGCCGGCCCTCCAAGTACGGGGACCTCTGGTCTGCCGTCCGGGACGAGTCCGTGCTTAGGTCCGAGCTCGCGCGCCTGGGCCGCGACGGCCTGCTCGACAGCTGAATGGTGGGGCGTTTTCGTTCCGCCCTTCAACACGACGGGAGGGCCGCGCATTCCCGGACCACGCGGAGGGGGCTCCTGCAGGGAGCATAGGAAACGCGATTTCGGATTGGACTTGCTATGGCGAACAATGAGGTATGCAAGACGACGACGCTCCACGACGTCGCGAGGGAGTGCCCGTTCTGCGGCGGGAGGAACGTCTTCCTTATCGAGAGGCGCGTCGATGGCAGGATTACGCGCTACGGCGTCAGGTACGCGAGCTGCTCGGCAAGCGTGGAGTCGGACCGGTTCAGGCACCCGTGGGAGGCGATCGACGCCTGGAACGGCGGCGAGCGGGGTAGGTACTGCGACCGCAAGGACACCGACTAGCGCGATTTCGCGTGTCGAAGGCCGTACTCAAGACCCTAGACGCGATGGGGCGCTAACGTCAGAGACCCGCGAGCCACTCGTTGAACAGCCGAGAGCGGCATCACGGCCCGTTGTCGGTCATCACGCGCCCGACCTCGACGCCGAGGCTCCGGTAGAAGTCCTGGGCGCACCCCATGAACGCGGCGCATAGCACTTGGAGAACAGGTCCCAGGAGACGAGCTGTCCACAAGGTGGGACAACCTACGTACATGCCATAGACATCCATGCCAACACCCTGCTCGCCGAGGAGTGCGAGCGCTACCTCAGGTCTGGGAGGCTGGGAAGCGCCTTCGAGGTAAGGGGCAAGGAGGTCGCCCTCATGCTCGCGGAGGCGGAGGACGTGCTTCCGAAGGGAGGCCTTGCGGCCCTCGGGGTCGACACGCCGGACGGGAACGCCGGATGGCAGGAGCTCGACGAGTTCGGCCTGCCGAAGCCACACGACTACGAAGGCCCCCGCTTCACGGTGCTGGACTACGGATCCGACGAGTACGCGCAGGCCAAGAGCCTGGACGAGGCGATTAACCTGCGCGGCTTCAAGGCGTTCGTGGACAAGGTCGCGCCGTCCGACTTCGCTGACGACGCCCCAGGCGTGCGCAAAGTGGGGATCGCCCAGCTCTGGTCTCAGTCGACTTGGGAGAGCGGGTTCGAGGACAGGGACGTAGAGCACGAGCTGGAGGCGCTCACCGTAGAGGTGGGCGACCTGCTGACCGTCATGCCCCTGGACTACGGCCTGACGCACGGCGACGACCAGGACGGCCTCGAGGTGCGCGACCAGGGCTTCGCCTTCTTCAAGGGCGAGACGATGCTCCCCTACACCCTCAGCCACGACTACGACCAGAGTCTCGTCTTCGACGCCCTGCTCACGCTAGACGAGGGCCAGCTGCTCGCGTTCCTCGTTCTCGACAACGACTGCACCGGAGGAGACGGCGTGCCGGGCGATGAGCACTTCTGCTGGCGCGTGTACACCCCGACCGTGGAGGTCCTGAAGCTGGGCGCAGCCGCGCAGGCTCCCGAGCGGCCGTAGCCGACGACCGGCCGGGGGCAGCTGAGAGCTGACGGCAGGACGTCCTTGTCACATCCTTCGACCGAACCCGAACGAGGCGCGGGCCGGAGAAGCGTGCCGGCAACGGCCGTCCGGGCCTGGACCCCGCTGCCGAACGCGGGACGCAAAGGGCAATCCTCATCAGGGGAGAATCCAGCGCGTCGAGGCGAGCAGGACACGCGGGGAGCGAGCCATAGGCGGATGCGGCGGTCCAGCACAGGCGATCGACCCGCTGAGAGCGGTTCTGCGGACGGCCCAGCGGCGCGCACCCCAGGCTTCCCCTAGGCCCGCAGCGCATCAACGTTGTAACTAAGAGCCACAAATCGCTTTTTCTCGACAAAAGCCGCCGATTTTGTCCGCTAAACGCGATTTGAGGGAGGAGCAAATCGCGTTTTCTCGACAGAATCTCGAGGAATTGTCGGGAAAAAGCGATTTGCTCACGAAAGGGCCGTGCCGGTGTGGCGCGCCGGCACGGCCTAGAATGTCATGGGGCGGACAAGGACGGCTTAGAGGGGCTCTCAGCGGCTCGCCCGTTTGGACGTCCTTGTCCCACCCCTCGACGCGATGGCTCGGCCAGGGTAGCCGGTGGCGGCGGCCGGTGGCAGCTGCCGGTGGCGGCGGCCGGTGGCGGCGCGGCCGGAGCCCGGACTGGCGCGTCTAGTCCTTGGAGAAGGACATGGTGTAGACGAAGCTCTTCGGGTCGTAGTAGTCGAGGGCGTCGCCGTCCACCTCGGCGTAGGGGTAGCCGAAGTAGTTGAGCGCGGGGCCGTCCTGCGCCGGGCTGAGCGTGACCTCGCGGCCGAAGGAGAGCTGGACGCGCTGCGAGTCCAGGCCTCCCCAGTAGTACTCGGCCTTGTCCTTGGTCTCCTGCTGGTCCTTGGTCCAGTTGTTCTTGAGGACGGCCTTGAGGACGTCCGCGGGGTCCGCGGAGACCCAGCCCGTACCGGGCAGGTAGAACTCGGCCCAGCAGTGCTGGCCACCGGTCACGTCATCGCCGTTCATGCGGACGCCGAAGAGCTCGCGAGCGGGGACGTCAACCGCGCGGCACAGGCCGACGAACACGGAGTTGATGTCGGTGCACTTGCCGGAGCGCGTGGAGAGCAGTGCGCAGACGTCGCCCTGGCCGCAGCCCTTCACGTTCTCGTCGCGGTTCATATTGGCGACGATCCAGTCGTAGATAGCCCTGGCCTTATCGAGGACCGTGGTCTTGTCGCCCACGATCTGCTTGGCGGCGTCGACGACCTGCTGGTTCACGGGAACGAGCGTCGAGCCCTCGAGGTAGGGCTTGATGTCGTCGGGGACGTCGCCGGACTCCTTGAGGTCCGGGCGCACGCACTCCTCGCGCGAGGCGTGGAAAGCGAGGGTGCAGGTCCTCGTCGCGGGATCGGCGTCGGCGCCCCACTCCACGTACAGCATCTGGTTGCCGTTGTCGTCGGTGTTGACCTGCGCGACCTCGGCGCCGGGCGCGTCAAAGCTCACGTCGGTGATCTTCTGGTACTCGTAGTCCTGCGGGACGTTGAGCCACAGGCGCACGGGCTTCCCGGCCTCGTACTGCGTGAGGTCGACCTTCGTGGTGACGACGCCCGCGGTGGTCTCGACCGCAGACGCAGGCGCGGCCTGCTGCTGGCCGGCCGCGGGGGCGGCCTGGCTGCCGGAGCCGGTGGTCCCGCAGCCCGCGAGGGCGACCACGGTGACGGCGGACGTGCCGACGAAGCCGAACAGCCTCAGCGCGTCCCTTCTCGTTACGTTCTTCTCCACATTCCTCATGACGACTCCCATCGACTATCGCCGGGGCCATGCCGGCCTCGGCTACCGTTGCCCCGCGAGCGGGGCGCGTTCACAACTTGCGGGCGGGTGCGGGCGGGCGTGGGCGAGTGCGGGCGGGTGCGGGCGAGCGCCCGCGGGGTGCCCGCCCCCTACGAGAGCTCGGCGAGCAGGGACTCGAGCTCGTCGCGCTCGATGGCGCCCACCCGCACCTTCGCTATCTGCCCGTCGCTTCCCACGAACACCGAGGTGGGGAACCCGTTGACGCCGATGTAGCGCGAGAGCGACCCGTTCGTGTCCATGAGGACGGGGACCTTGACGTCCTTCTCGCGCGCCCACGCGACGAAGTCCTCCGGGCTCCGCTCGCCATTCTGGTCGGGGACCACGACAGAGGTCACCCGGACGTCCCCGGCCTCGGCGTGCTCCTGGTAGACCTCCTCGAGCTGGCCGAGGTCGGCGACGCACGAGCTGCACCAGCTGCCCCAGAACTCGAAGTAGAGCGGCTCGCCCTTGTACTCAGAGAGCCTGTGCACGTTGCCGTCGAGGTCGGTGAGCGAGACGTTCTTCCAGGCCGTCGAGATGCCCGAGGTCTCGGCGTCGCCGGCATGGACGCCCTGCGCCTCGGAGACGAGCGCGGCGGACTGCGCGTCCTCGCTCGCCGCCTGCGCGGCCCTGCTCTGCGCCTGCACCGTGCCGACCTGGGTCGCGATCATCCAGACGCCCATGATGGCGATAAGGACGCCGCCGATGCGCTGGGCGACGGGAAGGAAGCGGTTCAGCCCGCGCAGCCGCTCGAAGACGGCGCCCGACGCGAGCGTGATCGCGACGAAGGGCACGCAGAGCCCGAGCGAGTAGCACAGCAGCAAGGCGCCGCCCTGGAGCGCCGGCCCCTGGCCCGCTGCGACCGCGAGGATGCTCCCCAGGATGGGGCCCACGCAGGGCGTCCACCCGAAGGAGAAGGCGACGCCGAGGAGGAAGGCGCTGAGGACGCCCCTAACCTTGATCCTGCCGAGGGCCCCGGCGCGGGAGTCCTTCTGGAGGAACGGGACGGTCACGACGCCCGAGAGCAGGAGGCCAAAGAAGACGACCACGACGCCGAGCGCCATCGTGACCCAGGGGCTCTTCATGAACGAGCCGAGCGACGCTACCCCCGCCCCCATCGTCACGAAGACGCAGGAGATTCCGAGCACGAAGGCGACGGTGTTGGCGCAGCGCCGCGCGAGGGAGAACTCCGCGCCGTCGCCGGCGTCTGTAGTGAGGATGCCGGCATATACCGGCAGCAGGGGAAGCACGCAGGGCGAGAAGAACGACAGGAGGCCCGCCCCGAATGCCGAGGCCACCACGGGAATGTCCATTAGCTACCTTTCTTCGCTGGTGGCGCAGGGGCCCGGGGCTCCCGCACGTGAGGTCGACGCTTCTGCGACGCGGGGTTCGAGCCGCACGCGAACGGATTCGGTACTTTAGCAAAATATTCCTTGCATATGATGTGATGATTTGATTAGCAAACAGTTTCGCCATGAATGGCGCCCGAGAAGCGCGGCGGGACGCGGCGGCGGGCACAGCGGCGGGACACGGCGGGGCCCACCCGCGGCGCCGGCCCGGACGTCGACGGGCTACAATGGCTGCGCACGCACCACGACCTCCGGAGGACCCGTGACCCGACTCTACATCGATGCCGACGCCTGCCCCGTCATCCGCGAGTCCCTTTCGGCCGCCAGGGTGCTGCGCGTTCCCTGCGTCATCGCTGGCAACACGACGCAGAACCTGGAGCGCCACCTCCGCGCTTCCGACCCGCGCGAGCCGCGCGACCCCGCGCGTCCCGACGGCGGCTTCTGGGTAAGCACCGTCCAGGTCGGCGTGGGCGCCGACTCCGCGGACTTCGAGATCGCGGCCGCCGTCAACCCGGACGACGTGGTGGTCACGCAGGACATCGGCCTCGCAGACATCGTGCTCGGCAGGGGCGCACGCGCCATCGGCGTGCGCGGGCACGTGTACAACCCGCTCACCATCGACTCGATGATGTTCATCAGACACGAGGAGAAGAGGGTGCGCCGGGCTGGCGGCAGGACCAAGGGACCGGCCGCCTTCACGAGCGAGGACAGGAGGCGCTTCTCGCGGAACCTCAGGCAGCTGCTGAGGGAGGCGCGCGAGTCAACAGGCCGCTGAGCAGCGTGGGTGCCCGGGGCCGGCGGGCGCCCGGGGCCGATTGGCGCCCGGGGCCGGCGGGCGCCCGGGGTCGCACCGGACGGAAAACTACGCACGGCTGAGACTCCACGCGATAAAAGCCCAGTTGGCGGATCGCGAAGAACGCAGCCGTGCGTAACTCCCAGCGTACGCGGCAGCTTCCGTCGCTCCCCTGCCGCCGTTATTCTGCGGACACCACCGCCCGCCGCCGTCGCCCGCGGTCCCGACGAGCCTTCGTGCCGCCTCCTCCCCGAAATCTTACGGCCGATGCCCGCCCTTAGCCGCCGGGACGGAGGAGTGCCCCGGCCGTGGAGAAACGCTTGCAATGCTTTAGAAATAACCATAGATTACAAAATCGTTGACCCACCTCAGAGGGCCTGAATGTGCTTCTCGGCACGCACAATAAACGCCCGGGCGGTCCGGCGCGCGGGTCCGCCCGCACGTCGCCCGCGGGTCCGCCCGCGGGTTCGCCCGGCCGTCGATCGCGCGCCGCGCGTCGTCCCACGCGGCGTCGCCACCCGAGCGGAGACGCGCCCGCGCCGGCGCTTCCGACCGAGGTCCGTCGACACGCGCCCGCTCCTGGCCCCGGCCAGGCGCCCGGCGCCCAAGGCAGGTTCGACAAGGGGCCTGCGCCCGCAAGGGCGGGGCCCCGCACGATAGGAGAGGCAGAGCGCATGCTGAAGATCGCGATCTACGGCAAGGGGGGCATCGGCAAGTCGACCGTCACGAGCAACCTCTCGGCGGCGTTCGCCCACATGGGCAAGCGCGTGATCCAGATCGGCTGCGACCCCAAGGCCGACTCGACCATCAACCTGCTGGGCGGCACGCCCGTCCGCCCCGTGATGGACTACCTGCGCAGCGAGGACGAGGACCCCGAGGACATCTCCGACGTCTCCGAGGTCGGCTTCGGCGGCGTCCTGTGCATCGAGACCGGCGGCCCCACGCCGGGCCTGGGCTGCGCCGGGCGCGGCATCATCGCGACCTTCGACCTGCTGGAGGAGCTGTGCCTCTTCGAGACCTACCAGCCCGACGTTGTCCTCTACGACGTCCTGGGCGACGTCGTGTGCGGCGGCTTCGCAGCCCCCATCCGCGAGGGCTACGCGGAGCAGGTCCTCATCGTCACGAGCGGCGAAAAGATGGCCCTCTACGCCGCCAACAACATCGCGACCGCGGTGTCCAACTTCGAGGACCGCGGCTACGCCAAGGTCGCGGGCATAGTCCTCAACCGGCGCAACGTGCCGGACGAGCTCGCGAAGGTCCAGGCCTTCTCGCATGCCGCCGGCGCGCCGATCGTGGCCGACGTCCCGCGCTCGGACGACATCAACCGCTGCGAGGACGAGGGCATGACCGTGGTCGAGAAGGACCCGGAGCTTGCCATCTCCCGCGTGTTCCTGGACCTCGCCGCCCGCCTGCTCGAGCCCGGCGACGCGCCCGGCAAGGCCGCCGCCGGCGCCGCGACCGCGGAGCGCGCCCGATGAGCCCGCAGCGCCCCGTCTGCCCGGGACCGGCCGCCCGCGTGCAGCACCCCGCCCCGGGCCGGACGCCCGTCTCCTACACCGCGGCCGAGCTCGTCGCACGCGGCGCAGACGACATCCCCGCCGAGCTGGTGTCCAACACGCACCTCATCTACAGCTCGCCCGCGGCGCTCGCCTTCAACTCGCCCGGCGCCGAGGGCTTCGGCGTCAAGCGCGCCGGCCTCGCCATCCCCGGCTCGGTCATGCTCGTGGTCTCCCCCGGCTGCTGCGGCCGCAACACGAGCTGCGTCTCCGAACTGCCCGGCTACGAGCACCGCTTCTTCTACCTGCAGATGAGCGAGACGGACCTCATCACGGCCCGCCACCTCAAGCGCATCCCGGAGGCGGTCCGCGCCGTCGTGGAGGGCCTGCCCGAGCGCCCCTCGGTGGTTATGGTATGCATCACCTGCGTCGACGCCCTTCTCGGCACGGACATGGACCGCGTCTGCCGCAAGGCCGAGGAGGCCGCCGGCGTGCGCGTGCGCCCCTGCTACATGTACGCGCTCACCCGCGAGGGCCGCAAGCCCCCGATGGTCAACGTGCGCCAGTCCATCTATTCGCTGCTCGAGCCGCGCCGCCGTGACCCGCGTGCCTGCAACCTGCTGGGCCACTTCGCGCCCGTCGATGAGGCGAGCGAGCTGCGCGCCTTCCTGCGCGACGCCGGGCTGCGCCACGTCCGCGAGGTCTCCTCCGCCGAGAGCTACGACGAGTTCCTGCGCATGGCTGAGGCCAACTTCAACCTGGTGCTCGACCCCGAGGCGGGCCCCGCCGCGCAGGACCTGCAGGAGCGGCTCGGCACCCCCTGGATCGAGCTGCGCCGCTTCTACGGCATCGGCCGAATCGAGCGCCAGTACGACGCCCTCGCGGTCGCGCTCGGGACGAGCTTCGACCAGGCGGGGCCCCGCGAGCGCGCCGCCAGCCAGGTGCGCGCCTTCTGCCAGGCCCACGCGGGCGAGGTCCTGGCCGTGGGCGAGTGCTGCAACGCCGACCCCTTCGAGCTCTCGCTCGCGCTCGTCGGCTACGGCCTCCGGGTCGCCGAGGTGTTCTGCACCGTCACGCCCGAGAGCTACGTCTACCTGCGTGCCCTCGCCAAGGCCTCGCCGGAGACGCGCTTCTTCTCCAACCTCGAGCCCACCATGGTGGACTATTCGCCCGCAGGCTCCGGCGTCACGCTGACCATCGGCCGCGACGCCGGCTACTACCACCCCGGCTGCCCCAACCTGCCGTGGAACACCGACCGGCAGCCCTTCGGCTACGAGGCGCTGGAGGGGCTCTTCTCCTCGCTCTCCCGCCTGCTCGCGGGCGAGGAGACCCACACGGCCGCGTCCGTCACGCTCGGCGGCGGCCGCGCGTCGGCGGAGAAGGACGGCGCCGCAGCACCCGCCACGGCCCCGCGAGGCCCCCGCGCCGTGCCCGCGCCCGCGTCTGGCAGCTGCCTCGCTCCCGCGCAGCGCGTCCGCGGCCTCAGCCGCTACCTCACGCCCTTCGCCCCCGACCAGTCCGGCGCGATCTCCGTGCTCTACGGGCTCGGCGGCATGAGCGTCGTTGTCGACGCGGGCGGCTGCGTCGGCAACATCTGCGGCTTCGACGAGCCGCGTTGGCTCGGCCGCACGGACGCGGTCTTCTCGGCCGGCCTGCGCGACATGGACGCCATCCTCGGCCGCGACGACCTGCTCGTGCGCAAGCTCGCCGACGCCACGCGCAAGGTCGACGCCTCCTTCGTCGCCCTCGTTTCCACGCCGGTGCCCTCCGTGATCGGCACCGACCTCAACGCGCTGCGCCGCATGGCCGAGCGCGCCTGCGGCCTGCCCACCGTCTGCGTGGACACCGACGGCATGCGCCTGTACGACTCCGGCGCGGAGAAGGCCTACCTCGCTCTGCTCTCCGCCTTCGCCGAGGGCGCGGGCGAGAAGGACGCGCAGCTCGGGGCCGCCGCGACCCCCGCCGTCGCGGCCACCGCGGCCCCCGCCGCGACCCCCGCCGCGGGCGCGCGCCCCGCCCGCGAGCGCGGCCGGCTCAACGTGCTCGGCGCCACCCCGATGGACCTCTCCTGCACGGACGCCGCGCCGCTCAGGCGCGCGCTCGAGGCGGAGGGCTGGCGTGAGGTGGCCCTTCTCGGCATGGACGCCACCCTGGACGACGTGCGGCGCGCGGGCGCGGCGGAGCGCAGCCTCGTGGTCTCCCCCTCCGGCCTCGCGGCCGCGCGCTGGCTCGAGCGGCGCTTCGGCGTCCCCTACGACGTCGGCTACCCGCTCGCGCGCGATCTCGTCCCCGAGCGCTCCTGGGAGGGCGCGCGCGTCCTGGTGGTGCACCAGCAGGTGGCGGCCGACGCGATCCGCCGCGTCCTTCTCGCCCGCGGCGCCGCCGAGGTCACGTGCGCCACCTTCTTCAAGCTGCCCGAGGAGTGCCGCCGCGCGGGCGATGTCGCCCTGCGCGACGAGGCGGACTTCGCCCAGGCCGTAGGCGAGCTCGCCCCGGACGTGATCCTCGCGGACGCGGTGCTGCGCCCGCTCGTGCCCGGCTTCTCCGGCGCGTTCTTTGACGAGACGCACTTCGCGCTCTCCGGCCACCTCGCGAGCTTCGGGGAGGTCGGGCCATGCGAGTGACGCGCCGCCTGCGCTGCTACGGCATAGTCCAGGGCGTGGGCATGCGCCCCACGGTCGACCGGCACGCGCACGCCGCCGGCGTCGCGGGCAGCGTGTGCAACAAGGGCCCCTACGTCGAGATCTTCGCCCAGGGCGAGCCCGGGCGGGTCGACGAGTTCTGCCGGCTCGTGCGCGAGCGCCCGCCGCGCCGCGCCGACGTCGTGAAGGTCGAGGTCACAGACGTGCCGGCCGCGGAGGCTCCGAGCTTCGCGGGCTTCTCGATCAAGGAGAGCGAGCGCACCGAGGGGGCGATCTTCGTCTCGCCGGACATCGCGGTCTGCGACGACTGCAAGCGCGAGCTCTTCGACCCCGCCGACCGCCGCTACCTGCACCCCTTCATCAACTGCACCTGCTGCGGGCCGCGCCTCACAATCCTGCGCTCCCTGCCCTACGACCGCGAGCGCACCTCCATGGGCGCCTTCCCCATGTGCGACGACTGCGCGCGCGAGTACTCGGACCCCGCGTCGAGGCGCTACGACGCGCAGCCCATCTGCTGCAACGAGTGCGGGCCCGAGGTCTACCTGCTCGACCGGCCCGAGCGCGGCTCCGCCGCCATCACGGAGGCCCGCCGCTGCATCGCCTCGGGCGGCATCGTCGCGGTGAAGGGCATCGGCGGCTTCCACCTGTGCTGCGACGCGACGTCGGAGGAGGCCGTCTTGCGCCTGCGCCGGCGCAAGCGCCGCCCGGCCAAGCCCTTCGCCGTCATGGCCGCGGACGAGGCCGTGGCCGCGCGCGAGTGCGCGCTCGACGCCGCCCGGCTCGAGGTCCTGTGCGGCCACCAGAAGCCCATCGTCCTCGCGCGCCGGGCCGCGGGCTCGACGCTCGCGCCCTCGGTCGCGCCGGACAACCCCAAGGTGGGCCTCATGCTCCCCTACGCGCCGCTGCAGCTGCTGCTCTTCTCCTACCCGGACGGCGTCCGCGTGCCCGACGTCCTCGTGATGACCAGCGCGAACGTCTCCGGCGCCCCCATCTGCCGCTCCGACGAGGACGTGCGCCGCGACCTGGCGGGCCTCGCGGACCTCGTGCTCTCCCACGACCGGCAGATCCTGACGCGCGCCGACGACTCGGTGTGCGACTTCTTCGCGGGCGAGCCCTACATGGTGCGCCGCTCGCGCGGCTACGCCCCCTTGCCGCAGGTGGTCTCCGCCCTCGCGGGGCCGGCGGGCGGCCGCGGCGCGGGCGTTGTCGCCGTGGGCGGCGAGCTCAAGAACTGCTTCTGCGTGGGCGCAGGCGACCTCCTCTACCCGTCCGCCTACGTGGGCGACCTCTCCGACCTGCGCGGCGTCCGCGCGCTCGAGGAGGGCGTCCGTCGCATGGAGGACCTGCTCGAGGTCGAGCCCGAGGTCGTGGCCGTAGACCTCCATCCCCGCTACAACTCGCGCGCCGTGGGCGAGCGGCTCGCGCGCGAGGCCGGCGTCCCCCTCGTGGGCGTACAGCACCACTACGCGCACGTCGTCTCCTGCATGGCCGAGAACGACCACGCGGACCCGGTGGTCGGCGTCTCCTTCGACGGCACGGGCTTCGGCACCGACGGCACCGTCTGGGGCGGAGAGCTGCTGCTCTGCGACTACCACGGCTTCGTCCGCGCCGGCCACGTCGACCCCTTCGTCCAGGCCGGCGGCGACGCGGCCTCCCGCGAGGGCTGGCGCTGCGCCGTCGGTGTGCTCGCGGCGGCGGCAGGCGGCGCCGGGGCAGAGAAGGACGCGGGCCCGCAGGGAACGTCCGCGCCTGCGGCGCGCGGCGCCTCCGCCGAGCCGGACGTGGTCGCCCTCGCGGTCGGCCTCGGCCTCGCCGACGAGGCCCACGCCCGCGCCCAGGCCGCCATGGTCGCCCGCCGCATGAACGCGGTCGGCTCCACGAGCGCCGGGCGACTCTTCGACGCGGCGAGCGCCATCCTGGGCGTGCGGACGAGCTCGACCTTCGAGGGCGAGGCGTCCTGCGCGCTGCAGTTCGCCGCCGAGCGCCACGCGGAGGCCGCCGGCGCCCGCCTCGAGGCCGCCGGGCCCGAGGGAGCCGGGAGCGCGGCGGACGCTGCGGGCGCCACGGGCGCCGGGAGCTCCGCGGGCCGCCCCCTGGAGGAGGTCGCGGCGGAGGCCGCCCGGGGGCTCGCCCCCGCCGGAGGCCGGCTGCGCGAGGAGGGCGGCCAGGTCGTGCTCGCGACCAACGCGCTCTGCTCCCGCCTGGCCGAGGCGCGCCTCGCCGGGGAGGACCCAGGCCGGCTCGCCCTCGGCTTCCACCACGAGCTCGCCCTCATGGTGGCCGAGGCCTGCCGCCGGCTCGCCGACGAGACGGGCATCGGGACCGTCGCGCTCTCGGGCGGCTGCTTCCAGAACACGCTCCTCCTCGCGCTGACCAAGCGCCTGCTCGAGGATCGCGGGCTTGCGGTCCTCGTCCATGGGCTGATCCCACCCAACGACGGCGGGATCGCGCTGGGACAGGCGGTCGTGGCCGCCCAGCGCCTGCGCGACGAGGCCGCGGGCGACGAGGTCGGCCGCTACCGGGGCCCGCTAGGCAGGTCGCTCGCCGCAGCTGCGGTGGAGGCGGGGAAGGCCGGCGCGGCTGCGGTCGAGGCCGAGGTACGGGGCACGTAGGCGCCGCCGGGGCGCCACCAGTACCACAGACAGGGGTAATGCAGGCGCCACGCGGGCGCGAGCCGGCGCGGCGCCGGGAGAGGACTTGGAGGAGAGAGACATGTGCGTGGGACTTTCCGCGAAGGTGATCAAGGTGCGCGACGACGGGACCGCCGTCGTCGAGGCCACGGGCGCGCGCCGCGAGGTTTCGGCCGACCTGCTCGACGACCTCGAGCCGGGCGACTACGTGATGGTGCACGCCGGCTCGGCGATCGCCCGCATCGACGGCGACGACGGCGAGGAGACCGACGGCCTGGCCGAGGAGTACCTCTAATGGCGGCGGAGTCCGCGCCCGCGGGCGCCGGGCTGGATGCCGCCAAGGCACCCGGCGCCGCCCCGGGATCCGGGGCCGCCCTGGACGCCGCCGCGTCGCACGCCGACGCGGTCGAGGTCCTCAAGGGCTACGACGGCCCGCACGTGAGGATCATGGAGGTCTGCGGCACCCACACCCACGAGATCTTCCGCCAGGGGGTCCGCCGGCTCCTGCCGCCCGCGGTCGAGCTCATCTCGGGGCCCGGCTGCCCCGTGTGCGTGACGCCGGTGGGCTACATAGACGAGGCCGTACGCCTCGCCCTCGAGTGCGGCTGCACCATCTGCACCTTCGGCGACCTGGTGCGCGTCCCCGGCTCCAGGCTCTCGCTCGCCGACGCCCGCGCCCGCGGCGCTCACGTCCGCGTGGTCTACTCGCCGCAGGACGGCGAGGCGTACGCCGAGGCCCACCCCGAGGAGGACGTGGTCTTCCTGTCCGTCGGCTTCGAGACCACGACGCCCTCGACCTGCATCGCCGTGCGCACGGCGGCGGAGCGCGGCGTGAGGAACTTCTCGGTCCTGACCGCCAACAAGACCATGCCCGGCGCCTACGAGGCCATGAGGGACTCGTGCGACCTCTTCCTCTACCCCGGCCACGTGTGCGCGATCGCGGGCACCAAGGTGTGCGAGGACCTGGTCGCCGAGGGCGTGAGCGGCGTGGTCGCGGGCTTCACGGCGCGCGAGCTCGTCTGTGCGCTCGCCGTCGGCGTGACCAAGTTCCGCGAGGGCGCCCCCTTCTTCGTCAACTGCTACCCGCGCGTGGTACGCCCGGAGGGCTCGCCCGCCGCGCGGAGGCTCGTGGCGTCGATGATGGAGCCCTGCGACGCGCGCTGGCGCGGCATCGGGGTCATCCCCGACTCGGGTATGCGGCTCAACGAGGCCTACCGCGGCTTCGACGCGCTCGAGAGGCACGGCCTCGCGCACGAGGAGGGCGTGGAGCCCAGGGGCTGCCGCTGCGGCGAGGTGCTGCAGGGCAGGTGCACGCCCGAGGGCTGCGCGCTCTTCGGCAGGGCGTGCACGCCGGAGCACCCCGTCGGCGCCTGCATGGTCTCGAGCGAGGGCGCCTGCTCGGCGTTCTACCTGTACGGCGCAGCCACCAAGGAGGAGAAGTGATGAAGGACGTGGTCACGCTGGCGCAAGGCGCCGGCGGCAAGCAGACAAGCGAGCTCATCGAGCGCATCTTCAAGCGCCACCTGGACAACCCCGACCTCACGGCGGACGACGCCGCGGTCCTCGCGGTCCCGGCCGGCAGGATCGCCGTCTCCACGGACGGCTTCATCGTCTCGCCGGCGTTCTTCCCGGGCGGCAACGTCGGCAAGCTCTCCGTGTGCGGCACCGTGAACGACGTCGCGTGCATGAGCGCCACGCCCCTCTACCTCACCTGCAGCTTCGTGATCGAGGAGGGCTACCCCCTCGCCGACCTCGAGCGCATCGTGGAGGCCATGGCCGCCACCGCAGCGGAGGCGGGCGTGCGCGTCGTCGCGGGCGACACCAAGGTCGCCGGCAGGGGCCAGGTCGACGGCGTGTTCGTCACGACGACGGGCATCGGCCTCGTGCGCGAGGGCGCGAGCACCTCCGGCGCCCTGGCGCGCCCGGGAGACGTCGTCATCGTGACCGGAGACGTGGGGCGCCACGGCTGCGCGATCCTTCTCGCCCGCGACGAGTTCGGGATCGAGGCCGACGTCACGAGCGACTGCGCGCCGCTCGCCGCCGCCATCGGCGCCACGCTCGACGCGGCGCCGCACGTCCACACCATCCGCGACGCCACCCGCGGCGGCGTCGGCACGGTCCTCTACGAGATCGCGCACCAGAGCGGCGTGGGCGTGGAGCTCGACGCCGAGGCCGTCCCCGTGGCCCCCGAGGTCGCGGGCGTCTGCGGCATGCTCGGCCTGGAGCCGCTCTACCTCGCCTGCGAGGGCAGGCTCGTCGTGGTGGTGCCCGAGGAGGAGGCGGACGCGGCGCTCGCGGCCCTGCGCGCCTCGAGCCACACGGAGGGCGCCGCCGTCATCGGCCACATCACCGACGAGGAGCGCGGCCGCGTCCTCATGAGGACGCAGATCGGGACGCAGACGATCCTGCCGGAGCCGGGCAACGAGCTCCTGCCGCGGATCTGCTAGGGGGCAGCCATGGTCAAGCTGGCGTTCTACGGCAAGGGCGGCATCGGCAAGTCCACCTGCGCCTCCAACCTCGCCGCCATCTGGGCTGAGCGCGGCCACCGCGTGCTGCAGGTGGGCTGCGACCCCAAGGCGGACTCCACCCTGCTGCTCCGCCACGGCGAGGAGCTCCCCACCGTCATGGACCTCGTGCGGGCGGGCGCGCCCTTCTCGCTCGACGACGTGGTGCGCGAGGGCTTCTCGGGCGTGATGTGCGCCGAGGCGGGAGGGCCGCTGCCGGGCCTCGGCTGCGCGGGCAGGGGCATCGCGACCGCGCTCGAGACCCTGGAGGAGAAGGGCCTCTACGAGCGGCTCGACCCGGACGTGGTCATCTACGACGTCCTGGGCGACGTGGTCTGCGGCGGCTTCGCCGTGCCCATGCGCCAGGGCTACGCGGACCACGTGCTCGTGGTCACGAGCGGCGAGAACATGGCGATCCACGCGGCGGCCAACATCGGGCTCGCCGTGGAGAACTTCGCCCGGCGCGGCTACGCGCGGCTGGCGGGCCTCGTGCTCAACAGGCGCGACGTGCGCGACGAGGACGAGAAGGTCGCGGAGCTCGCGCGCGACCTCGGCTGCGGCGTGGTGGGGTCCCTCCCGCGCGACGCCGCCGTCACCGACGCCGAGGAGCGCGGGCTCACCCTCATGGAAGCCGCGCCCAAAGGCCCCATGGCCGACGCCTACCGCGCGCTCGCGGACGCGATCGAGCTGGGCTGCGGCTTTGGCTCGGGCGCGCCCGCGGAGGCCGGGCCCGCCGCGGGGGGTGTCGCCCGTGCTCTCTAGGGTCAGCCCGCGGCGGGCGCCCCAAGCCGGAGGCGGGGCGCCCGCCCCCTTCGTGCTCGCGCGCGACGCCGACCTCCCCCGCCCCGTCGCCAACGTGCTCGAGTTCAACGCGCCCGTGCACGGCAACTGGAACATCGTCCACACGGGCATGCTCGTACCCGAGGCGCACCAGATCTACGTCTGCGCCGACAACTGCCTGCGCGGCGTCGTCCTCACGGCCGCCGAGATGGGCGCCTCCGGGCGCTTCTCGAGCGTCGTGATCGAGGAGGGCGACCTCCTGGCCGACAATCTGGAGTCCGTCACGATCGAGGGCGTCTCCGACGTGATCAGGAGGCTGCCGAGGCGCCCGCCGGTGGTGATGGTCTTCCTCGTGTGCCTCCACCACTTCGTGGGCACCGACGTCGCCTACGTCTACGACGAGCTCGAGCGCCGCTTCCCGGACGTCACGTTCATGCGCTGCTGGATGGACCCCGTCATGCAGAAGACGGGCATCACGCCCGAGCAGCGCGAGCGCAAGGCGATGGTCGACCCGATCCAGGCGCTGCCCGAGGACCCGAGGCTCGTCTCCGTCCTCTCCGACGACCTGCGCCTGCCGGAGGACTCGGACGTCTTCCGCCTGCTCGCGGGCGCCGGCTTCGAGGTGCACCAGCTCCACGACTGCGCGACGTGGGAGGAGTACCTCGGGCTCGGCGCGAGCACGCTCTTCCTGACGCGGAGCTACTTCGGCGCGTGGGGCCTTGCCAAGATGGCGGCGAGGATCGGGAGGCGGGCGCTCTACCTGCCGCCCTCCCTCGGCTACGACGCCATCGACGCCGAGCTCGCCGAGCTCGCGGGCGCGCTCGGCATAGGCGCGCCCGACACCGCGCCCCTGCGCGCGGAGGCGGACGCCGCGCTCGACGCGCTCGCCTCGAGGCTCGCGGGCGCGCCCGTCGCGATCGACTACCTGGCCGTCAACCACCCGCTGGAGCTCGCGCGCACCCTGCTCGAGCACGGCTTCGACGTGCGGCGCGTCTACGTGGACGCCGTCGGCGCGGAGGAGCGGGCGAGCCTCGGGTGGCTCGCCGCGCACGCGCCCGAGCTCGAGCTGTGGAGCACCATCCACCCCATGCTCAGGCAGCTCCCGCGCGACGGCGGCGACCGCTGGCTCGCGGTGGGGCCCAAGGCCGCGTGGTTCCTGGGCACCGACCGCTTCGTGAACGCGATCGAGACGGACGGCCAGTGGGGCTACGCGGCGATCCTGCACCTGGCCGACCTCATGCGCGACGCGTGGGAGCGGCCGAAGGACCCGCGGGGCCTGGTCCCGCGGAAGGGGCTCGGCACGCCCTGCGCGTGCCAGCTCCCGCTCTAGGAGGCGACGACGTGAGACAGGCGTACACGATCCTGCCCGTGTACACGGGCGACGTCTCGGGGGTGTGCTCGGCCCTCTTCGAGCTGGGCGGCATGGTGGTCATCCACGACCCCTCGGGGTGCAACTCCACCTACAACACCCACGACGAGGTGCGCTGGTACGACCAGGACAGCCTCGTCTTCATCTCCGGCCTGACCGACGTCGACGCCATCATGGGCGACGACGAGAAGCTCGTGCGCGACGTGGTGGAGGCCGTGCGGCAGACGCGCCCGCGCTTCGTGGCGCTCGTCAACTCCCCCATCCCCTATCAGGTGGGGTGCGACTTCGCGGCGATCACGCGCGAGGTCGAGGCCGCCACGGGCACGCCCACGCACTACCTGGCCACCAACGGCATGCACGACTACGTGCACGGCGCGGGCATCGCCTTCGCCGCGCTCGCCGACCTCGCGGTCACGGAGCCAGACGCGCGCACGGGCGAGAAGGACCCGCTCCCCGCGGCCGCTTCCGGGCGAGGCGCCCTCTCCGCCGTGAACGTCCTCGGCATGACGCCGCTCGACTTCGCCGCGACGGGGTCGCGCGACTCCGTCGCCCGCTTCGTCCGTGAGGCGGGCCTCTCCCTCGGCGCCGTCTGGGCCGAGGGCTCCACCCTGGACGAGCTGGCCGCCTCCGCCTCGGCCGCGCTCAACCTCGTCGTCTCCGCCACGGGGCTCGCCGCCGCGCGCAGGCTCCGCGAGCGCTTCGGCACGCCCTACGTGGTGGGCCTTCCCACCAGGGGCTTCTCGGGCGAGCTCGCGCGGGCGATGCGGGCCTCGATCGCGGACGGACGCTGCCGCAACGCCTGCCTCGACTACCGGCGCGCCGCTGCGGCCGGGGCGGACGGGCCCGGGGCCGGCGGGACGCCCGACGTGGCCCTCGTGGGCGAGCCCGTGCAGATGGGCTCGCTCGCGGCCTCGCTCGCGGCGGCGGGCGTCGCGTCCAGGGTGGTGAGCCCGCTCGAGGACACTGCCGGCCTCGTGGACGAGGGGCTGGGCGACGAGGCCGTCTGGGGCGAGGAGGAGGTCGCCCGGGCGCTCTCCGGCGCCGGCACCGTCGTGGGCGACCCGTTCTTCTCGCTCGTGTGCGCGGGCGCGCGCCTCGTGAGGATGCCGCACCTCGCGCTCTCCGGCCGCCAGTGGCTGCACGAGGTCCCGAACCTCATGGAGGTGGACCTCGCGGCGGAGCTCGCCGGCGGCATGCCGCAAGATGGCACGACCCTGAATCGACCCTCGGAAGGAGAAGGGCATGAGTCTTAACGACACCCCCTCGGCGGAGCGCGTGCACATCGGCTTCTTCGGGCGGAGGAACGCGGGCAAGTCGAGCGTGGTCAACGCCGTCACCGGCCAGGACCTCGCGGTCGTGTCGGACACGCTGGGCACCACGACGGACCCGGTGGTCAAGTCCATGGAGATCCTGCCCCTGGGGCCGGTGACCGTGGTGGACACCCCCGGCTTCGACGACGCCGGCGAGCTGGGCGAGCTGCGCGTGCAGAAGACGCGCAAGGTCCTGGGCTCCACAGACGTAGCGGTGCTCGTGGTGGACGCGACCACGGGGATGGGCGCGTGCGAGCGCCAGCTGGTGGGGCTGTTCCGCGCGCAGGACACGCCCTACCTCGTCGCCTACAACAAGTGCGACCTCCTGGGCGAGGTCCCCGCGAACACCGCGCACGAGGTGCACCTGAGCGCCCTCACCGGCGCCGGCGTCTTCGAGCTCAAGGAGGCCATCGCAAGGCTCGGCAGCGCCGGCAGGCAGGAGCGGCCGCTCGTGAGCGACCTGCTCGTCCCGGGCGACGTCGTGGTCCTGGTGATCCCCATCGACAAGGCGGCCCCCAAGGGAAGGCTGATCCTGCCCGAGCAGATGATGGTGCGCGACGTGCTCGACGCCGGCTGCGAGTCCGTCGTGGTGCAGCAGACGATCCTCGCGGGCACGCTCGAGCGCCTCGCCGCCGCCGGCACCAAGCCCGCGATGGTGATCACGGACAGCCAGGTCTTCTCGGAGGTCGCCCGCATCGTGCCCGCAGACGTGCCGCTGACGAGCTTCTCGATCCTGATGGCGCGCTACAAGGGGCTGCTCGCGAGCGCCGTGCGCGGCGCCGCGGCGATCGACCGGCTGCCGGAGGGCGCGCGCGTGCTCGTCTCCGAGGGCTGCACGCACCACCGCCAGTGCGGCGACATCGGGACGCAGAAGATCCCCGCGTGGCTCAGGCAGCACACGGGAAGGGACTTCACGGTGGAGGCCTCCTCCGGCCGCGGCTTCCCCGAGGACCTTACCGGCTACGACCTCGTGATCCACTGCGGCGGTTGCATGCTCAACGGCCGCGAGATGCTCAGGCGCATGCGCGAGGCCGAGGCCCAGGGCGTCCCCATGACCAACTACGGCGTCGCCATCGCCCACATGAAGGGGATCCTGCGCCGCACGCTCGGCCTCTTCCCCGACGTGCAGGCGATCCTCGACGAGGGTGTGCGGCCGCAGGCGGCGGCCACCCAGCCGCAGGCCACGGGCCAGGCGGGCGACAAGGACCGGGAGGAGAGCGAGTGAGCACGGTAAACGAGCGTCGCATCGAGGAGCTCGCGCGCGAGCGGACCCTGTCCGCAGGCGAGCTCGCCGCCCTTCTCGCCACCCTGACGGACGGGGAGGCGGAGCTCCTCTATGCGCGGGCGCGGGAGGTGCGCGAGCGCTACTACGGCAAGGACGTGTACCTGCGTGGGCTCATCGAGTTCACGAGCCACTGCAGGAACGACTGCCTCTACTGCGGCCTCAGGCGCTCCAACGCGCGCGCCGAGCGCTACCGGCTCTCCGAGGAGCAGATCCTCGCGTGCTGCGACCAGGGCTACGAGCTCGACTTCCGCACCTTCGTGCTCCAGGGCGGCGAGGACGTGGCCTTTACGGACGACGTCGTCTGCGACCTCGTGCGCAAGATCCGCGCGAGGCACCCGGACTGCGCCGTCACCCTCTCGATAGGCGAGAGGCCGCGCGAGAGCTACGAGCGCTTCTTCGAGGCGGGCGCCGAGCGCTACCTGCTCCGCCAGGAGACCTCCAACCCCTGGCACTACGGCAGGCTGCACCCCGCCGAACTCTCGATCGCCAACCGCAAGCGGTGTCTCAGGGACCTCAAGGAGATCGGCTACCAGGTGGGCTGCGGCATCATGGTCGGCTCGCCCTACCAGACGTGGGACTTCGTGGAGGAGGACCTCAGGTACATGGCAGACCTCCAGCCGGAGATGGTGGGGATCGGCCCCTTCATCCCGCACAAGGACACGCCGTTCGCGAACTTCTCCGCCGGCACGCTCGAGGACACCCTGCACCTGCTGGCGGTGATCCGCCTGATGCTGCCCGAGGTCCTGCTGCCGGCGACGACCGCCCTGGGCACCATCGACCCGCGCGGGCGCGAGCTGGGACTGCTCGCCGGCGCCAACGTGGCGATGCCCAACCTCTCCCCGCGCGACGTCCGCGCCAAGTACCTGCTCTACGACGGCAAGATCTGCACCGGCGACGAGGCGGCGGAGTGCCGGCTCTGCATGGCCCGGCGCTGCGCGAGCGTGGGCTACGAGGTCAAGGTCTGCCGCGGCGACCACGTCTCGAGGCAGCGCGTCGCAGGCGAGGCGGAGGCGCCCTCCCTCGTCGCCGCGGGCGGGGCGGACGCGTCCGGAGGCTGCCCCCTGGTGGAGTCGCTCGGCCGCGGACTGGGGTAGGCGCCGGGGCAGGCGCCGGCGCCGCGACCACCGCGGCGCCCGGCCGGCCGCACGCCCCTCCGCCCGGCCTGGGGGGGCCAACAGCCGCAGCAAGCTGCTCTCGTAGCGCTCGACAGTCATCTTGTCCTGGGATTGCATACGTCACGTCCCGCGCGAGAGCGTCTTCGCGAGCGTCGCCTGGCGATTTGTTGCGCAACATAATTAGCTTGACCATATGGCACCATGGTCTACGCTAACTGCAACCAGGCGCGGCGCAGCTGGCGCAGCCCGCGCTGCAAGTCGCGCGAGTTCGGGGAATCATCCCCGCATGCGCGGGGAGCACCTTGTTCCAAGGCTCCGCGCCGCCCGGTGCAATGGGATCATCCCCGCATGCGCGGGGAGCACCATGGCCCTTTCTTCTTTGGCCTTTCGCCTTTCGGGATCATCCCCGCATGCGCGGGGAGCACGGCTTCCGGCTTATATACGCCGGTCTTGTCCTTGGGATCATCCCCGCATGCGCGGGGCGCACCGGGTTTGATGACTTCTTGGACATGAGGTTGCCGGGATTATCCCCGCATGCGCGGGGAGCACGAGGTCAAGCCCCTGAATCTCGTTCATGTTCTCAGGATCATCCCCGCATGCGCGGGGAGCACCCCACGGGACCCATGGGATAGCGGCTTCATAGGGGGGTCATCCCCGCATACGCGGGGAGCACGCGTCCAGCTCCGCGAGCGTGTACGCCCGTCCGGATCATCCCCGCGTGCGCGGGGAGCACCGCTTTCGTAAAAGTCCCCCGAAGAGCGGGACGGGGATCATCCCCGCATGCGCGGGGAGCACGTCTGCCGTGCCGCGACTGTGGCGTCTGCCGCGTTCGGATCATCCCCGCATGCGCGGGGAGCACTCGGCGAAACGTCGTAGACCTTCTTAATGATTTGGGATTATCCCCGCATGCGCGGGGAGCACGCAGCCGACGAGTGACGATCTCCTGCCTTGCCCGGGATCATCCCCGCATGCGCGGGGAGCACCTGGACCAACCCGAGCCGCTCCAAGTGGACCCCAGGATCATCCCCGCATGCGCGGGGAGCACAACCCGGTTTTGACCTACAGCAACCCGTCCTCGGGATCATCCCCGCATGCGCGGGGAGCACCTCCCACTGCCCCGAAGCGTTCTTGCTGCGGTCGGAATCATCCCCGCATGCGCGGGGAGCACGCCCTTCGTCTACGACTACCAGATCAAGGGCTTCGGATCATCCCCGCATGCGCGGGGAGCACTCGGCGCTCGCGACGTAGTCACGAATCGTGTCGAGGATCATCCCCGCATGCGCGGGGAGCACCTCGCGCGTCATCTGCTTCAGCATCGTGTCGGTGGGATCATCCCCGCATGCGCGGGGAGCACCTCGCGCGTCATCTGCTTCAGCATCGTGTCGGTGGGATCATCCCCGCATGCGCGGGGAGCACCTGGAAGGTGTCGGCATTGCCGCCAGCAACCGCGGGATCATCCCCGCATGCGCGGGGATTACCTGTTGCCAAGCAGCGCCATGTCTTGCTGTGCCGGGATCATCCCCGCATGCGCGGGGAGCACGGAAGACCGGGAGGAAGCTAGCTACCTGGGCGCGGGATCATCCCCGCATGCGCGGGGAGCACCGAGCGTCGAAGCGCTGACCGCAAAGCAGAATGTGGATCATCCCCGCATGCGCGGGGAGCACCCGTCGCTATGCCACGCCCCTAGAAGGGGACGTCGGATCATCCCCGCATGCGCGGGGAGCACCGTCAGGAAGGCCGACATCGTGGATTCGAAGTTGGGATCATCCCCGCATGCGCGGGGAGCACGAAGCCGTCAAGCGTGATGTTGGTGAACTTCCCGGGATCATCCCCGCATGCGCGGGGAGCACCACCTCTACCGTCTTCTCGAAGTCGCGCGCCCTGGGATCATCCCCGCATGCGCGGGGAGCACTTCACGTCTTGCTCAACCACGACTGGAAGCGGGAGGATCATCCCCGCATGCGCGGGGAGCACATCGACGGCACCATGAACATGCAGAACATCAATGGGATCATCCCCGCATGCGCGGGGAGCACTCACCTCGCGGGTGAGCATCCCATTCTCGACGCCGGGATCATCCCCGCATGCGCGGGGAGCACTGAGGGGCTTACCGTCGCGCAGAGGATTCTGAACGGATCATCCCCGCATGCGCGGGGAGCACGATGACGGCCTTTCCGCTAGCCATGTCGGGCATGGGATCATCCCCGCATGCGCGGGGAGCACCAGCCGGACTGCATGCCGTCCTTGCTGCTCGAGGGATCATCCCCGCATGCGCGGGGAGCACTCGTCGTTACCGAGATGGCGGAGAGCATCAAGCGGGATCATCCCCGCATGCGCGGGGAGCACGTGGAGGTAGGACGTGGCGAAGCTGTGTCTTTGGGGATCATCCCCGCATGCGCGGGGAGCACGTTCTATCTCGCGCATGGCATCCCGTTCTTCCTGGGATCATCCCCGCATGCGCGGGGAGCACTCGCGTGAAACATCGTCGGCATTGTCCTCTCGCGGGATCATCCCCGCATGCGCGGGGAGCACCGAGAGGGAGCTGCGCCTGCGCCTCATGCCCGCGGGATCATCCCCGCATGCGCGGGGAGCACGCTCGTGCCAGGCCGTCCCCGCAATGTACCCGCGGGATCATCCCCGCATGCGCGGGGAGCACGGCGCTCTCCGACGGGCAGGTCAGCGCGGACGAGGGATCATCCCCGCATGCGCGGGGAGCACTCAGATTGCGCAAGGGGGTGAAGCAAATGCAGAGGATCATCCCCGCATGCGCGGGGAGCACGTCTACGTAGTGACCACTGTCGTAGGCTTCCTGGGGATCATCCCCGCATGCGCGGGGAGCACTGGAAGTCGCTGTGAGGAGGAAGAGATGGGCAGAGGATCATCCCCGCATGCGCGGGGAGCACGTCCTCGCGGTCCTCCGCACACCACATGACGCGGGATCATCCCCGCATGCGCGGGGAGCACCTGCCCTGGGCCTCCCGCAGCTCGCACACGCGGGGATCATCCCCGCATGCGCGGGGAGCACCATAGGACAATAATTCCAACCACAAGCGCTGCTAGGATCATCCCCGCATGCGCGGGGAGCACGATAAGCCCCTTCACGTTGGTGCTCTTCTCGCCGGGATCATCCCCGCATGCGCGGGGAGCACCACAATCTGCCGCTGAATCGCGATGTCATCGGAGGGATCATCCCCGCATGCGCGGGGAGCACAAACGCGATATATTTGCTGCAACAGGATGTTGTAGGATCATCCCCGCATGCGCGGGGAGCACGACGTCAGGCTTGGACGTCATCGGCTCGCCCTGGCGGATCATCCCCGCATGCGCGGGGAGCACGCGGTTGCGCATCCACTCGGTCACGAAGCCTACGGGATCATCCCCGCATGCGCGGGGAGCACTTGAGATGACGTTCCCGCGATTGGTGAGCGTGAGGATCATCCCCGCATGCGCGGGGAGCACATTGGACTGATTATAGGCGCTGTCGCTGGGCTGGGGATCATCCCCGCATGCGCGGGGAGCACCTTCAGCATCAGAACCTTGACCGTCTCGTCTAGAGGATCATCCCCGCATGCGCGGGGAGCACCTCGATGAAGCGAGCAATGTCCTCGCCCATCTGGGGATCATCCCCGCATGCGCGGGGAGCACAGCAGAGGCGACTTTACCGCAATCGTTGAGGCGGGGATCATCCCCGCATGCGCGGGGAGCACACTTAACGACCTGCAGCATTGTACGACTAATCCGTAAAACGTATGCACTTGTCAAAGTTCACTCCCCCTGCCAGTTACTGGAGGGTCCGCAATCCGCGATAGCTCAAGCGAGCTATCTCCCGTACTTCCTAGCTGCGTGATACTTGCTTGCGTTGCTCCAACCGCTCTCCGGCACCGGAACCATCGTGGCATCGTCCGTTCCGAGCGGCCGCTTTATCAGCTCGACCCCATCACAGTCGAAGGCCTGCCAGTCAGGTTGGAACGTCTTGAAGGCTAGGTGCTGTTCGTTGTTCGACGAGTAGACCATAATCGCTCGACCGTTATGCACCATCCCGAGCACGCGCGACCACAGGCCCTCCCTCACCCTTGCTGACACGCTACCAACGAAGACTCCGGGCGATATCTCCAGCAACCACCTCGTCAGATCACCACGTAACCCCACGGGACAAGCGGTCAGCACGATTACGAGCATCCCTAGTCACCCTCTCGCTCAAGATCCTTGCCATAGGACTTCCCGGCTGACACCTCTTCCGCCTTCTCGTCCCAGAGCGCAACATGGTTGACGTCTGGCCGCATCTTCGCAGCTTGTGCAGAATCGTCCTGACCGAGAAGACTTTTGATGTCCGTGGCCATACGTGGAAGCAGTCTCAGGTCGAAGACCTCGTCCCTCATCATCCTTCGCGTCTCTGCGCCAATGTCCATGGGTTTCTCGGCAGCGGTCTTGAACGCGACCGGGATGGAGAGTTCGGCCTTGTAGAGGTCGGCGATGTCATACACGAATGACCTCTCGTGTCCCGTATGAACAAAGCCCAGGCCAGGCGAGCACCCCAGGGAGACGATTACGGAGTGCGCGATTCCGTAAAGGCAGACGTTCGCTGCAGAGAGGGCCTTGTTAATCTCCGTGGCATCGTCAAAGTCGCGCGGGTTGTACTCCCGACAGGTCCATGGGACTCCGGTCTTCTTTGACCACTCCTTGTAGATTCGACGCACACGCACCCCTTCGCGCCCCCTCAGCTGACCCATGGTGAGCTTGCTCACGTCCTCGCCGGGGAACCTCATTCCATACATCTTCCTTGCTACGGCCAACCTAGTCCTCGTGTTCGAGACGAGCTTCGCCTGCGCCTGCAACAGCGTGCTCGAATGGGTGAGCGGTCGTCCGAAGGCATACATTCTGATGCCCCTCTCCCCCACCCACACGACAGATGCACCGCTCTCGCCCAACAGTGTCATCGCGTCGTGCGTCATCGACGAGCCAGGGCCGAGCAAGATCACACTGAGCGTGGCCGAGGGGATGTAAGTTGTCCCCTCGTCGTCCCTCACGGTGATGGCGTTATCCCGTCGGTTGATCTTGCAGTGCTCGAAGTAGAGGAATGAGATTCTATCCTCGACCCTCACTAGGTCGACGAGGTCAGGTGGAGGGGCGCCTCCTGCCCGACCTCTCTTCGCGGTATTCGCGTCAGACATGGGCGCCCCTCTCAAGGCGACATACATTATTGCTGATGGGACATCATCCAAGCGGCGAGATGGTCAGGAGGCCGCACCCAAAGCCCTTAGCCCTACCCATCCCGAAGCAGAGGGTATGCCTCAGCAGATACGAATCACTTACTTCGAGAACTCCGTCGTAGACGGCCGTGACGAGGGTGACCCGTCGTCCGTCGCGCTCGAACCTCTCCTTGTGACGCTGGGAGAGCACGAGCTGGTCGTAGCCCTCGGGAGTCGCACACACCCTGAAACCGTGCTCCTCCGCGCGGCGCAGGAGCCAGTCGGCCTGCTGCTCCATCGTGACGTGCCCTTGGATGGTTCCCACGACCTTGGAGTTTGGAGTTCTCCCCTCGTCGGCGAGCACCTTGCGCGCAGGGTTGGCCTTCAGCCGAAACCGCCATTTCTGGCCGCTCTTTATGCGGTCGAGCACCGGCGTATAGTCCTTCGTCTCGCCTGATCCCGAAGCGGACCAGCCGCACGACTCCGCGATGTGGGAGAAGTCCGGGCGATCGGGGCTCACGACATAGAGCCACGTCTCGTGCGTCGGACCAGCTGACGAGTCGACCCTCCAAAGTATCCGGCCCTCGTCCGATTTGCGACAGGCATCTGGCGGAAAGGCATTCTCGACTGCCGCGTGCATCCGGTACGGAGACGCGAGCAGTCTCATCGTCTCTGGCCTAGCGGTGTTCAGCGGCGTCCTGGAGATGTACATGTTCCCTCCTCTCGCTTAAAAGAAGCCCATGGGGTCATGTGCGGGAAGCTTCTCTCCCGGCTGATGCCGAGCATCGCCATCTCGGTCGGACAGGTCTTCGATGCCGACCCTAAACCTATGGACGCCCCTGCCCGCATAGCGTCTGCACGCGCCGCTGAAGCTGAGCGGATGGTCATCCTGGCTCTCCGCGGGTTCATCCTCGCGTGCGTCGCAGGCCACCTCCAGCTCCCTGAGCCTTGGGTTACGTCGTCTGTAGCGCTCCGTGGCGAGCCACGCCTCTGACGAGAGTGCCTCTCTGACGTCTGCGTACTCCTCGCGGACACCTAGCGCAGGGGGCCTGTCCGGCGGGCAGGATCTCCTCCCGAGAAAGAGCGGCCAGACCGGGTGTGAAACCGCATCGCAGATGGTCTTCAGCCAGTCCGCATCCCCTGCAAGCGCGACCAGGAACTTAGCGTCGGAGAGGTAGTAGCGATACGAGAGCGGCATGGCCTTCTTCGTATCTCCCCTAGGTCGCTCGGTCTGGAAGTCTACGAGAATGCTCCCCGGCTGGTCCAGTCGCACCCCAAACTCGAGGGACGTGAGGTCGTCCAGGGAGTCCTCCCTAGACCTGCCGAGAGCCGAGGCCAGCATGCCAACGATGCCGCTCTTCGTGGGCTCGCCTCGCGTCCCCCTCCTCACGTACCTTGACGAGTCCCCCCATGACTGAAGAGGTCCCGACAGCTCCAACAGAAGCACGGACATTACGCCTCACCTGCCGAAAGGGCCTCGGCGACGCTAGACCTTACCCCCTCGAGCATCTCGGGGAAGCTGACCTTCTCGCCTATCCGCTCCAGGGACTCAGCACCTCCGTCCACGGCGGTCCACCAGACCTTCGCAGGAGCGTTTCCGTATGTCTCCGAGAACTCGGCGAGCTTGCGTGCAAGACGGTCCTCTGCCTGGCGCGAGATGGAGTCGCCCTCCTTCGCAATCACCGGGGACTCGAACGCTGAGACCCCGTTGACCGGTTGGTCGTTGCGCAGAGCAACAAGGACCAGGCTCGGAAGCGTCCTGTTGGCGAACGTGTTCTGCTTGCCGGTCGGCATCGACTCGACGAAGGCCTTCAGGAACGCCTGCGCCCCGGCGGCAGCCGCCTCCACGTCGCCAAGCTGTTCCTCGAGGGAGGGCAGGCAGACGGTGGCGTACCTATAGAGCGTAGACGAGTTGAACCCGATGGTGTCGAGCATCGCGGCACCCGCGTTGTCATCTGCAGAGCAGTCGTCGACTGCAGTGAAGTAGTCGTACTCCTGCGTGACCTTGTTAACGGAGATGGCGTGGGCGACCTGCGCGCTCGCATCGGTATTGAGGTCGGGTGCGTCAGCCAGCATCCTGCCGAAGAGGGCGATGTCTAGCGCCTGCTTACCATGAAACGCCTCTTGGACCTTCTTCTTCCAGTCCTTGGACGGCTTCGACAGGTCTTCGCCAGCTTCCCGAGCTTCCACGGCTATGTCCGCGAGCTTCTCGATCTCTGATCTCGCTATGAAGATGAGGTACTGGGAAACCGCGGATCCCTCCTCGGATCCGCTCCTCCTCGACTTCTCGGTCTTTACCCCAGTAATCTTGAGAACGTCGCTCGCGAGGTCCTCCGACACCTCCTGTAGGTCGGGGTTCTTCCGGTCGATCGCCTCCTTGATCAGCGCGACCGCGTGCTTGGTGCGAACGCCGAGCTTCTCGGCGTCCACCAGGCGGGGGAACATCTCGCGCATCGCGTGCTTCCACGCCTGGCTCGAGACGCGCGACCGCTGGTAGCCTCCGTAGATTGCCGTCTTGGGTGTCCCGGTGTCATCACGGTTCATGTCACAGGGGGGTACGCTCTGCAGAACATGCATATCAAGATACATTGCCGGCCTCCGTTACCTGGATTCCTTGGTTTCCGTAGCTTCCTCGTTCTTCGTGCTCACGCTCGGCTCGAAGCGGAAGAAGTCCCTCGCCCATCGCATGAAGACGTCCCCTCGCGTTTCATCGAACTGCAGCTCGAAGAGGTCCGACGCGAGCAATCCGAAGTCGAGCTGGATCGGTGCGGTGGTCTTCGCGGTACGTATCAACCTGACGAGCGTCCGCACGCCCTGCCTGACGCCCTGAAAATCCGTGGCGGCCTCTATCGAGGCGAGCCTACGCTTGACGCCAGAGGACCCCTCGCCACGATTCGACTCGACGAACACTCGGCAGGCCTTGGCGAGCGAAGCGCCCGCGACCCTCCCTTCACCGCCTACGGCTACCGGCACACCCTTGGCCTGCTGCAGGATCGCGTAAAGCTGTAGCGCGGTCCTGACGCTTTCCATCTCCTTCCTCTCGACGTCCTCACCCGCCGAGAGTTCAGGAAGGCCAGCGAAGATCTCCTCTCCCACGCTCATCCACGAGGCCTCGCCCGCCGTGTCCAAGCGCCTTAGGCGTGCCATTGTCGCCCTGGACGAGGCTTTGCCAGCAAGGTATCCGGACTGCAGGCCCAAGACCTTAGAGTCGACGTACCTCGAGATTGCTCTGGACATCCCTCTGATCGATGACGTATGAATCACTCCCTCCCTGTCCTTGCAGAGACGCCCTGCGGCTCCACCAGACCCCGCACGTCCTTGTCCACGGGTCTTCCGAGCAGTTCGTACAGGCTCGCTCTCAGCAGGGCCATGGCCCTGCCGACGGTCATCCCGTCGTGCTCGTCGAAGAACGACCTCTCACATGAGTTCATGTAGCGGGTCGCGTACGCGAAGAGCATCCCACGCACCTCCCCCTTCCAGCTCGTGCAGTAGCTCTGGACCTCATCCGGCTCCTCGGGGAAATGGGCGAGGCGCGCGCGGCAGTCCGCGTCCAGCACGGAGTAGACAGCCTCCCTGACACGCTCCCTCTCCGTCTTGGCGACGGTGGATGAAGCCTTGTCGCCCGCGGCCCTCTGGGTGTTAGAGACGAAGTTCTCGACCTTGCCGACGGCTTGGTCGATCAGCTCGATGGTGCCCAGAGCCTGAGAGCAAGCACTGGACTCGTGGTCGACGAGGGATACGCTCAGGTCGAACTTATCGTCGATGGCATCGCTGAAGACGCTGTTCTGGGTCCCGTATCCCATCCCCTGGGCATGGATGGCGACAACCGGGAGGTCCTTCGCGGTGAGGACTTCCTCGTACCGCAACCGCTCCACCCAGCGTATTACCCCAGGTCGAAGGTCTCCGCTCTCCCCGATTGCGACGATTGACGCCAGCCCCCTCCAGACCGCACGTGAAGGATCGTGCAGCTTTGGCATGCGAGGCACGTACGGCAGGTTCAGGCGCTTCTGCTGCGCAGGACTCGGCCTCCAGGCGGTCATCGGCTCCGAACCATCCATGTCCAGGACGTTTGGGATGTCCCCATAGCAGCTAACCACGCCGATGACGTGCGTCTTTTCGTCGTCGAGGACCAGTCGAATGCGCCTGCTCTCCCAGGTGAAGCATTGCACGGGGCCATGCGGCTCTCCCGGGCCGGGGACGCGATAGTCGCTCGAGGTCGTATCCCTCTCCCAGGCCGGGATGTCCCCCTCGCAGCCCACAATGGGGGTTTCGCCACGAATGTCGTCCATCAGGACCAAGTTGAGCATCAGCGTCTCGAACAGGTTCCGCCCCTCGAGGTACAGACCCCCGATGGCCCCGAGCATGCCGGTGCCTACAGCCCCCTTGGGTGGGTACACCTTCCCCTTCTGTACATGCGTGTTGCCCTTCACTGGTGTCTTGATGCCAGCAGTCGCGTACGCCTGCTGGAACACCAGCCACCTCGCAGCCTCCGCGAACGACAAGCCCTCGAGCCGATTCCTGTTCCTCAGCGAGAAGAGGAACTTGTCGTCTTTGGGAATGTCCGCGACGAGCTCGCCGATGCCATCAGGCGCCTTGTCTGCGTACTCGAGACCCGCCACCTGAAAGAAGGGATGCATCTTGTCGAATAGGTCGAACCTGTCCAAGAGGGGGTCGACGTACGCATGGATGGCATCCATGTCGAAGGCGTGCGCCCGCCAGGTCTCCTCCCAGTAATCCAGGAGCTCGTCCTCGCCCGTCATCCCGCAATTCGACAGGGACATGAACAGAATCGCGAGCGTGAATCGGATGACTGGCAAGGTTTGCTGTTTCGAGTCCCCGCCGATCTCCCGGATGTCGTAGGAGTCCCTTAGCAGGGTGTCGATTGACACCTCTCGGCTACAGCCGTCCTGGTAGACAGCGAGAATCCAGCTGTCCACGTACACATTGAAGTGAGGGGTCTCCTCGTCGTCTGTCAACGTTCCTCCTTCCACCGTCCTTGCTCATCGCATCTAAACAACGGCCCCACGTTCGTGGGGAGCACGAAGCTCCCTCCATGTTTCAGGGGTCACCCCCGTCAGGGGAATATCAGAGCTTCTGACTACTATTCTATTCTCAACTGAAATATGGATGTTTTATTATCCTTGAACGATCGATAGTCCCGCCCGACGGGTATACGCGACCCTCTTCCCCATGACCGTCGCCTCGAAGTGACCGGGTTCCACTTCTTCCATGGGGAGCAGCAGCCTGCCCGAGAGCCACGGCGACTCTTGCCAACACCGGACGATCGGCCAGCAGCCCTGCTCAAGCTCGTTGATGCAGTCGTCGTGTTTCTGGAGCGGACATATGGAGAGGGGAAGTCTGACCGCGCACTGGGCAAGAAGGACCGACTGCTCGACGCTTGGCTCGGAGTCCTCTGGCAACGTCTCTCCTCTGGCCACTCCCCGACCGCCGACCCAGGGCATCAGGGCAGCCTCGCCATCGGAATCCCTGCGTACGAGGAGCACCTCTATCGTCTCCTGCGTGTCACGCACAGCGCGCTGCCCACGGTCCGCATCACGCAGGAGACACTGCCCGCCCTGCTGGCCGGAGTCGACCCTGTCACTGAGGTTGGATAGGGTCTTCTTCTGGCCGATCATGAACTCAGCGCCGGGGAGCAGGCAGGCCTTGGCCCTCTCCACCTTCAGGGCGTCCCTATCCCTCCTTGCGTCGCGCTGGGAGGAGTACGAACGTGCCCAGCCGTCTGGGACGAAACCCGCGACCTCCTCCGAGTACGCCGTCCTGACCAGCCGCGGTATGTCGTACGGAAGGGTGATGGCCTTCGTTGGACCAATCTCCTCGAGACCGAGAACCGCCAACGCCTCCACGAGGCTTGCCTCGTTATAGACCTTGGTCAGACCGGGGGCGAAGACCGGCCCCTGACTCTCGAACGAGGAGACGCCCCTCAGGTAGCAAGAAGCGGCCCTCAGCGCCGCAGGCCTCTCGCAATCCCCCTCTCCGCGGGCATGACGATGCGTCCTGCCGAGCCTCTGCATCAGTAGGTCGACCGGCGCGACGTCAGTCACGAGCAGGTCGAAGTCGATGTCCAACGACTGTTCGAGCACCTGCGTCCCGACGGTGACGGAGAGCCTCGGCCGGCGTCCGTCCTCCACCGTCGCATGCGGCCCGAGGGTCTCCCTGAGCCTCCTCTCGTTCTCCATGCGGTCTACGTCCATGAAGCGCGAGTGGTCGAGCGTTACCACCTCCGTCCCGAAGGCTTTCGCAAGCGAGCGGGCAACCTCCTGCGCCCTTCCAACGGTGTCGCAGATGACTCCCGCGCAGCCACCCTCGGAGAGACGTTCCGAGAGAAGTCCCACGAGGTCGTCGACTCCATCCCCTATCAGGGACAGGGACACGCTCACTGACCTGCCTGACGGTCTCGTCTGCTCGCATTTCACGGTGCACCCGTCAGAGTAGGTAATCAGCGGGTACGCGTCCGTACCTGGACCCGTGGTCAAGCTCGCCTTCGCTCCCAGGGAAGAAGGCCCCTCTTCCGGCCCCTCGAAGGTGCCCCCGCTTCCGGAGGCGCGCGCTACGCTACCGCTCGAGGCGTCCCTCATGACCCTCGCCGAGCCCTCCGGAGACTCGCCGAGCCTCCGTCCTGCGAGGTAGGACTCGACGAGCTGGTCGCGCTGCTCAACCGGCAGGGTCGCCGAGAGGAGGATGACCGGCGTCCGCCAGCATCCCAGCCACTGGAGCATGACGTGCAGGTACTGACGCATGTAGACGTCGTACGCATGGCACTCGTCGATGACGATCACCTTGTTTGCCAGCGCAAGCTGCCTGAGCGAGAGGTGCTTCATCTTTAGGGCTCCCATGAGCACCTGGTCGACCGTGCACACCACAAAGTTGGCGAGCATGCCGCGCTTGCGGCCAAGCATCCACTCCGAAACGATGACGTCATCCGCCCGCATCCGGTCTCCCTCGTCCTCCGAGTCGCCGCCGAAATAAAGCGATGCCTGTTTCCGGGAACGACTGACGAGTTTCTGGAAGCGCTCGTTGAGCCTCGCCTTGCCATGCGCGAGGAAGATGTCCTTGTCGGCCGTGGACTTGCCGTTAGGGAGCAACTTGAGCCAGGACTCCACCCGGTCGTACATCGCATCGGTCGTCGCCATCGTCGGGAGAGCGACGCAGACGCCGCCGAGGCCGTACCTCCACGCGAGCATCTCTGCCGCGCAGAGCGCCGCCTCGGTCTTGCCCTCGCCCATGGGGGCCTCGACCACCATGATGCCCGGATCCGACGACTCCCAGGCGATCCGTGCCGCTGCGGTCTGCACCGGTCGCGGCGCTGCGCCCTCGGGGAGCGCGAAACGCTTGGAAAAGAAGTGCGGGAAAGGGACAACCCGCGGTTCGTCCTCGCTCCATGAGGGAGGGATGGATGCGCCGGCCCACCCGCGCCGGCATCGTTCCGAAGCCTCTAGGGCGCCCATCCGTCCTTCTCCACCCAAGAGCGGAACCAGAGGGAAGAGCCCTTGATCGCTCGCTAACCAGTCGGTCATGACGACCAGACCGGTGAGGACGCTCTCCACCGCCGCCGTGATGCCATCCGACCTGAGCTCTTCGAGACCGTCCGGCGAGAGGCCTGCGAGCTCTGCGGCGCAGTCCATGAGCTCATCCTGCACCTGCACCCACACGCTCGAGCCCTCGCCCTCGATGCCGAGGGCGAGCTTCTTCTCATTTGCGTCGGCGAGCCTCTGTATGGTCGGGAAGCGACCATGATGGGCACCGACCACACAGGCAACTGAGGTCGCGGCCTTCTTGCCAGACCTTCCCTCGCCGTATCCATGGCCCTGCAGGTACCGGGTAAGAAGGAACTGCCCGGCGATGGGATGCGTTGGATCCCGGCAGCCTGTGAGGTCGCGCCTGATGACGAAACCGGCATGCTCCGGCTTCCAGAGGAGGTCGCCGGACTCGCCCGGACGCCATGAGACTCCCTTGGCCTGGAACACCGGCGTAGCCTTGCCGATGTCGTGAACGGCAGCGAGGAACACGAACAGAGAGCGGGCGCGAGAGAGGTCGCCGTCATACGCCCTGGCGACGATGTCCCGCGTTGACGGTGGGACCCACTCGTCCCAGAGCTTGTCGGCGACGCCCGCTGAGTCGGCCATATGGACGTAGAGCGGAAGCCACTCCTCGCCCACCCCGTAGTCCGACTTCCCCCAGAGCGAGCGCCCCTGCTCCGACAGCGTCTCGAGTGCGTCGTACCCCACCATCGAGCCCTCCCCTGGTCTGTAGCGGCTTGGATATAAAAGCCTGAATCCACTTTGCCATAGCTACGGGACATTAATTCGGAGACGGGGGCAGACGGGGTACGACGACGCGCGTAGGACTCACCTGTCGGCGCGGATGCGGGACGCGACGGGGCTGTGCTTTAGCTGGAGCGCCTCGGGGCCTAGGGAGAGCGTTGCGGACGGGGTGCAGGCGAGGGGCTACACGGGTTTCTCCGCCAGCAGGCAGAGCCAGTGACGTCGCTCTTCGCGGCTGGAGCGGACGCTGACGAAGCCCGCCTCGCGCAGGAATTCCGCGAGCTGCTGCTCCGTGTAGATGGAAAGGTCGTCGATCACGCGCGTCCAGCGCGTGTCCCGGGGGTCGGTGCCGTCGGCTTCGTTCACGACGAGGAGGGTGCCGCCGGGCTTGAGGACGCGGAGCACCTCGCGCAGGCTCGCGACCGGCCCCGGCCAGAAGTAGACGGTCTCGAAGGCCGTCGCCAGGTCGAAGGTGTCGGTGGGCAGAGGCAGGTCGGACACGTCGGCCTGGAGGGTGCGGCAGCGGCCTGAGGCGACTTCGGCCGCGTTCACGCGCGCGGTGCGCCCGACCGACTCGGGCGAGTAGTCGATCGCGGTGAGGCTCGCGCCTGGGTAGCGGCGCAGCAGCTCGGCGGCGTTGCGGCCGCCGCCGCAGCCAAGCTCCGCGATGGAGCGCGGCGAGGTTGCGGGCAGCTGCGCCATGCCCCAGTCGGAGACCGCCGCATGCTCGGCGTTCATCCTGGAGAGCATCAGCCTGCCGCGAAGCCCGGTCGGCTTCCGCGTGTTGTTGAAGAACGAGCGGATCAGGCCCATGGCTGCTCCCTTCGTCGGGGTGGGCGCTCGGCGCCGGCGCAGGCGCGGGTAGCGCGGGCGGCGCGTGCGCGGGCGGCGCGTGCACGGGCGGTTCCGAGCCGATAGGACGATTTTATCCGAATAAGTTTGTCTTGGTTTACTATTATCCCCCGAAAGGGCGGATGCGGGCGCGCAGGAGGCCGACGGACGCGCCGGCCGAACCCGTGCGGTTACGCACGGCTGGGGTCCGCAAACGTAGAGTGCCTACAAATCCACAAACCTAAACTCAGTCGTGCGTAATTCGTGAATTGAATTTCGAAAAGCAACACCGTTGCACCAAGTCATGCAGGGACGGCAGATGAAATTGGAGGCAGGACGGATTCCGCATCCGTCCTGCCTCCGTCTCCTCTAGCATCCCTTTTGCT
>NZ_JAZGJQ010000016.1:0-15408 GCF_036408855.1 Olsenella absiana
CTTCCTCGATGGCCACCCTGCTATCCTTGTCCATGTGCTTCCTCTTGCCGTCCCTCATCGCCGTCTCCCTTCCGGCGGGAGCCAGCAGCAGCAAAAGGGATGCTAGAGGAGACGGAGGCAGGATGGATGCGGAATCCGTCCTGCCTCCAATTTCATCTGCCGTCCCTGCATGACTTGGTGCAACGGTGTTGCTTTTCGAAATTCAATTCACGCTCCACATTCGGCGCGACGGATTCGGGGCCTCGGGCAGGCTTGGCACCGCGGCCAGGCAGGCCCCTAGCAGCCTCCGTGGTGGCCGCAGCAGCCGCCCTCCGCGTGCCCGCAGCCGCCGCAGCCGCCACAGCCGCAGCAGCCCCGGAACGCCTCTCCAGGACGCGATCAGTAGACGACGATCTCAGAGATCGAGGTGTCCTCGTACCTGTCGCCCACGACGGCCTTCTTGATCACGAAGGTGATCGACGTCCCCGCCGTCGGCTTGGGGAGGCTGTACTCGTCGATTCTGCTGAAGTTGTTTGAGGTAGGCGTCACGGTCATGACCTTCTTGCCGTCCACCTGCACCTCGAGCTCCGTCGCCCGTGCGTTGTTGTTGTAGACCGCCTCGGACTTCTGGTAGCCGTTCCTGATCCTGAAGCCGGAGAACAGCTGCTCGCCGTCGCCCGAGAGGGTGATGCTCTCGCCCACGCCGACGCTGTTGACGCCCTCCGCCCAGCAGGTGCTCGGGTTGCCGTCGAGGACGTTCTCGGGGTCGTAGGTGTTGATGCCGTCCGTCCCGAGCGTGCTCGAGGCCGTGGCGGTCGTGATGCCCTTGAAGCTCGTGGGGGCAGGAGCCTCGGCCTTCGCCGAGTCGTCGGCCTTCGCGGCGTCATCCGCCTTCGCCGAGTCGTCCGCCTTCGCCGAGTCGTTCTTCTCGGTGTCCGCCTTGGCGTCGTCCGCCGCCGCGCCCGGCTGCGCGCCCGCGTCGTTCGGGTCCGCGCCCTGCGCGGTCGCCTCGTTGGCTGTGCCTCCCGCAGGAGCCGCGAGCGGGTTGGGGAGGACGCCTGCGAAGACGAGGGCCGCGCCGGCGACCGCGAGCGCCGCGATGGTCGCCACCATCGTGAGGACGATGGTGCGCCCCGTGTGCCCGCGCCCCTCGTCGTCCTTGGCGCCCCGGTCTCCCTGCCGTCCCCGCTCCGCCGGAGCCGCGCTCGGCTGCGCGTAGGAGATGGGGGCGGTCACGCCAGGAGAGGGCTGTGCGGGGCGGGCGGCCTTCGCCGCCGCGTCGTGCACGACGGGCGCACCGCAGGAGTTGCAGTACTGCGCATCAGGTTCCAGCTGGGCACCACAGTTCGGGCAAAACATCGTTCCTCCTGCCGGTCAGGACGAGAAGGGCTGCCGCCCGCGCAAAGGCACCGCTGCCCAACAGGAGCGCGGCTGCCGCGGAGGCGTCGCCGTAGAGGTCGTTTCGGATGCAATGGTATATGCAGGGAGTCAGCACAATGTTGCGCAACATCCCCTCCCCGCCGCCACGGCGGCACCCGAGCGGCAGTTGCGGTACAAATAGGACAATTGTTTTATTGGCCCGCACCGACACTTGGGAGTTGATCATGGCAAGGAACACTTCTCAGTCATCCAACAGGCGGTCAACGGCGAAGTCCCGCTCCAAGAGGACGACGTCGGCCAGGGCGAAGTCCTCCGGCGCCTCGACGCGCACGTCCGCAAGGAAGAAGTCGGCGGCCACCAAGGCCACCGTCAAGCCGGAGCCCGAGAAGGACGTCGAGAAGGTCGTCGCCCCCAAGCCCAAGGCCGCGCCCAAGACGGAGGCCGCACCCGAGCCGGAACCCAAGGCCGCGCCCAAGGCGGAGAAGCCCGTCTCCCCCGAGCCAGCCGCAGCGCCGAAGGCGGAGGCGAAGCCCGCGCCCAAGACCGCCCCTGAGCCCAAGCCCGCGGCCAAGTCCAAGCCCGAGGTCGAAGCGAAGCCCGCGGCAGAGCCGAAGCCCACGGCCGAGTCCAAGCCTGCACCCGAGCCGGAGCCCGCACCCGAGCCCGAGCCCGCACCCGCACCCGAGCCTGAGCCCGAGGCCGAAGCGAAGCCCGCAGCCGAGCCCAAGCCTGCACCCGAGCCCGAGCCGGAGCTCCCCCAGCCGAGGCGCAGCGTGGCGTTCATCGGCTCCGAGTGCTTCCCGTTCGTGAAGACCGGCGGCCTCGGCGACGTCATGTACGCGCTGCCCAAGGCCCTCATCAGGCAGAACTGCGACGTGAAGGTCATCCTGCCGCGCTACGCCTGCATCAAGCAGGAGTGGCAGGAGAAGATGGTCTACCGCGGCTCCTTCGACATGGACCTGTGCTCCGACGGCCGCAGCTTCTACGTGGGCATCATGGAGTACGTCGCGGAGAGCGGCGTGGTCTACGACTTCATCGACAACCAGGACTTCTTCTCCTACGGCAACCCCTACACCAACCTCGTGGACGACATCCCGCGCTACTGCTACTTCTCCAAGGCGGCGCTCGCGGCCCTGAACTTCCTGGGCTGGACGCCCGACGTGATCCACTGCCACGACTGGCAGGCGGCGCTCGTGCCCGTCTTCCTGCGCACCATGTTCCAGGGGACGCCGCTCGGCCGCTCCAAGTGCGTGCTCACGATCCACAACCTGCGCTTCCAGGGCAAGTACGACATCCCCACCATCAAGTACTGGACCAACCTGCCCGACAGCGTCTTCAACATGGGCGCCCTGCAGGAGAACTGGACCGAGGCCAACGCGCTCAAGGGCGGCATCGCCTACGCCGACAAGGTCACGACCGTCTCGGGCACCTACGCCCAGGAGATCCAGACGCCCGAGTACGGCGAGCACCTCGAGGACCATCTGAGGTACTACTCCTGGAAGCTGCGCGGCATCGTGAACGGCATCGACTACGAGATGTGGGACCCGTCGACCGACGAGCTGATCGCAGCGCCCTACGGCCCGGGGGACTTCCTCGAGCAGAAGCCCCGCAACAAGCGGGCCCTCCAGGAGGAGCTCGGCCTCGAGCAGGACGAGCACAAGATGGTCATCGGCCTCGTCTCGCGACTCACCAGCCAGAAGGGCCTCGACCTCGTCCGCGACGTCCTGCCCGGACTGGTCGACGGCAACACGCAGGTGGTCGTCCTCGGCACGGGCGACGCCCAGTACGAGGACTCCTTCCGCTACTTCGAGAACGCCTACAAGGGCCAGGTCTGCTCCAGCATCATGTACGACGAGGGCCGCGCGCACCAGATCTACGCCGGCGCGGACGCACTGCTCGTCCCATCCCGCTTCGAGCCGTGCGGGCTCACGCAGCTCATCGCCATGCACTACGGCACCGTGCCCATCGTGCGCGAGACCGGCGGCCTCAAGGACACGGTCGAGCCGTACAACAAGTTCTCCAACCAGGGCAACGGCTTCACGTTCGACCGCTACGAGTCCGGCCTGCTCTACGACGCCGTGAACCGCGCCAAGACGCTCTACTTCACCAACCGCTGGTGCTGGGACCAGATGGTGCTGCGCGACATGGAGAAGGACGTCTCGTGGGAGAGGTCCGCTCAGCAGTACCGCTGGCTCTACCTCGAGCTCACACAGTAGCGCCGAGCGAGAAGGACGCGGGGCCGGCGGCACTCGCCGGCCCCGTTTTTTGTCCCGTCACGTCCCCCGGCTACGCCTTGGGGCAGCGCACCCGCACGTTGGCGCACTCGAGCGAGCGCATCTCCTCCGTCGCGGCGAGCGGGCACAGGACGACCTCCGTCCCCGCGGGCATCCGCGGCCCCAGCTCCTCAATGAGGGGCGTGGTGAAGAGCGTGGCGACGTCCGCCGCCACGCGGGGCCCCACGATGGAGACGGCCGCGGGAGGGTCGGCCACCTCCACGCTCGCGGCGCCCGCGCGTGCGGCGGCCAGCGCGTAGGGCGCCACCTGCTCGCGGAGATGGGCGAGCGCCTCGCGCACGAGCTCGGGCTCGCGGCGCCACTCCCTGAAGACGGCGCTCAGGTCCATGAGGCACGAGAGGATCGAGAGCGGCCCGCTCACGGAGTACATGACCTTCTCGCCCGACTGCGCGAGCTTGGAGGTCGCCTGGAGCATCCTGGGGAGGCGCTCCGTGCGGTCGAGCGAGAGCTCCATGCCCAGGACGTCACGCAGGGAGGAGCAGGCGGGCTCGCCGGCGCGGGCGACCGAGACCTCGTCGCCCAGGTTGACGCGGGCGCCCATGGCCTCGGCCTCCACGGTGTGGCAGAACGGCAGCAGGCAGAAGGCCTGGCCGCGCGCGTCGCGCACGGCGCGGGCGAGCGTGCAGATCCCCTCCGGGCTCGCGTAGACCTCCTCCCAGCCCATGCCGAGGGCGGCGCGGACCTCCGCGACCCTGTCGGAATCCGGGTTCTGGCAGCTCTTGAGCAGGAACTTGGGCATCCTCTCCCCCTCCTCCGCGTCCGGCGCCCTAGCAGAACGCCATCGCGTCCACGAACAGCCTGTCGTAGCCCTCGAGCGTCGAGAGCTCGAGGTAGTGCGCGTGGCTCCCCACCCGCTCGCTCCTCGCACGCATCTCCTCCGAGACGAGGCAGAGCACCGCGCCGGACTGCGACGTGTTGCCCGTGTAGGTGATGCGCTCCTCCCACGCGCGCGGGAAGAAGCCCGCGTCCACCAGGCTCTCCGCGCTCAGGTGCCGGCCGAACTGCCCGCTCACGGCCACGCGGGCGACGTCTCCGGCCGCGAGGCCCCTGTCGTGGAGAAGGGCCTCGATCGCCGCGAGGATGGCGCCCTTGGAGAGCTGCACCTGGCGGACGTCGCCCTGGGTGAGGTAGAGCCCCCGCGCCTCGTCGAGGACGAGCGCTAGGCGGCCGTCCCTTCTCGCCACGAGGGGCGACGCCTTGGAGAGGCGCCCGGAGCGCCCGATCACCCCGGAGGCGACCCCCTGGCCCACGGCGGCAACGATCCCGCTGCCGCAGATGCCGCGTGGCTCGCCCCCGCCTATCGTACGGTACGAGAGGGAGTCGCCTTCGATCCTCACGTCCTCGATGGCGCCGGCGGAGGCGCGCATGCCGCAGCTGATGTTCATGCCCTCGAGGGCGGGGCCGGCGGCGCAGGAGCAGGTGACGAGCTCGCCCGCGTCGGCGAGCACGATCTCGCCGTTGGTGCCGATGTCGATGAAGAGCGTGCGCCCGGAGGCGGGCGCGAGCAGGTCGCAGGCGACGACGCCCGACACGATGTCGCCGCCCACGTAGGCGGCGACGCAGGGGACGCAGAACACCTCGGCCTCCGCGAGCGAGGCGAGGCCGAAGTCCGCTCCCGTGCCACGCACGGCGCCCGTGAGGCGCGGCGTGAAGGGGGCCTGGGCGATCGAGGAGGGGTCGACGCCGGCGAAGAGGTGGACCATCGTGGTGTTGCCGCTGACGACGACCCTCCTCACCTGCGACGGGTCGACGCCCTCCTCCGCGCAGACCGCCGCGGCAAGCCGCTCGAGGTCCGCGCGCACGAGCCCTGCGAGCACCGCGAGGCCTCCCGGCTCGTCCATCGTGAAGTGGATGCGGGTGATCACGTCCTGGCCGTAGGCCTTCTGGGAGTTGAGGCAGGAGGCCGAGCGCAGCTCCGCGCCCGACCGGAGCTCCACCAGGGTGACGACGACGGTCGTGGTCCCGACGTCGACCGCGAGGCCGAGGGCGCCCTCTTCGGCCGGGTCGGGCTCCACCTCGACGTGGTAACCGGAGACCTCGATGTCGGCGATGTCGTCCTTGGGCGCGGTGACCACGTCCACGTCCTTATCGACCGCGTACTTGCACGCCAGGACGCGCCTGCCGTCGACGCCGACCGCGCACTTGCCGCAGACGCCCTTGCCGCCGCAGGGCCCGTCCACCAGGTCCCGCGCGGCGAGGAGGGCGTAGAGGTTCGTCCCCCGCTCGCACTCGACCTCCTCGTTCTCCCGCAGGAGACGCACCTTGGGCATCTATCGCTCCCCCCTGCTCGTCGTCTGCGACGCGCTCGCCCGGCCGAGCGCTCCCTGCCTGCCGGGAGCCCACCGCCTCACCGCGTCCGTCATCGCTCTGAGGTTCTCCGTCGGCGTCGACATCGAGATGCCACAGGCCGGCGCCACCACGTCGACGCCGGAGCGCAGCGTGACCCCGGTCATCGTCCGGACCTTCTCCGGCGTCGCCTCCTCCAGGGCGAAGGTGGAGACGTTGCCCATGAGCACCCTTCCTGGCAGGCGCTCGCGCATCGCGCGCACGGAGATCGTCGCGTCGAAGCTGAAGGCGTCGCAGTCGATCCGCGCGACCTCGTCGAGCACGCGGTCGAGCCTGCCGCAGATGTGCACGATGGTCGCGGGCGCGCCGATGCCGGCGATGACCTCGTTCAGGTAGCGCACCGTGTAGGCGCCGAAGAGCCTGGGGCCCAGGATCTCGCCCGTGCCGGAGGGCTCGGCGATGCAGACGACGTCCGCGCCCGCCTCGACCATCGCTCGCCCGTAGGCGACGAGCCCCTGCGCCACGAGCTCGCACAGGGCGTGCGCCTGCTCGCGCCTGCGCACCATCTCGCGGAGAAGGACCTCCATGTCGAGGACCGTGCCCGCGACGCTTACCGCGCCGACGAGGTTGCCCACGACCGGCACGCCGTCGTCGAGCCCGTGCAGGGCCCTGATGGCCTCGAGGGTCGTGGCGGCGCGCCCGCGGGTGGGGTCGAGCGGGCGCAGCTCGCCCAGGTCGGCGGCGCTCGGGATGGCGCCGCTCACCACGTGGGGCTCGCACGTCGCGCCGCCGAGGTCGACCCGGGCGCCCATGCCCTCGGCCTCCACGGTCATGCAGAAGGGCACGCCGTAGTTCTCGATGCCCGCGAGGTCGTGCGCCGCGCGGGCGAGGCGCACCATCTCGGCGGGGTCGGTATGCGCCTGGGGCAGGCCCACGCCGGCGGCGCGCGCCACCTCCGTCGTCGTCATGTTCATCATGCCGCCGGGGATGACGCAGGCCGGACGGTCGGCGCCGGCGCCGGCGAGGATGGAGAGCAGCCGCTCGCGCTCGCTCGGGACCGCCTGCCCGGGCGCGAGCGGGCGCCCGGGGCCCGGCCGGCCTGCCGGGCTAGGCACGGGAGGCCTCGGGCGACTCGGCGCCGGCGTCGGCGTAGCCCAGGAGCCGGTCGAGCAGCTTCACGGCGTCGGTCGCCGTGCGCGAGTAGCCATCCGCGCCGATCTTGTCGGAGAAGGCCTGCGAGATCGGGCCGCCGCCGACGATGACCTTGACGCGCCCCCTCAGGCCCGCCGCCTCGAGCGCCTCGACGACCTTGCCCATGTTCGCCATCGAGGTGCTCATCAGGGTCGACATCGCGACCACGTCGGCGTCGTTGTCGCGCACGGCCTCGACGAAGTGCTCGGGCGCGATGTCGCGGCCGAGGTCGACCACGCGGTAGCCCGAGGACTCGAGCATGATCTTGACGAGGTTCTTGCCGATGTCGTGCGTGTCGCCCTGGACCACACCGATCACTACCGTTCCCTTCTGGGGGGCGTCCGAGCCCTCGAGCATGGGCTTCATCACGTCGAGGCCGTTGTACATCGCGTCCGAGCAGATCAGCAGCTCGGGGATGAAGTACTCCTCCTCCTCGTAGAGCTCGGCGACCCGGTTCATGCCGGCGACGAGCCCGTCGAAGATGCCGTCGCGCACGTCGTAGCCAGCGTCGACGTACTCGCGCGCGACGTCCGCGACCCGCTCGTCCTCCATGTCGACGACGCAGTCCCTGAGCTCGCCGATGAGCTCCTCCTTGCTCCTGGCAGCCATCTGGCGCCTTCCTCTCTCTCGGCCGGCGCACCGCCGGACGTACGTACGCAGTTGCCGTCCCCGGGCCTGCTCGCCCCTCGGCCCGCGGCCGATGCCCCCGAGCCGGCCCTACGGCTCGGGCTCCGCCCCGACGATGCGCGCTAGCTCGTCGCCGTCGAGGCCGCGGCCGATCACGACGAGCTTCGGGTCGCCCCGATAGGCGGAGCACTCGTGCCCGGCCCCGCCGGCGGCGAGCTCCACGTGCTCGAGGCCGCATCTGTCCTTGCGGGCAAGGAAGCCCTTGGCCCTCAGCACGCGCCCCGACCGGACGCGGCGCAGCCCCTCCAGCAGCAGGTCGACGTCCTCCTCGGAGAACGTCCGCCCCGGTAGGAACGAGAAGGACCCGAAGCCGCCCGGCGCGTGCAGGTGGCCGTGGGCGTCGTGGCCGTGGGCGTCGTGGGCGCACCCGTCGTGGCCGCGCGAGCCACGGGGCGCGCCGTCCTTCTCGCCCGCGTCCTTCTCGCCCCGGGTCCCGAGGGACGCCGCCTCCTCGAGCGCCGCCTCCGAGGCCGCGAGGACCTCGAGGCCCCCGGCCGCGTCGACGTCCATGACAGGGCAGGACGTGAGGGAGCGCACCGCGCGCAGGGCACCCTCGAGCTCGGGGGCGCCGAGGCCGGCGGTGTGCGTGAGGGCGACGAGGGTGGCGTCGCGGACCTGCGACGCGTAGAAGTCGCCGGCGAACTCGAGCATCTCGGCCACGCAGGAGGCGTCGACGACCGAGGTCACGGAGTTGAGGCGGCACGGCAGCCGCGAGGAGGCGTCGCGCACGATGGTGAGGAGGTCGGGCAGGTTCGCGAGGCCCGTGGGCTCGATCACGATGCGGGAAGGGGCGAGCGTGCCCACCACCTCGTCGAGGCAGTCGAGGAAGCTGCCGCGCAGCGTGCAGCAGATGCAGCCGGAGGCCAGGGTGCGCACCTGGGCCTCCCCCTCGGGGATGAGGTCGCCGTCCACCGCGACGTCGCCGAACTCGTTCTCCACGATGACGGGGCGCTCCCCCGCGAGGCCGTCGGCGAGCATGCGGTTGACGAGCGTGGTCTTGCCGGCCCCCAGGAAGCCGACGACCAGGTCGACCTTGGTCACGCCCGCCCGCGAAGGCGAGCCCCCTTCCCGTGTGTCACCCTCGAAGAGCACCGAAGACCATCCTCCCTGCCTGGTCGCGGCTGGGACGCCGCGTCCTTCTCGCCCATGGGACCATAACAGACCGACGATAGCCGACCTTCCGAGACTCCAGAACGGAGGAGGCGATGATAAAACAGCGGCGTGGGGCAAGGGTGGCACCGGGGACGCGAGGGCAGACGGCGTGCGGCGCGATGGGATGTCAGGTTTGCCGCCGTAGCTCGTGTTGTAGGCAAAGGCAGGAGACCGATGGAGAGGAGGTCGGAGATGGCAAGGGACGCAAGGCGCGCAGGCGGGGCGACCCCGGCGGAGGAGGCGCAGCGTGAGGCGCGTCGGCTCGTCGACGAGTACGGCGACCTGGCGCTGCGGCTCGCCTACACCTACCTGGGCTCGCTCGAGGACGCCCAGGACGTGAGTCAGGACGTGCTCTGCAAGCTCGTCTGCCGGCGCGAGCCGTTCCGGGGGCCGGAGCACGAGAGGGCCTGGGTCATCCGGTGTACGGCCAACGCCTGCAAGGACGTCCTCCGGAGCGCCTCCAGGAGGCGCGAGGTCGCGCTCGACGCGGTGGGCGAGCTCGCCTGCGCGACGGGCCAGGACGAGGTGGCCGGCTCGCTCGAGGAGGACGAGCTGCCCGGGCGGGTCACGAGGGCGGTGATGGGGCTTCCGCCCCTGTACCGCGAGGCCGTGTACCTGCACTACTACGAGAGCATGAGCATCGCGCAGATCGCCAGGGCCACGGAGGCGTCGCAGTCGGCCGTGGCCAAGAGGCTCTCCCGTGCAAGGGAGGAGCTGCGAGAGAGGTTGGAGGGGAAGGGACATGGAGAAGGACATGGTGCAGGAGTACCGCAGGGAGATGGGCCGGATCTCGCTGACGCCGGAGCAGCGCGAGAGGATGGCGCAGGCGGTCGCCTCGGCGGCGTCGGGGCGCGCTGACGGCGCGCGGGACGACGCGCGCCCGGCGCCCGAGGCCGGGCGGGGCTCGGCGCGGCGGACGGGGCGGGCGCGCGGCTGGCTCGCGCGTGCGGCGGTCGCCGCAGGCGTCGTGCTCGCCGTGGGCGCGGGCGCCCACGCCTACGCGAGCGGCCAGCTCGTCGGGGTCGCGAGCGCCATCGACGACGTGTTCTTCGGCGCCACCGCCCCGACCGAGGTCGCGGGCAGGGTCGGGCGCCCGGTGAACGCGGCGGCGACGAGCGGCGGCGTCACCATCTCGGCGGACGCGATCGTGGGCGACGAGCACAACTACGTGGTCGTCTACAGCATCCGCCGCGCGGACGGCCAGCCCCTGGGCGAGGTCACGACCGACGAGGGGGGCACGCTGCTGCTCGATGGCCAGCGCCTCGTGGCCGACTTCGACCAGGGCGTCGACGGAGCGCTCGGCTCGGGCGGCGCCTCCTACTTCTACGACGCCGACCCCCAAGACGACGCCATCCAGCTCGTCGTGCAGGCCACGACCGACGCCGACCTCGTGGGCGCCACGGTCAGGACCAGCTTCCACGGAATCAGCGCCGTCGACCCGCAGTGGCAGGCGACGCGGACGGTCGCCTCGGGCGCCTGGGACCTCAAGTTCAAGCTCGACTACGAGAGCTACGCCCGCGAGCTCGCGGCCACGGGCGACCTCACGGTCGCGGGGACACCGGGCAGCGTGCGGAGCGTGAGCGTCTCGCCCGTCGCGGTCACCGTCGACTATGCGGTCGACGGCGTCGAACAGGCGCCGGCGAGCGGCCAGTGGTCGCCCTCCTACCTCGACCTCGGCGACATCGTGGTGACGATGGCCGACGGCACGTCCTTCTCCGTCCCCTCAGGCGCCGCGACCGCCCGCGTCGAGGGCGGCCGGACGGTGTGCGAGATGGGCGCCTTCCTCGACCGCGTGGTCGACCCCGACCAGGTCGTCTCCGTCAGCTTCGCCGGCGTGACCGCGAGGCCGTAGCCCCGGGCGCTAGCAGCGCGACCTGCGCCGCACGCAAGATGAGGCTCGGACGGGCCCCGGGCTCCCTATAATGGGAGACCGGGGCCTCCTCCCGCCGGCCCCAACCCCACCCACGCCCGACAGAGAGAGCCCCATGAAGCTGGACCGCCTCCCGACCTACGTCCCCGGATTCCGCGACGAGTGCAACCTGCGCGACCTCGGCGGCAACGTGATGCCCTCCGGGCTCATGATGCGCAAGGGGCTCGTCTACCGCTCCGCGGCTCCCGGAGGCTTCAACCCCGCCGAGCTCGAGACGCTCCAGACCTTCGGCCTGCGCTACGTGCTCGACCTGAGGAGCGCCCGCGAGGCGCGGGCGCTGCCCGACCCCGACCTGCCCGGCGTCGAGCAGCAGCGCCTCTGCGGCGCCATCGACCGCTTCGGCCACGACATCGACATGTCCTTCGGCGGCCTCGTGAGGCTCCTCCTCACGCCGCGGCGCACCGACCCGGACCGCGAGGGCTCCGTCACGTCCGCCCTCATGGAGCTCTACTCCTCGATCGCGTTTGACAACCCCGCCTACCAGGAGCTCTTCGCCCGCCTGCGCGTGGGCTGCACGCCGCTTCTCTTCCACTGCAGCGAGGGCAAGGACCGCACCGGCGTCGCAGCCATGCTCATCCTGTGCGCGCTCGGCTACGACGAGGAGGCGGCGGTCGACAGCTACGTGCTCACCAACGTCTACCGCCGCGACGAGCTCAGCGCGCTGATCGACGGCCACCGCAAGATCATGACGGCTGTGCCCAAGCTGCGCCTCGTGGCGCAGTTCGGCAAGGGCGTCATCCGCGAGTTCGGCGAGAGGGTCTTCTCGGAGATCCACCAGCAGTACGGCACGCTCGAGGCCTACTTCGCGCAGGAGTTCGGCCTGGACGCGGACGGCCTCGCCGAGTTCCGCGCCCGCTACCTCGTGGCGCCCGACGGTCCGACGCCCAGGTAGGGGGAACATGTCCTTCTCGCTCATCGTGTCGCCCGCCAAGCGGATGGAGGTCGTGGACGGCCCGCCCCACGCCAGCTCCCAGCCACGCTTCCGCGAGGAGGCGGCGAGGCTCGCGCACGCGATGCGCGAGCTCGGCTACGACGGCTGCAAGCGGCTCTGGCGCTGCTCGGACGAGCTCGCCCGGCTCAACTACGACCGCCTCCTCGCCGAGGACCCCGCCGACGCGGACGACCCCACCACGACGGCGGCCGTGGTCGCCTACCGGGGCATCCAGTACCAGCACCTCGCGCCGGCGGTCATGGACGAGCGGGAGCTCGACTACCTGGGACGCCACCTCAGGATCCTCTCCGGGCTCTACGGCGTGCTGCGCCCCTTCGACGGCGTCGTGCCCTACCGGCTCGAGATGCAGGCCAAGCTCGCCGTGGACGGGGCCAAGGACCTCTACGCGTTCTGGGGCGACAGAATCGTGCGCGCGCTCGCCGAGGAGTCCGACACGATTGTGAACCTCGCCTCGGTGGAGTACGCCAAGGCCGTGACCAGGCACGTCGGGCCGCGCGCCAGGGGCGGATCGCAGGTCGGGCGAGGGCCGGGCGCCGGGAGCTCGCTGGGCGCCGGGGGCTCGCCCCGCGTCCTCACCTGCCTCTTCGGGGAGCCCCTCGAGGACGGGCGCCTGCGGCAGCGCGCGACCGAGGCCAAGGCCGCGCGCGGGACCTTCGTGCGCTGGTGCGCCGAGCAGGGCGTGGAGGACGTGGGCGACCTCGCCGGCTTCGCCGAGCGCGGCTACCGCCTGGACGAGGGGCGCTCGGACGAAGGGACCCTCGTGTTCGCGCGCGCCTAGGCGCGAGCGAACTCCGGCAGGGTGCGCGGGTCCTTCTCCACCATGCCGCCGCCGAGGCAAGCGAGGCCGTCGTAGATGACGCAGCTCTGACCGGGCGCGACCGTGCGGACGGGCTCCGGGAAGCGAACCCGCAGGCGCAGGGGCTCGCCCGCGGCTGGGCCGACCTTCTCCACCCTGGCCTCCCTGAGGGCGCCGGTATGGCGGACGCGCACCTGGTAGGTGCCGTCCTCGGGAGGCCTTCCGGCGACGAAGCGCACGTCCGAGAGGGTGAGCTCGGACGTCCACAGGCCGGGGCAGGCCTTGTCGGCCGTGACGTAGACGACGTTTTGCCCCACGTCCGTCGCCACCACATAGCGCGCCGGCCCGCCGCCGAGGTCCAAGCCCTTGCGCTGGCCCACGGTGAAGAGGAAAGCGCCCTCGTGGCGGCCGAGCACGCGGCCGGTCTCCCACTCCACGACGTCGCCCGCCCGTCGGCTCAGCACGTCGAGCAGGAAGGGCCTGATGCCGACCTCGCCGATGAAGCAGATGCCGTCGGAGTCCGGCTTGGACTCGATGCCCAGCCCGCGCTCGGCGCACATGCGGCGCACCTCGGCCTTGCTCGGGACGTCGCCCACCGGGAAGAGCGTGCGCGCGAGCGTCCTGCCGTCGACCCGCCAGAGGAAGTAGGTCTGGTCCTTGTGCTCGTCCGCCGCCCGCAGGAGCCCCGCGGGCGCGCCGGGCGCGGCGGGCGGGAGGGTGCGCGCGTAGTGGCCGGTCGCGACGAGGTCCGCCCCCTCGGCGAAGGCGCGCTCGGCGAAGGTGCCGAACTTGACCGTCTGGTTGCACATGACGTCGGGGTTGGGCGTCAGGCCGCGCGCATAGGAGTCGACGAGGTAGTCGACGACCGTCTCCTTGTACTCGCGCTCGCAGTCCCACACCTCGAGGTCGACGCCCAGCGTGACCGCCACGCGCTCCGCATCGGCGAGGTCGTCCGCCCAGGTGCACTTGAACCCGGGCAGGTCGCGCGACCAGTTGCGCATGTAGACGGCATGCACGTCATAGCCCCGCTCCACGAGCAGGGCCGCCGAGAGCGCCGAGTCCACGCCGCCGCTCATGCCGAGAAAGACGCTGGTGCCCATGCGATCACCCCTCCTGCGGCCGACCTGCGGGCGCCGCCTCCTGCGGGCGGATGCGCCCCGCGCCGAAGAGGCGCTCGGCCCCGCCGGCTGCCAGCTCGCACTCGTCCGCGCCGATCCGCGCGTACTCCGCGTGGGCCGCGCGCGCGATGCAGGCGCACGCGAGGTCCACGTCCTCCTCCGTCGTGGGGACGCCGAGGGACAGGCGCAGGCTCCCCTCGGAGGCCCAGCGCGGCAGGCCGATCGCGTCGAGGACGTGCGAGACGCGCATGCGGCTCGCGGCGCAGGCCGAGCCGGTCCCCACCGAGACGCCCATGCGCTCGAGCGCGATCACGAGCCGCCTCGCCTCGATGCCGGGGAAGGAGACGTGCACGATGTTGGGAAGGCGCCTCTTGGGCTTCGTGGGACCCGAGAAGCGCGCCCACGGGAACTCGGCCGCAAGGTTGGTGCGAGCCCGCTGAGAGAGCCCCTGGAGGCGCCTGGACTCCGTGGCGTGCCGGGTCTGCGCGAGCTCGAGCGCCCGGGCGAAGCCGACCGCGCCGGCGACGTCCTCCGTGCCCGAGCGGACACCGCCCTCCTGGCCACCGCCGAGCACGAGCGGGCGAAGCTCGACGCCGTCGGCGGCCCAGAGGAGGCCGACCTGCTTGGGGCCGTAGACCTTGGCCGCGGACAGGGTCATGAGGTCGACCCCGAGCGTGGAGACGTTCACGGAGAGGTGGCCTGCGGCCTGGGAGGCGTCGGTGTGCAGCCAGATGGGGCGGCCCTCCCCCGCCTCGAGCCTGCGGACGCGCTCCGCGGCGACGACGCGCGCGACCTCGCGCAGCGGCTGGACGGTGCCGATCTCGCCGTTCGCGAGGCCGATGGTCACGAGCTCGGTCTCGGGCGTGATGGCACGGGCGACGGCCGCGGGGTCCACGCGTCCGTCCGGCCCCACGCCGACGATCGCGTGCGGGCGCGCTTCGACGCAGGCGAGGACGCTCTCGTGCTCGATCGCGTCGGTGACCACGTGGGCGCCGGGCGAGGCGACCGAGACCGCGAGGTTGTTCGCCTCGGTCGCGCCCGCCGTGAGCGTCACGTTGTCGGGTCGGCCGCCGACGAGGTGCGCCAGGGTGGTTCGCGCCGCCTCGAGGTCCTCGCGCACGCCTCGGGCGAGCGCGTAGGGGGCGGAGGGGTTGTAGAAGCGCTCGGTGAGGTAGGGCAGCATGGCCTCGAGCACCTCGGGGGCGACGGGCGTCGCCGCGGCGTAGTCGAGGTAGACGCCGCGCGCGGGGGCGGCGTCAGTCCGCTGCGTCGGGCTCTGCGCCGGACGCAGGTCGGGACGGGGCTGCGCCGCTCGCGGCCCCGCCGGACGCGACATGGGCCGACGAGGCTCCTCTCCGCGCGCTGCTCGCGGCGACGTCTCTGGTCGCATCACCTCTCGCTCCCCTCCTGTCAGGTCGTTCCGGCCGCTGACGGGCTGTCTCAGCTGGTCCGCAGGCGGTCCCCATGTGCCCGGACCGTACCGGAACATGATAGGTGGTCGTCCCTCGGGCGACTGGCGCTCGTGAATTGAATTTCGAAAAGCAACACCGTTGCACCAAGTCATGCAGGGACGGCAGATGAAATTGGAGGCAGGACGGATTCCGCATCCGTCCTGCCTCCGTCTCCTCTAGCATCCCTTTTGC